>NZ_WSRO01000002.1:5202321-5510357 GCF_009769735.1 Streptomyces sp. BA2
TCCAACGCCAAGCCCGGCTCGATCTACCACGCGCTGAAGCAGATGGCCAAGCAGGGCCTGCTGCTCGCGCACGAGGTCGCCCCGTCGACCGCGGGCGGCCCGCCGCGCACGGAGTACGAGATCACGGAGGCGGGCACCGAGGAGTATCTGAACTTGCTCCGGGCCAACCTGGTCTCGTACGACCAGCGGACCGACATGCTCTCGGCGGCCCTCGGCTTCATCGTCGACCTGCCCCGCGGCGAGGCGGTCGATCTGCTGAAGCAGCGGGTGCGGGGCATCGAGGAGTGGCGCAGATCCGTCACGGAGTACTACATCCCCGAGGACGGCCCGGAGCAGCTCGGGCACATCGGCGAGATCATGAACCTCTGGGTCCACACGGCCGACGGGGGCGTGGAGTGGACGCGCGGCCTGATCAAGCGGATCGAGGGCGGTGCGTACACGTTCGCGGGTGAGGGCGAGCCGTTCGTCGGCATCCTCGCCGAGGGTGAGGAGAACCCGTTCGGGGCCGGGGAGCCGCACGCGGGGGACGATCTCTGACCCGTGAAGGGGCTCTACTGATCAAGTTTGACTAATCCCGGATTCGGGGATACCTTCCTTCGCGTTGGGCCCGTAGTCAAGTTTGACTACGGGGTGGCAGGGGCTCGGAGGGAGACGGATGACGGACGCGATCGTCGTCGAGGGCGCACGGAAGCGGTACGGGGAGAAGTGGGCCCTTGACGGCCTTGACCTGACGGTCGGGCGCGGCACGGTGCACGGCATGCTCGGACCGAACGGCGCGGGCAAGACCACCGCCGTGAGGGTGCTCGCCACGCTGCTGCGGGCGGACGAGGGCCGGGTGGAGGTGGCCGGGTACGACGTGCGCAGGCAGCCGGACGAGGTGCGCAGGCGCATCGGCCTGCTCGGCCAGCACGCCGCGCTGGACGAGGAGTTGAGCGGCCGGCAGAACCTGGAGATGTTCGGGCGGCTCTACCACCTGGGCGCGCGGCACGCGCGCGTGCGGGCCGATGAGCTCCTGGAGCGGTTCGGACTCGGGGACACCGGCCGCAAGGCGGTCAAGCAGTACAGCGGCGGCATGCGGCGCCGCCTTGACCTCGCGGCCTCGCTCATCACGGAGCCCGACGTGCTGTTCCTGGACGAGCCGACGACCGGGCTCGACCCCCGGGGCCGCACGGAGGTCTGGGAGGCGGTGCGCTCGCTGGTCGACGGCGGCACGACGGTGCTGCTCACCACGCAGTACCTCGAAGAGGCGGACCAGCTCGCCCACCGCATCTCGGTGATCGACCGGGGCCGGGTCATCGCGGACGGCACGGCGGACGAGCTGAAGTCGAAGACGGGCGGTGACCGGATCGACGTGGTGGTGCGGGACGCGGCCCAACTGGAGCTCGCGGCACGCCTCTTGCCCGGCGAAGCCACGACGGACGCGGACCGGCGTCTGGCCAGCGCGCCGGTGGCGGACCGCATGGAGGCGCTCACCGGGGTCGTACAGGCCTTGCGGGACGCCGGTGTCGAGGCCGAGGACGTCGCGGTGCGCAGGCCGACCCTGGACGAGGTGTTCCTGCGCCTGACGGGCCCCGCGGACGACCAGGAACGTACGCAGGAACATGCGAAGGAGGCCGTGTGAGCACGATGACGATCAGCCGTACACCGGCGGTGGGTGGCACGCCCGCCAAGTGGGCCGCGATCGACTCATGGACCATGACGCGACGCGAACTCGCCCACTGGGCACGGCAGCCCGTGCAGGTGCTCGTCGGCCTGGCCTTCCCGGTGATGTTCCTGCTGATGTTCAACTACCTGATCGGCGGCGGAAAGGGCATCGCGGGCGGCTACGCCGAGTTCCTCGTGCCCGGCATGTTCGCGCTGACCATGACCTTCGGTCTGGACGCGACGATGGTCGCCGTCACGCAGGACCTCAACAAGGGCGTGATCGACCGCTTCCGGTCCATGCCGATGACCAACGGCGCGGTCCTGGTGGGCCGTTCGGTCGCGGACATGCTGCAGTCGCTCGTCTCGCTGATCGTCATGATCGGCGTCGGACTCGCGATCGGCTGGCGCTGGCACGGCTCGTTCGGGGCGGCGCTCGGCGCGGTGGGCCTGCTGCTCCTGCTGCGGTTCGCGATGCTGTGGATCGGCATCCACCTGGCGATGGTCGCGGGCAAGCCGGAGCTGGTGATGGCCGTGCAGATCCTCGTCTGGCCGGTCGGCTTCCTCTCCAACGCCTTCACGGTCCCGCAGAACATGCCGGGCTGGCTCGGCGCGACGGTCGAGTGGAACCCGATGTCGGCGACGGCGACGGCGGTGCGTGACCTGTTCGGCAACGACCCCGGGGTGGTGGGCACTTCATGGGCCGCCGAGCACGCGGGGCTCCTTGCCGTGGTGGGGCCCCTGGTGCTCGTGGGGGTGTTCATGCCGCTGGCGGTGCGGAGGTTCGGGGGGCTCAGCAAGTAGCCGCGCTCCCTGAGTGCCCCTAGTGGTGGAACCCTGTGGCCGCATCTCTGTCCCGTGTGAAGGGGTGCGGCTGCTGCCGCAGTTCGGGCACCAGGCTGCTCAGATCCGCCAGGAAGAGCTCCGCGAGGTCGGCCGTGAAGCCGTTGCGGCAGACCACGCGGAGGACCGCCAGATCCTCGCGGTGGGCCGGGAAGGTGTACGCGGGGACCCGCCAGCCGCGCTCGCGAAGGCGCCGGGACACGTCGAAGACGTCGTACGCCTTCACGTCGTCCCGCGTCGTGAAGGCGAACACCGGCAGCTGGTCCCCGCGGGTGATCAGCCGGAAGTCGCCAAGCGCCTCGATGCGGTCCGCGAGGCCGCGGGCGACGTCCCTGGCCGCCTGCTGGACGGCGCGGAAGCCCTCGCGGCCCAGGCGCAGGAACGTGTAGTACTGGGCGGCGACCTGCGCGCCGGGGCGGGAGAAGTTCAGCGCGAACGTCGGCATGTCACCGCCGAGATAGTTCACCCGGAAGACCAGCTCGTCCGGCAGCGCGTCCGCCTCCCGCCACAGCGCCCAGCCGACGCCCGGATAGACCAGGCCGTACTTGTGGCCCGACGTGTTGATCGAGGCGACCCTCGGCAGCCGGAAGTCCCACTCCAGGTCCTCGTCGATGAAGGGCGCCACCATCGCGCCGGACGCGCCGTCGACGTGCACGGGGATGTCGAGCCCGGTGCGCTCCTGGAGGTCGTCGAGGGCCGCGCAGAGCTCGGCCACCGGCTCGTACGACCCGTCGAACGTGGAGCCGAGCACGGCCACGACGCCGATCGTGTTCTCGTCGCAGAGCTCGGCGGCGGCCACCGGGTCGAGGTGGAAGCGGTCGCCCTCCATGGGGACCTGGCGCGCCTCGACCTCCCAGAAGTTGCAGAACTTCTCCCAGCAGACCTGGACGTTGACGCCCATGACGAGGTTCGGGCGTGCGGTGGGCGATGGATAGCGGTCGCGGTTCCGCTCGTCCTTGGCCCAGCGGCGCTTGAGGGCCATCCCGGCGAGCATGCACGCCTCGCTCGACCCCGTCGTCGAGCAGCCGACCGCGCCCGACGGGTCCGGCGCGTGCCACAGGTCGGCGAGCATGGCCACGCAGCGCCGCTCCAGCTCGGCGGTGTGCGGGTACTCGTCCTTGTCGATCATGTTCTTGTCCCGGCACTCCGTCATGAGGACGCCGGCCTGCGGCTCCATCCACGTCGTGACGAAGGTGGCGAGGTTGAGCCGTGAGTTGCCGTCCAGCATCAGCTCGTCGTGCACCAACTGGTACGCCGTCGTGGGCGGCAGCGGCCCGTCGGGGAGGCGGTGCTTGGGCGGGGCCTCGGTCATGCCGCTGACCGGGTTGGCCTCTCCGTAGAAGGGGTTCACCGCCAGGGTGCGCTCCTTGGAGCCGCCTTTCGGGTCCTCGCTGCGGTGGAGCGGCATGGGCGGTCTCCTTTTGTCCCTGTACGGGGCTTTCATGCCTCCTGCTGGCGAGGATATGGGCGGCTGCCGGGGTCCGCACTTGCACCTCACGTGACGTGAGGACCCAGGCTGAGGCGCGTACCGAGAGAGAGGCGGAAGCCATGAGCTACTCCGTGGGACAGGTCGCCGGTTTCGCCGGAGTGACGGTGCGCACGCTGCACCACTACGACGAGATCGGCCTGCTCGTGCCCAGCGAGCGCAGCCACGCGGGCCACCGGCGCTACAGCGACGGCGACCTGGACCGGCTGCAGCAGATCCTGTTCTACCGGGAGCTCGGCTTCCCCCTCGACGAGGTGGCGGCCCTCCTGGACGACCCGGAGACGGACCTGTGGGTGCACCTGCACCGTCAGCACGAATTGCTGTCCGCCAGGATCACCAAGCTCCAGGAGATGGCCGCCGCCGTCGAGACCGCCATGGAGGCGAAGAAGATGGGCATCAACCTCACGCCCGAGGAGAAGTTCGAGGTCTTCGGGGACCACGACCCCGACCAGTACGCGGACGAGGTGGAGCGCCGCTGGGGCGACACCGACGCCTACAAGGAATCGCAGCGCAAGGCCGCCTCGTACACCAAGGAGGACTGGCAGCGGATCAACGACGAGTTCTCCGCGGTGCACGCGCGCATGGGCGACCTGCTTGCCCAGGGCCTGGCCGCGGACTCAGTGGAGGCGATGGACGTCGCGGAGGAACACCGCCGTTTCATCACGCGCTTCCACTACACCTGCCCGCACGAGCTCCACACCTGCCTCGGCGAGATGTACGTGGCGGACGAGCGGTTCACGGCCACCTACGAGGCGATCCGGCCGGGGCTCGCGGTCTATATGCGGGACGCGATCGTGGCGAACGCGGCGCGGAACGGCTGAGGGGAGTGCCGGTAAGGGGCGTCCGCCATGGGTGGGCGCCGGTGGGCGCCCCTTACCCATGGGGTCACTCCCGGGTGATCACGACCGCCGTGCCGTACGCGCACACCTCAGTGCCCACGTCCGCGGCCTCGGTGACGTCGAAGCGCATCATCAGGACCGCGTTGCCGCCACGCGCGCGTGCCTGCTCGATGAGGCGCTCCATCGCTTGGTTGCGGGTCTCCACCAGCGTTTTCGTGAGGCCCTTCAGCTCGCCGCCGATCATGGACTTGAGGCCCGCGCCGATCTGGCTGCCCAAGTGCCGGGAGCGAACGGTGAGGCCGAAGACCTCACCGATAACCTGTTGTACGCGGTAGCCCGGTACGTCGTTCGTCGTCACGACCAGTACGTCGGAGTGCGGGTCGGTGCCACCGCCGAAGTCATCGATACCCATGGCACACAGCTTTGCCCCAGAACACGCACAGTGCACCCTGGGGAGAACAGTGGAACCTGGGCACGACACCCCGCGTTGATAGCTTTGGGCGGCCATCCCCCCGCCGCATCGCCCTCTCACCCACAGGAGCCCCGAACCGTGACGACGCTTGCGCTCGGACCAAGCTGGCTGGATCCGGATTACCTCCTGAACACGTTCGGGGTCTGGGGTCTGCTCGCGATCGTCTTCGCCGAGTCGGGCCTGCTCATCGGCTTCTTCCTGCCGGGTGACTCGCTGCTGTTCACGACGGGCCTGCTGATCACGACGAAGCAGCTCGACTTCCCGCTCTGGCTCTGTGTCGTCCTCATCTGCATCGCCGCGATCCTCGGCGACCAGGCGGGCTACCTCTTCGGCAAGAAGGTCGGCCCCGCGCTCTTCAACCGCCCGGACTCCAAGCTGTTCAAGCAGGAGAACGTGGTCAAGGCGCACGAGTTCTTCGAGAAGTACGGCCCGAAGTCCCTGGTCCTGGCCCGCTTCGTGCCCATCGTGCGGACGTTCACGCCGATCATCGCGGGCGTCAGCGGCATGCGGTACCGCTCGTTCATCACGTTCAACATCATCGGCGGCATCCTCTGGGGCGCCGGCGTGACGCTGCTCGGCGCGTGGCTCGGCAACGTCGACTTCGTGCACAAGAACATCGAGGCGATCCTCATCCTGATCGTCCTGATCTCGGTGGTGCCGATCGTGATCGAGTTCCTGCGGGCGCGCAGCAAGTCCAAGAAGTCGGCCGCGGCCGAGGGCGAGGCCCCCGGGGCGACCCCGGCGGCACGCGGGCGGCACGCGAAGCGGTAGAGAAAATCAGCCCGTCCGGCGTTTGAGGACTGGGGGGCGGGGGGCGAAGCCCCCGATACGGCCGGTGGATCCGGGGTCAGAAGCCTCGGGTCCGCTTCGCCGCACGGCGGTTCGCCGCCGTGGTGGCGCCCGGGATCTTGAGGATCATCCGCGAGACCTCGCTGCCCAGGTTCACGCCGATCGCGATGGCAAGGGCCGTCGCCGCCGCCTTGGTGAGCGAGTTGATGCCCGTGTTCATGTCGTTCTGGGCCAGGGCGAGCAGACCGAAGTACGTGGCGCTACCGGGCAGCAGCGGGCCGATCGCCGCGGTGACGTACGGCAGTGAAGAAGCGAAGCGGTAGCGCGAGAAGAGCTGGCCGAACAGGCCCACGAGCCCGGCCGCGACCGCCGTCGCCGCCACCGGCGAGAGCGCGATCGACGTCTGGGCGAGTGCCCCGTACATGACCCAGGCGATACCGCCGTTGAGGGTCACGATGAGCACGGTGTGACGTTCCTGCTGGAGCAGTATCGCGAAGGCGAGGCTCAGCGCCATCGACGCCAGGATCTGGATCACTGGGCGCGAGTCGGTCGCCACGAACGCCGTCTCCGGCTGCAGGCTCGTCGCGTCGAGCATCACGCCGAGCGACAGCACGAGCAGCACGCCGCAGACGATGCCCACGACGAGATAGCAGACCTCCAGGAGGCGCGCCGCCGCCGTGATGTAGTAGCCGGTCAGGCCGTCCTGGACGCCGGCCACCAGCGCTCTTCCGGGGATCAGCGCGAAGAGACCACCGGTGATCACCGCGGAGGCGTTGACCTCCTGGGAGTGCACGAGGCTGAGCGTGACGCCCATCGCGGCGGGCGGCATCGCGGCCCCCACGAACTGGTAGAACTCCGGAAGACCGCGGCCCGCGCACAGCCAGGCGAGACGGTCGCCGAGCATCGCGCCGAACGCCGCGACCAGGAAGACCAGGGCGCCACCGCCGACGAGCACGGAGGCCGAGCCCGCGAGCAGCCCGCTGGCCGCCGTCAGGGCCCAGCCGGGGTAGGGGTGGCGGTTACGGCGGATCCCCGCGAGGCGGCGGTAGGCCTCCTCCAGGGAGACGTCGGTGTCCGTGTCGCTGATGTCGTCCACCAGGTGGAAGACGGCCGCGAGACGGGTGTAGTCGGTGCCTCGGCGGCGCACCGTCCTGGAGGCCGTGACGGGGTCTTCCACCAGGGACGGCTGGTGCGAGATGGAGAGCAGCGTGAACGTGACGGTCGGCTCGCAGCGGTCCAGGCCGTAACTGCGGCAGACGGCGAACATCGCCGCCTCCACGTCCTCGGCGCCCTCGCCGCCCGCGAGCAGCAGCTCGCCGATACGCAGCGTCAGGTCGAGCACGCGCGGCACGGCGGGGCCGGTCTCGTCCTCGTGCTTCTGGGTGGCCTCCGGAGTGGGCCGTTCGGCGACCGGCATGCGCAGCATGGTGCGCATCTGGTCCTGCCAGGGCGTCTCCTTGGTGAGCTTCACCAGGGGTATGCCGTGCGGGGGAGTGAACGCGGGCGGCGCGTTGCGGGAGCTGTAGGTGTGCGGCGTGGTGAACGCCGACTTCTCGGTCTCCTGCGTGGTCGACGAGGGATTCGCCAGGCCGTTCGGGATCGCGAACTCGGAAGTCGTCTGCGACTCGTCCTCGGGTGCCGGTGGCTGCGCCATCACGCCGGTGGGCTGAACGAATGCACTCCGGGCCTCATCCGACTGTGGTTTGCGGTCTTCGGCCTCCTGGTCAGCCACTTTCACTGCCTCGCTCCCACATACGTACCTTGTGCACCTCCAGTACGAACAGTATGCGCACAGATACGCGAACGGGCCGCGCGGTCTTCGTGAAGATCGCGCGGCCCGTCAGGGGCGATGCAGGGGCACTCAGTGACCCTGGGCCTCCGCACGCTTGTACGACTTCTCGATCTCGGCCTCGGCGTCCGCGCGGCCGACCCAGTCGGCGCCCTCGACGGACTTGCCGGGCTCCAGGTCCTTGTAGACCTCGAAGAAGTGCTGGATCTCCAGGCGGTCGAACTCGGAGACGTGGTGGATGTCGCGCAGGTGCTCCACGCGCGGGTCCGACGCCGGGACGCAGAGCAGCTTGTCGTCGCCGCCCGCCTCGTCGGTCATCCGGAACATGCCGATCGCGCGGCACTTGATGAGGCAGCCCGGGAAGGTCGGCTCGTCCAGGATGACGAGAGCGTCCAGCGGGTCACCGTCCTCGCCGAGGGTGTTCTCGACGAAGCCGTAGTCCGCGGGGTAGCTGGTCGACGTGAAGAGGCGACGGTCCAAGCGGATCCGGCCGGTCTCGTGGTCCACCTCGTACTTGTTCCGCGAACCCTTCGGAATCTCGATGGTGACGTCGAACTCCACGGGTGGCTCCTCCATGATCAGCACATACTTCGGGTGGTTAAGTGTCCCTCACGCAGATGTGTGATCGCGAAAGGGGCTGGTCGTCGTGCCCGAGCTCAAGCCTTGGCAACAGACCCGGCAGCAAGTCGGGAAGCTGCTGCGGCAGCTTCCCAAGCCTCCGGCTCCCAAGATCCCTGCCGCTCTCAAGGCTCCTGCGAAACTCAAGACATGGCAGCTCACGGCGGGTGCCGCCACCGTCGGACTCGCGATCGCGGCCGGTGCGGTGGCCGCGGCCGGCCCCTGGGACTCCTCCGGTCAGCGTACGGCCGAGCGGGACTGGGCGGCTTCCCAGGAGGCCGGGGGTGGTACAGATCACGGCGGTCGTACGTCCGGACGGGCGCCCGCGGCCGCCCCGAGCGCCCCCTCCGTGCTCAGGGGGCTCGGGGTGCCCGCGGGGTCCGCACACGGCGGCTCCGTGCCCGCTCCGGACGGCAAGGCGCTCGCGGGCGTCCTCGATCCGCTCCTGAAGGCCAAGGCGCTCGGTCCCGAGCGCTCGGCGGTCGTCATCGACGCGGGCACCGGGCGGCGGGTGTACGGCAAGGGCGGCGGCGACGCCCTCACGCCCGCCTCCACCACGAAGGTCGCCACGGCGGTCGCCGCGCTGACCTCGGCGGGGGCGGATCACCGCATCACCACGAAGACGGTCATCGAGCCGGACTCGAAGGAGGTCATCCTCGTCGGAGGCGGCGACCCCACGCTCACGGCCCGCAAGGAAGGCCCGTACTCGGGGAGCGCCGCGAGCCTGCGCGAACTGGCGGAGGACACAGCGCGCGCCCTGAAGGACCGCGGCACCGACAAGGTGACCCTGACGTACGACACCTCGCTCTACTCGGGCGAGCCGCAGCACCCCATCGGGCCGAACGAGAACCTCACCCTGGTCAGCGCCCTGATGGCCGACGAGGGCCGCCTCGACGACTCCTCCAGCGGCCCCGCCCCGCGCTCGGGCGACCCGGCGGGTGACGCGGCGAAGAAGTTCGCGGGCCTCCTGGAGAAGGAGGGCATCGATACCGGAACGGGCGCCAAGGAGAAGAAGGACCCGGGCCCCTCCAAGGCTTCCGACCGCGCCGAGTCCCTCGCCAAGGTCGAGTCCCCGCCGCTGTCGGCGCTCGTTGAGCGGATGCTGACGCACAGCGACAACGACATCGCCGAGGCGCTGGCCCGCCAGACGGCGCTCGCCGCCAAGGAGCCGGTGAGCTTCGACGGCGCGGGCAGGGCCATCGAAGCCCAGCTGAAGGAGTCCCAACTCCCCCTGTCCGGAGCGAAGTTCGCGGACGGGAGTGGCCTGGACCGCGCGGACCGCAGCTCGGCCGAGCTGCTCGCCGCGCTCCTGGCCCGAGCCGCCGACCCCGCCCACCCGGAACTGCGCTCCGTGGTGACGGGCCTCCCGGTGGCGGGCTTCACGGGCACGCTGGTCGACCGCTACCCCAAGGACTCCCCGGGCACCGGAGTCGTACGCGCCAAGACCGGCACCCTGACGGGCGTGAACACCCTCGCGGGCACGGTCGTGGACGCGGAGGGCCGCCTCCTGGTCTTCGCTTTCATGACCACAGGCACGACGGACCCCAAGGCGGCACAGTCGGCACTGGACGAGATGGCGTCGGCGGTGGCGAAGTGCGGCTGCAGGTAGCGGGCCCCTGGGCCTCCGTGCCCCGAAGGGGCGCGGGGAACTGCGCGACCAGCCACGACGGCGCCGCAGACGATGGACGGTCCGGCCTCACCCCCTCTGCGGGCGGAGTCGCGCCTGCCGCCGTGCCGACGGCCCGGTGGTGACAGCCTCACGGGGCAATCGCTTCCCGTTGACCCCTACGGGCCCTGGCTAGGGCAATGTCAGGGCTCAACCCCCTCCGTAGGCGGGGTCGAGCACGTACCGTTGACGCATGACGAGCATCGGTGGTGCGGAGATGGTCGACTGGCTGTTTTCTTCCGGGGGCGACCCCCGTACCCCCGGCCGGTGAGGTGGTGTCTCGCGTCGCGTGTTCTGTCGGTGGGCCCGGGGGGGGTGGTTGCTTCGTGCTGACCCCTACGGGCCCGGTGTGGGGCAATGTCAGGGCTCAACCCCCTCCGCAGGAGGGGTCGAGCACGTACCGTTGACGCATGACGAGCATCGGTGGTGCGGAGATGGTCGACTGGAATCTCGCGGTGGCGACCGCGACCCGGCTCGTTCGGCCGGGTCCAGAAGTGAGCCGGGACGAGGCGCGGGCCATCGTCGCCGAGCTCCGTAAACATGCGAAGTCCTCGGAGGAGCACGTCCGTTCCTTCACCCGGATGGGCACGGAGGACATTCACGACACTCCGGTGCTCGTAGTCGACCGGGCCGGGTGGATCCGGGCGAACGTCGCCGGGTTCCGGGAGATCCTCAAGCCCCTCCTGGACAAGATGCAGGACCGGCGCTCCGGAGGCCCCGGCGGTGCCGTGCTCGGCGCGGTCGGCGGCAAGGTCACCGGCGTGGAGCTGGGGATGCTGCTCTCCTTCCTCGCCTCGCGCGTCCTCGGGCAGTACGAGACCTTCGCCCCCGCCACCCGCGACCTCCCCGCAGGGGAGCACGGCGGCGGCAGGCTCCTCCTGGTGGCTCCGAACATCGTGCACGTCGAGCGCGAACTCGACGTGGACCCCCATGACTTCAGGCTCTGGGTGTGCCTGCACGAGGAGACGCACCGCACCCAGTTCTCGGCCGTGCCCTGGCTGCGGGACCACCTGGAGGGGGAGATCCAGTCATTCCTCTCCGAGACCGAAGTCGACCCGATGACGGTCCTCGAGCGCATCAGGGAAGCCGCCCAGTCCCTCGCCGGCGGCCGCCCCGAGGGCGAGGAGGACGACGGGGGCCGCTCCATCGTGGAGCTGGTCCAGACCCCCGCCCAGCGCGAGATCCTGGCTCGGCTCACGGCCGTCATGTCGCTCCTCGAGGGGCATGCCGACTTCGTGATGGATGGAGTCGGCCCTGATGTGGTGCCCTCCGTCGGCGAGATCCGGGAGAAGTTCCAGCAGCGCAGGGCCCGCGGGGCGAGCCGCCTTGACCAGGCCCTGCGCAAGCTGCTCGGCCTCGACGCGAAATTGCGCCAATACCGGGACGGCGAGCGTTTCGTGCGCGCGGTCGTCGGTGAGGTCGGAATGGACGGCTTCAACCGGGTGTGGACTTCGCCGAACACGCTGCCCACCAAGTCGGAGATCGCCAAACCGGCGGACTGGGTCGCGCGGGTGCACCGTAAGGGAGAGTGAGGGCAGTAAGGGAGCGAGTTGCGGCCGATGGCATGCGAACGCCCCCGCAATCACCCGTCCGAGGGACCGTGAGCCATGGGTAGGCGTGCAATGCTCGGGGAACGGCTCGGCTCTGTCACCATCGACACACTCTGAGTGACTAATCTCGTGGGATCTGTCTGAGGCCCGATCTCCCGAGTGTGGTCCTGAGTGACAGGTCCGAGGCTCACCCCCGAACTTCATGAAGGGAACCGGACATGGGTCCCCATCCTGCGGTCGCGGCGATACGCCTGGCGGTCCGCCGCGTACTCCACGACGTACTGACCGACGTACAGCGCACCGACGACGCCCAGCGCGCCGCCCTACAGCGCCCCGACGCACAGCGCAGCCCCGAGCACGTCCCCTCACGTTCCGCTCACTCCCACCCTCCACACGAGCAGGCCACGTCGCCGCTCGTGCTGGTCGCCTGCTCCGGCGGCGCCGACTCCATGGCGCTCGCCTCCGCTCTCGCCTTCGAGGCCCCCAAGCTCGGCATCCGCGCCGGCGGCGTCACCGTCGACCACGGACTGCAGGACGGGTCCGCTCTGCGCGCAGCCGAGGTCGTCTCGCGGCTCACCGCCCTCGGCCTCGACCCGATCGAGTCCGTCGCCGTCGACGTCGGCCGGGACGGCGGCCCCGAGGCCGCGGCCCGCGACGCGAGGTACGGCGCACTCGACGCCGTCGCGGACCGCCACGGCGCCGCCGCGATCCTGCTCGGCCACACCCGCGACGACCAGGCGGAGACCGTCCTGCTCGGTCTCGCCCGCGGCTCCGGCATCCGCTCCCTGTCCGGGATGGCGGCCGTGTCCGGCGGCCCGGGGGCCGACCGCCGCTACCGCCGCCCCTTCCTGCACATCGACCGGCAGACCGCCCGCAAGGCCTGCATGGTCCAGTCGCTGCCCGTCTGGGACGACCCGCACAACACCGACCCCGCCTACACCCGCTCGCGGCTGCGGCACGAAGGCCTGCCCGCCCTGGAGAAGGCGCTCGGCAAGGGCGTCGTGGAAGCACTCGCCCGTACGGCCCAGTTGTCCCGGGATGACGCCGATGCCCTGGACCACTGGGCCGCACAGGCGGAAGCCTCCGTGCGCGACGCCGCGGGACTCCTGGAGTGCGCCAAGCTCTACGCCCTGCCGCCCGCCGTGCGCCGCCGCATCGTGCGCCGCGCCGCCATCGAGGCAGGGGCCCCGGCGGGTGCGCTGTTCGCCCGGCATCTCGAAGAGGTCGACCGGCTGATCACGGGCTGGCGCGGCCAGGGAGCCATCAATCTCCCGGGCAAAGTCGTCGCCCAGCGCCAGGGTGGCAGACTGGTGATCCGGCAAGGCTGTTGACCGAGGGGCTCCTGGGCCTCACGCAGCCGGTGTGACGGACGACCGAAAGTGATGCGGGTGGACGCGAAAGACATGGGCACCGACCTTCAGTCGGTGCTCATCACCAAGGAAGAGATCGACGCGAAGCTGGCCGAGCTGGCCGCGAAGATCGACGCGGAGTACGCGGGCAAGGACCTGCTGATCGTCGGTGTGCTCAAGGGCGCGGTGATGGTCATGGCGGACCTGGCGCGTGCGCTGTCCACCCCGCTCACCATGGACTGGATGGCCGTGTCGTCGTACGGCGCGGGCACCCAGTCCTCCGGCGTGGTGCGGATCCTCAAGGACCTGGACACCGACATCAAGGGCAAGCACGTCCTGATCGTCGAGGACATCATCGACTCCGGTCTGACGCTGTCCTGGCTGCTCTCCAACCTCGGCTCGCGCGAGCCCGCGTCGCTGAAGGTGTGCACGCTCCTTCGCAAGCCCGAGGCGGCCAAGGTCGCGATCGACGTGGAGTGGGTCGGCTTCGACATCCCGAACGAGTTCGTCATCGGGTACGGCCTGGACTACGCGGAGAAGTACCGCAACCTGCCGTTCGTCGGCACCCTCGCTCCGCACGTCTACGGCGGCTGATCACCGGTCGTCCCGGCCCCTCGCGGCCAACTCGGCGGAGGCGGCCGGGAACCCTCACCCGTTTCCCGGCGTTGAAGCATGCGAAGACGGGTTTGTCAGCCGTCCCGTGCGGCTTCGGGTGACAATGCTGGGGTACCGTCCGAAGAACAGTCTTTATCAAACTCACTATGGCAGGAGGGACGGGGCGTCATCGCTCCGTATGGATGGACGTGAAGCGATACTTCCGTGGGCCAGTCATGTGGATCGTGCTGGCCGTCCTTGCCGTGGTCGTGTTGATGCAGGTCGTCGGTTCGTCCGGCGGCTACAAGACGGTGGACACCGGCCAGGTTGTGCAGGCGATCAACGACAACAAGGTCGAGTCCGCCAAGATCACCACCGGTGACGAGCAGACCATCAAGGTCGAGCTCAAGGATGGCCAGAAGGTCAAGGACAGCAGCAAGATCCAGGCGAGCTACATCGGCGACCAGGGTGTCGCCCTCGCCAAGACCTTGCAGGACAAGTACCAGGACAAGCAGATCCCGGACGGTTACACCGTCTCGCCGTCGAAGCAGAACCCGTTCGTCGGCATCCTGCTTTCCCTGCTCCCCTTCGTACTCATCGTCGTTGTCTTCCTGTTCCTGATGAATCAGATGCAGGGCGGCGGCTCCCGGGTCATGCAGTTCGGGAAGTCCAAGGCCAAGCTGATCACCAAGGACACCCCGAAGACGACGTTCTCCGATGTGGCCGGGTCGGACGAGGCAGTCGAGGAGCTCCACGAGATCAAGGAGTTCCTCCAGGAGCCTGCGAAGTTCCAGGCCGTCGGAGCCAAGATCCCCAAGGGCGTGCTCCTGTACGGGCCGCCCGGCACGGGTAAGACGCTCCTCGCGCGCGCTGTCGCGGGTGAGGCCGGCGTCCCCTTCTACTCGATCTCCGGTTCCGACTTCGTCGAGATGTTCGTCGGTGTCGGTGCCTCGCGAGTGCGTGACCTCTTCGAGCAGGCCAAGGCGAACGCCCCGGCGATCGTCTTCGTCGACGAGATCGACGCCGTCGGCCGGCACCGCGGTGCCGGTATGGGCGGCGGTCACGACGAGCGCGAGCAGACGCTGAACCAGCTGCTCGTCGAGATGGACGGTTTCGACGTGAAGGGCGGCGTCATCCTGATCGCCGCCACGAACCGCCCCGACATCCTCGACCCGGCGCTCCTGCGTCCCGGCCGCTTCGACCGTCAGATCGCGGTCGACCGCCCGGACATGCAGGGCCGTCTGGAGATCCTCAAGGTTCACCAGAAGGGCAAGCCGGTCGCCCCGGACGTCGACCTGGGCGCGGTGGCGCGGCGTACGCCGGGCTTCACCGGTGCCGACCTGGCGAACGTGCTGAACGAAGCGGCGCTCCTGACGGCGCGCGGCGACAAGAAGCTGGTCGACAACCACTCGCTCGACGAGGCGATCGACCGTGTCGTGGCCGGTCCGCAGAAGCGGACCCGGATCATGTCCGACAAGGAGAAGAAGATCACCGCGTACCACGAGGGCGGACACGCCCTGGTCGCGGCGGCGTCTCCGAACTCGGACCCGGTCCACAAGATCACGATCCTGTCGCGCGGCCGGGCCCTCGGTTACACGATGGTCCTGCCGGACGAGGACAAGTACTCGACCACGCGCAACGAAATGCTCGACCAGCTCGCGTACATGCTGGGCGGGCGCGCGGCCGAGGAGCTCGTCTTCCACGACCCGACGACGGGCGCGGCGAACGACATCGAGAAGGCCACCGCGACCGCACGGGCCATGGTCACGCAGTACGGCATGACCGAGCGGCTCGGCGCGATCAAGTTCGGTGGCGACAACACCGAGCCGTTCCTCGGCCGCGAGATGGGTCACCCGCGTGACTACTCCGAAGAGGTCGCGGCGCTGGTCGACGAAGAGGTCAAGAAGCTCATCGAGACCGCGCACAACGAAGCCTGGGAGATCCTCGTCGAGAACCGCGACGTTCTCGACAACCTCGTTCTGCAGCTCCTCGAGAAGGAGACGCTCAACAAGGAGCAGATCGCCGAGGTCTTCGCCGGCATCGTGAAGCGCCCGGCCCGCCCGGCGTGGACCGGTTCCTCGCGTCGCACGCCCTCGACCCGCCCGCCGGTGCTCTCCCCCCGGGAGCTGTCGCTGACGAACGGTGCGAACGGCGCCACGCCCGCGGTCACCGCGGGCGCGACGGAGGCCCCGCCCGCGACCGGCATCGAGGTGGCCCCGGAGGACCGCCCCGAGAGCTGACCCCGAGCGCCTCAGCAGGCCCGGAATGGAAGCTGCGCCCCCCTGGTTCTAGCCTGGGGGGCGCAGTTTTTTCGTACGCACTGACGCATTGGTGCGTGGAACGCTAGGAACGAGGCACAGATGACCGACCCCGTGACGCTGGACGGCGAGGGCACGATCGGCGTTTTCGACGAGAAGCGCGCCGAGAACGCCGTGCGCGAGCTGCTGATCGCGGTCGGGGAGGACCCGGACCGCGAGGGCCTGCGGGAGACTCCCGGGCGCGTGGCACGGGCGTACAGGGAGATATTCGGCGGTCTGTGGCTCAAGGCCGAGGATGTCCTGACGACGACGTTCGATCTCGGCCACGACGAGATGGTCCTGGTGAAGGACATCGAGGTGCAGAGCTCCTGTGAGCACCACCTGGTGCCGTTCCACGGCGTCGCGCACGTCGGCTACATCCCGTCGTCCGACGGCAAGATCACCGGCCTGTCCAAGCTCGCCCGCCTCGTGGACGTGTACGCGCGCCGTCCGCAGGTCCAGGAGCGGCTGACGACGCAGATCGCGGACTCCCTGATGGAGATCCTCGAGCCGCGCGGCGTCATCGTGGTCGTCGAGTGCGAGCACATGTGCATGACCATGCGTGGAGTGCGCAAGCCGGGCGCCAAGACGATCACGTCGGCGGTGCGGGGTCAGCTCCGTGACCCCGCGACGCGCAACGAGGCGATGAGCCTGATCATGGCGCGCTAGGCGCTTCGCTGGAATCGCGGTGTACAGATCTGCGGGCCGGTGGGGGCTTGTCGCGCAGTTCCCCGCGCCCCTTACGGGGCTGCGTAGCCGGGTCCGAGCCCTATGCGGCCGGGGCGGCCGTTCCGCCGGTTTCGTCGTCGTCCTCCGGGAGGCGGCAGACCCGCTCCAGGAAGAAGGCGGCCGCTATCACCGCGATGCCCGCCACGAGGGAGAGGCCTGCGTAGATCGCCTGGTCGCGGCGGGACGGGACGTCCAGATACTCCAGGAGGAAGGCGCCCGTGCCGCCGTACATTCCGGCGACGAGGGCGGCGACCAGGGCGCTCGCCTGGCCGAAAACGACCGCGCGCGCGGCCATCATCGGCTCGACGCCCTTGGCTCCGGGGCGTCGCTCGCGCTGTGCGCGCAGCCGGGCGCGCAGGGAGAGCGCCGTGGCCAGCAGCACCGCGGCGATCACCGCGAGCACGATGGGCGCGGCCAGCGGGACCCGCGGGAGTGTGCCCACGGAGTCCCACAGCCGGGCGCCGGCCCAGGACAGCACGCCGGCCACCACGAAGAGGCCGGCCAGTGTCCTGATGCGCAGCTGCTTCACGGGTGACCCTTCATCGCTTCATCGTCGTACGGATCCGCTTCTCGATCGTGCGGGTCCGATAGACCCTAACGATTACTCGGGCAGGCGGAGTTCCAGGTCGACACGGGGCGTGACGCCTTCGCGGGTGACCTTGGCGAGCAGTTCGGCGACCGGGCCGCGGCCCGCGAGCTGTGCCTCGGGCTCCACGTCGTACCAGGGGGCCAGGACGAAGGCACGTTCGTGCGCGCGCGGGTGGGGGAGCGTGAGGACGGGGTCGTCCGAGACGACGTCCGCGTACGCCACGATGTCGACGTCGATCGTGCGCGCGGCCCAGCGCTCGTCCCGAACGCGGTGGAAGGCTTCCTCGATCGCGTGGGCCCGCTCGAGGAGCGAGGAGGGCGGCAGGGTCGTCTTCACCACGACGACCGCGTTGAAGTACGACGGCTGACTGCCGGGCTCGACGCCCCAGGGCTCCGTCTCGTACACCGGAGAGACGGCCTTGACGCGCAGGCCGGGGGTGTCCTCCAAGGCGTCGATCGCGCCCTGCAGCGTCTCCAGGCGGTTGCCGAGATTGCTGCCGAGGGAGATCACGGCGCGTTTGGGGTTGGAGAGGGTGGTGTCGGCGGCGTCGACCTGCTCGACCACGGCGGTGGGCACCGGCTGGACGGTCGGGTCGCTCTGCCCTTGCGTGGAAAACGCGGTCATACTCGGCTCCGGGTGATGGTGACGGTCACATCGTCGAAGGGCACGGTGATCGGTGCGTCCGGTTTGTGGACGCACACCTCGACCTCCAGGACTCCCTCGTGCTTCAGACACGTCTGGGCGATGCGCTCGGCGAGGGTCTCGATGAGGTCCACCGGATCGCCTTCGACGGCGGCCACGACCTCTTCGGCCACGACGCCGTAGTGCACGGTCTTCGCCAGGTCGTCGTCGGCGGCGGCCGCACGGGTGTCCAGGCCAAGGACCAGGTCCACGATGAAGGTCTGGCCCTCTTCGCGTTCCCGAGGAAAGACACCGTGGTGCCCACGGGCCTTGAGGCCGCGCAGCGCGACACGATCCACGCGAATCACTCCTGCAATCGTCGTTATCGGCAGGCCTGCACCGAGTGCGGTCGGCACACCAGCCTCGATCGAATCTACCTGCGCGCACTGACAGCCTTTGCCCGCGGGGGCTTCCGGAACCGCCCCTACCCACTCAGGAGGGTGAGTCCTCGCCCTCTTCGTCGTCGGTTTCGGCGAGTACGGGTGAGGCGTGGTGTGACCAGAGCTTCCATCCGTCCACTGTGCGGCGGAACACATTGGTGGCGACGACGAGCTGACCGACGAGCGGGCCGAGCTCGCCGCCGCCCTCGGGGGGCGGGCCGCCGCTGAGGATGTTCTCCGTGCAGGTCACCAGGGCGGTGTCGCCGGCCACCCCGACGTGCACGTCGGTCAGGAAGAACTGGATGTACTCGGTGTTCGCCATGATCAGCGCGTACGACCTGAGGACCTCGCCGCGGCCGGTGAGGACCGGCCAGCCGGGGTGGACGCAGGAGATCGCGGCTTCGTCGCCGTCTTCCGCGGCGTCCTCGTCGTCCCGGGCGTCGGGGTCGTGCGGTTCCGGGGCCCCGTCCGCGTCCAGCCAGAGGTCGGAGAGCTCGTCGAAGTCGCCGCGCTCCAGTGCTTCGTAGAAAGCCGTGTTGGCCTGCTCGACCTGTTCGACGTCGGTCCTGGCCCCGGTCACTGAGGACCGCCCGCCGCGCTGGTCACGGCGTGTGCGACACGGACGGCGTCGGCGGTGGCCCGCACCTCGTGCACACGGACCGCCCACGCGCCCTGGTGGGCGGCGATGGCGGAGACCGCGGCGGTGGCGGCGTCGCGCTCGCGGGCGGGCGGCGGCGCGCCCTCGGGGCCCGCGAGGACGCGGCCGAGGAAGCGCTTGCGGGAGGCGGCGACCAGGATCGGGTGGCCGAGCTCACGAAGGCGGTCGATGCGGGCCAGGAGCGCCAGGTCGTGCTCGGCGTTCTTGGAGAAGCCGAGGCCCGGGTCGATGACGATGCGCTCGGGGGCGATGCCGCCCTCGATGGCGGCCTGCACGCGCGCGTGGAGCTCGTCGACGACTTCGGAGACCACGTCTTCGTAGACGGGAGTGGCGTGGATGTCGGCGAGGAAGCCGCGCCAGTGCATCACCACGAAGGGCGCCCCGGCGGCGGCGACGGCGGGGACCATGCGCGTGTCGGCGAGGCCGCCGCTGACGTCGTTCACCAGGACGGCGCCCGCGGCGAGTGCCTGCTCGGCGACGGTGGCGCGCATGGTGTCCACGGAGACCGTCACGCCCTCGGCCGCGAGGCCCCGCACGACGGGGACCACGCGCCGCAGCTCCTCGTCCTCGTCCACGCGCGTGGCGCCGGGACGGGTCGACTCGCCGCCCACGTCGACCAGGTCGGCGCCCTGGGCGACCAGATCGATGCCGTGCTTGACGGCGGCCGTGGTGTCGAACCAGCGGCCCCCGTCGGAGAAGGAGTCGGGGGTCACGTTCACGACCCCCATGACCGCACAGCGGCCCCACTCCGGCAGACCCTGGACCGATCCCCGCCCGCGCAACGTACTCATACCTCCAGCCTAGGCCCGAGCGAGCGGGCTCTATGCCGCCCGGACCTCGCGCTCCGCCGTGTGGTGCGGGCAGGGGCGGCGCTGTGCGCTCCCCCGGCGCAGGAAGCGGGGCATCGCGAGGGTCACGAAGCCCTCGGCCTGCATGGCGGCGAAGCCGATGCGGGGGAGGTCCTTGGAGGAGCGGTAGACGACGAAGCGGGGCTCCCAGCGGGGGCGGAACTTCGCGTTGAACTTGTACAGGGACTCGATCTGGAACCAGCGGGAGAGGAAGACGAGCAGGCCCCTCCAGGCACGCAGGACGGGCCCCGCGCCGATCTTCTCGCCGCGTGCGAGGGCCGCGCGGAACATGGCGAAGTTGAGCGAGACACGGGCGATGCCGAGCTTCGGGGCGGCCTGGAGGGCGGCCACGATGAGCAGCTCGTTCATGCCGGGGTCGGCCGAGCGGTCGCGGCGCATGAGGTCCAGGGAGACGCCGTCCTTGCCCCACGGGACGAAGTGGAGGATGGCTTTGAGGTCTCCGTAGGGGCCCGGTTCGTGATCGGCCTTGTGTGCCGTGGCGATCAGACAGTCGCCGTCGTCCGGGTCGCCGATGCGGCCGAGCGCCATCGAGAAGCCGCGTTCGGTGTCGGTGCCGCGCCAGTCGTCGGCGGCGCGCTGTATCCGTTCCAGTTCGCGCTCCCCGAGGTCACGCACGCGCCGTACGCGCGTCTCGTAGCCATTGCGCTCGATCCGCTTGACCATCTGGCGTACGTTGCGCATCGCACGCCCGGACAGGGAGAAATCCACGACGTCCACCACCGCCTCGTCGCCCAGTTCGAGGGCGTCGAGGCCGGTCTCGCGGGTCCAGACCTCGCCGCCCGTCTCGGAGCAGCCCATGACGGCGGGCGTCCAGGAGTGGACCTTCGCCTCGTCCATGAAGCGTTCGATGGCGCCGGGCCAGGCCTCCACGTCGCCGATCGGGTCGCCACTGGCGAGCATCACCCCGGAGACGACGCGGTAGGTGACGGCGGCCTTCCCGCTGGGGGAGAAGACGGCGCCCTTGTCGCGGCGGAGCGCGAAGTGGCCCAGCGAGTCGCGCGCGCCGTGCTTGTCGAGCAGGGCGCGCAGCTTGGCCTCGTCGTCCTCGGTGAGGCGTGCGGCCGGGTGTTCGGGGCGGAAGGCCAGATAGATGGTGGTGATCGCGGTGAGCAGGCCCAGGGCGCCGAGCGAGCAGCCGACCGTCCAGGACGTACGTCCGTAGTAGTCGACCGGGCCCTCGAAGCCGAACAGGCCGTACAGGACGTGGGTGAGGCGTTCCGTGATGCTCGGGTCCCCGATGACCTTGCCCGGGTGGGCACTGACGATGACCAGGCCGAGGACGATGGAACCGGCCCCGAGGAGCACGAAGTTGGCGAGCGCCCGCCAGCGGCTGCGCGGGTCGGGCAGCGCGGCGAACTCCCCCCGGTGGCGAAGGAGCAGCGTCAGGAGGGCGAGCGAGATCAGTACGCCGATGACCGAGTGCCGGTAGGCGAACTGCGCCACGGCACCCGCCGGGAGCAGCACCACGGCGGCCCGCCAGGCGCGCCGCTTGTGGCGGCGCAGGCCGTGCGCGAGCAGCAGCAGGAGGACACCGGAGCTGAGCGCGAGCGCGGCGGCGAAGGGGCCGAGCGCGCCGGGCAGGACCTCGGCGATCGCGTGCATGCGGCTGTGCCTGAAGCGCGGGAAGACGCCGGCCGCTACGTTCAGCAGGCCCACGAGGGTGCAGGCACGGGCGACGAGGGTCGGTACGGCTTCGGGGCGTGGGCCGCGGAGCAGTCGACTGAGTCTGCTGTGGCTGCCGTCACGGAGCCCGTCGGTACGGCGCCGTCCCTCGGGGCGGCTGCCCTCACTGTCCGGAACCGCACTCGACTTTTCCGCATCTATCCTGACAGACATCGCATCCCGTGGTTCTGCGAGAGACCTTGATTCCGGCACCAAAACGGCATCCGGCGACATTGCGCCCTCTAGGACGGTCCTTCTGGGAGTCGGGTTCACTCCCGACCGGAAAACCGCTGGAAATGAACGACGGAACTGGCAGAAAGCGCAGGCAGAACGTCCCATGGGTCTGACGAGCAACAAGGTCCTCGCGTTGGCGGTTCTCCTCGCCGTCGTGCTGTTCATCGGCACGGTGTGGTTGTGGCCGCGCCTGGCGCGCCAGTCCTGGCGGGCCGTCACCGGCCGTATCGGGCTCCTCATCGCCACCCAGTTGGCGATCTTCGCCTCGGTCGGCCTCGCGGCCAACCAGGCGTTCGGCTTCTACGCCACGTGGGCGGACCTCTTCGGCCAGGAGACGAGCCCCGGTGTCGTCGTCGACCACGACACCGCCGAGCGCGGGACACCGGTCGACGTGCGCGGCACCCGGCCCGTGAACGTGCCCGGCGGTGGCAGGCCCTCGACCGGCGGCCAGATCCAGAAGGTCGTCGTGAGCGGGAAGGAGGCGGACATAGCGAGTCCCGCGTACGTCTACCTGCCGCCCGAGTACTTCCAGCCGCGGTACAAGAAGCGCACGTTCCCCGTGTCCGTGGTGCTCACCGGCTACCCCGGCACAGCCGAGGCGCTGATCAAGGGCCTGCACTACCCGCAGACCGCCCACGGCCTTGCCAGGCGGGACAAGATGCAGCCGATGATCCTGGTCATGATGCGGCCCACAGTGGCGCCGCCGCGGGACACCGAGTGCGTGGACATCCCCGGGGGCCCGCAGGCCGAGACGTTCTTCGCCAAGGACCTGCCCGGTGCCGTCTCCGCGCACTACAGGGCGGGCCGTACGGCGGGCAGCTGGGGCGTCATCGGCGACTCCACGGGCGGTTACTGCGCTCTGAAGCTCGCCATGCACCACCCCGATGTGTATGCCGCGGGGGCGGGCCTCTCCGCGTACTACAAGGCGCCCATCGACGTGACGACGGGCGATCTCTTCCACGGCGACAAGGAGTTGGAGGAGCGTGCCGACCTCATGTGGTACCTCGACCACATGCCGGCGCCCAAGACGTCCCTCCTTGTCACCACCAGCAAACAAGGAGAGGACAACTACGCGGACACCGAGAAGTTCATCGGCAAGGTGAAGTCGCCCACCAGGGTCTCGTCGATCACGCTCGACAGCGGAGGGCACAACTTCAACACGTGGCGCAGGGAGATCCCCGCGACCCTGGAGTGGATCAGCGGGCGGCTGAACGGCAAGTAGAGCCCCGGCTTCCACGGGTCCCGAAGCGGAGCTTCAGCTTCCGCCGATGGCCGTGATGGTCTCCAACTCGACCTCCCCGCGCGCGATGTCGCGCGCGTCCGCGGCCGTCGACCTGCGCAGCGCCTCGTGCAGCCGGGCCGGGGTCAGGACGCCCAGGAAGCGGCCCTCGCTGTCCTTGTCGATGACCGCGATCCAGCCCGCGTCGTGCTGGAGCATCGTCGCGAACGCCTGCTTCAGGGTGGCGCCGACCGGCAGCCACGCCTCCATGCGGCGGGCGTGGTCCCGGACCGCCCCCTTGCCGCCGTGCGCGTGCTCGGCGGAGATCCAGCCGTGCAGGTTGTTCTCGCCGTCCAGGACCACGGCCCAGCGGGCGTCGAGCTTCGCGGGCAGCGGGTCGTCCAGGTGCAGGACGGGAGGCTGCTCCAGGTCGCCCTCCTCGATGGGCGTCACGGAGAGGCGCTTGAGGCCGCGGTCCGCGCCGACGAAGTCCGCGACGTAGTCATTGGCCGGTGCGCCAAGGATCGTCGACGGGGTGTCGAACTGCTCGATGCGGCCCTCTCCGTAGACGGCCATCCGGTCGCCGAGGCGGACCGCCTCCTCGATGTCGTGCGTGACGAAGAGGACGGTCTTGCGGACGGCCTGCTGGAGGCGGAGGAATTCGTTCTGCAGGTGCTCGCGCACCACGGGGTCGACCGCGCCGAACGGCTCATCCATCAGGAGCACGGGCGGATCGGCCGCGAGCGCGCGGGCCACGCCCACCCGCTGGCGCTGGCCCCCGGAGAGCTGCTCGGGGTAGCGGTCGCCGAAGGTGGCGGGGTCGAGGCCGACCAGGTCGAGGAGTTCGGCGGCACGCTCGCGGGCCTTGCCGCGCTTCACGCCGAGCAGATGCGGGACGGTCGCGGTGTTCTCAAGGACCGTCTTGTGGGGGAAGAGGCCGACCTGCTGGATGACATAGCCGATACGGCGCCGGAGTTGGACCGGGTCGATGGCGGATATGTCATCGCCTTCGACGTATATCCGGCCCTCGGTCGGCTCGATGAGGCGGTTGACCATCTTCATCGTCGTCGTCTTGCCGCAGCCCGACGGGCCGACGAGCGTGACCAGTTCACCCTCGGCGACCTCGAAGGACAGGTCGTCGACGGCCGTGGTGCCGTCCTCGTACCGCTTGGTGACGTGCTCGAACCGGATCATGATTCCCCATTGTTGCGGGCGTTGTGTAAAGCCCATGTTGCGCCAGTACGACGAGTCTCGGCGATTGTCGGTGCTGCGCGTTAGGGTCGCCAGACGGCCTCAGGAAACGGGATACGGGGGGAGTGGGGCGGGATGAGCGAACAGAACTGTCTGGTGACGAACGACTGGATCTGCGGGGAGTACGTCCGCTCCCGCAGCCAGGAGTTGATCGACGCCACCGTGCAGCACGTCGGCATCACCGCGGCCTCGGTCGCCATCGGCGTCGCCGTCTCGCTGCCGCTCGCGCTGCTCGCCCGGCGCTGGCGCTTCCTCGCGGGCCCGATCCTCGGCGTGACGACCGTGCTCTACACCGTGCCCTCGCTCGCGATGTTCTCGCTCCTGCTGCCCTTCTTCGGGCTCTCGGCCTCGCTGGTCGTCACGGGCCTCGTGCTGTACTCCCTGACGATCCTGGTGCGGAACATCCTGGCGGGGCTCCAGGCCGTGCCGGAGGAGGCACGGGACGCGGCCAAGGGGATGGGGTACGGGCCGTTGCGGCTGCTGTGGGAGGTCGAACTGCCGCTCGCGCTTCCCGCGCTGCTCGCCGGTGTCCGCATCACCACGGTCTCGACGGTGGCGCTGACGACGGTAGGGGCGATCGTCGACTACGGAGGCCTCGGATCGCTGATCCTCGACGGCCTCGACACGACCTTCAAGGCACAGGTGCTCACGGCGTCCGCGCTCTGCGTGGTCCTCGCCGTGGTCGCCGACCTGCTCCTCCTCGCGCTCCAGCGGTGGCTGACGCCGTGGACGCGCGTCCACCGAATACGTACGAAGCGCCCCGCCCCCGCGGAGCGCACGGCCAAGGTGGCTGAACCTGCATGAACGCGATAACCGGCGCGTACGACTGGCTGACCACGGGTGCCAACTGGCAGGGCGAGAAGGGGGTGTGGCACCGCCTCGCCGAGCACCTCTACTTCAGCGGTGTCTGCCTCGCCGTCGCGTGCCTGATCGCGCTGCCGATCGCCCTGTACCTCGGCCACATCGGCAAGGGCGGCGCCCTCGCGGTGAACATCTCGAACATCGGGCGTGCGGTGCCGACGCTCGCGGTGCTCGTGCTGCTCACGCTCACCCCGCTCGGCGAGCACGGGGACATACCGACGCTGATCGCGCTCGTGCTGTTCGCGGTTCCGCCGCTGCTCACCAACGCGTACATCGGGATGCGCGAGGTCGACCGGGCGGTGGTGGAGGCCGCCCGGGGGATGGGCATGAGCGGACGCCAGCTGTTCGCGCGGGTCGAACTGCCCCTCGCGTACCCGCTGATCATGACCGGTGTGCGGTCCGCGGGCGTGCAGGTCGTCGCCACGGCGACGCTGGCCGCGATGGCGGGCGAGGGGGGCCTCGGCCGGATCATCACCGCCGGGTTCAACCTGCAGAACACTCCTCAGGTGGTGGCGGGCGCGCTCCTCGTGGCGCTGCTCGCACTCTTCGTGGAGGTGGTGCTCGTCGTGGTGGGGAAGGTGTTCAGTCCCATGCGAGGGCGGTCGGGGGTCGCGCAGTGATCTCCGGGCGGCAGTTTCCAGTGTTCCCCGGTGTTTCCCGGGTCTTTCGAAATGGTGGTTCACCGATGAACAGCACAACGCGTCGCGCGCGACGGATGGCAGGGGCGGCCGTGGCCGTCGTGGCGCTGACCGCGGGGCTCACCGCGTGCGGCGGGGACAGCCTGGAGAAGGACGGCAAGGGCGGAGGGGACAAGGCGGGCGGCAAGGGCAAGCTCGTCGTCGGCTCGGCCCGTTTCACCGAGCAGAAGGTGCTCGCCGAGCTCTATGTGGGCGTGCTGGAGGACGCCGGATACGACGCCGAGGTCAAGACCGTCCAGAACCGCGAGGTGTACGAACCCGAGCTGAAGAAGGGCTCGATCGATGTCGCTCCCGAATACGCGGCGACGCTCGCGGAGTTCCTCAACCTCGGCAAGAACGGCCCGAAGGCGAAGCCGGTCGCCTCGAATGACGTGGACGACACGGTGACCGCGCTGAAGAAGCTCGCCGAACCGCGCGGCCTGAAGGTGCTTCCCGTCGGTGAGGCGGTCGACCAGAACGCGTTCGCGGTGAGCAAGGAATACGCGAAGGAGCACAAGCTCAAGACGCTTTCGGATCTCGGTAAGTCCGGCGAGAAGGTCAAGATCGCCGCGAGTGACGAATGCGAGTCGCGGCCGTTCTGCGCTCCGGGACTCAAGAAGACGTACGGCATCGATGTCGCGGGAATCGACCCCAAGGGCGTCGGCACCACGCAGTCCAAGCAGGCCGTGAAGAACGGCACGGACCAGGTGGTGCTGACCACGACCACCGACGCGACGCTCGACAGTTTCGGTCTCGTGGCCCTTGAGGACGACAAGAAGCTGCAGAACGCGGACAACATCCTTCCGGTTGTGAACGCGAAGGAAGCGGGCGACAAGGAGATAGCCGACGCCCTCGGGAAGCTCACCAAGACCCTGACGACGGAAGACCTCGCGGAACTCGACCGGAAGGTCGATGTGGAGCGGCAGAAGGAAGCCGATGTCGCCAGGGAGTATCTGGAGTCGAAGGGTTTGATCAAGAAGTAGCGCGGCTGAAGAGGGCTTCCCCGAAGGGGACATCCTCGAAGTGGCTCGGCCGAAACTGGAGTTGAGTGGCCGAAGAGGAGCGGGAAGGGTGGGGAGTCTGCACTATGGCGCTGTCATTTTGGCGGGCGGGGCACCAGAGTTCGCCTACGCGCGGTAAGTTTCTGGCCATGCCACGTGGACGTCACCGCCATTCCCCACCCTTGCACAGGCTGCTTCCTCCTTCGACGGTCGCAGGCCTCTCCCTTGTCTGCGCCGGCGGCGCCTGGCTGTTCGCGGAACCCGTCGTGCTCCGCGGCCTGGCCGCCGCCGCTGCCGCGGCAGCCGTCGTGGGCTCGGTCGTCATGCGCCGCTGGGACCTGGCGGCCGGTAAACAGGTCGCTGAGCTGGGCCGCGCCCGCAAGAGCGACGAGTGGCGCTACGAGGAACGCATAGCCGAGTGCGAGTCCGACCTGGACGAGTCCCGGGAGATACGGGGCCGCCTGGAGACCAAGCTGCGGTCCAAGCGGGCCGAGCTGGCAGCCCTGCGGAACGAACACGCGGCGCTGCTGCGGCGGTACGCGACGGCGGAGACCGAGCGGGCCAGCGCGCTGGAGGGACGGCGGCTGCTCGCCATCGAGGCGTCCACTCCGGCGCGGGCGCTGCCGCCGGCCCCCGTGCGTGCCGAGCAGACGGCCCGTGCCGAGGCACCGGCTCCCGTCGTGCGCCCGGGGTCGATCGCGCCTCCGTCGCTGTACGACAGGGCGAACATGGCGCTCGACCGGCTGACTCCGAAGCCTTCCCCCGAGGGCGGCGCTTCCCGGCAGCGCGCGGACGGGGACGAAGCGCGGGGGAAGTCCGGGGCGGCCGAGGGGTACGGCGGGCATGAGCGCGCGGTCGCCGTCGCGCCGCCCGCGCAGAGGCGACGCCAGGCCGCCCAGGGAGGCTTCGACTTCTTCGGCACGAAGAGTGAGGCGACCGCAGGGGCGCTGGAGTCCGTACAGAACGTGGACCTCGCGGACGTGGTGGGCGAGGAGGCACTCGCCGTGCACAAGGCGGAGTCCGAGGCGGAGTTCAAGCAGGCCCCCGAGGGTTCGGACCATGCTGCCGGCCAGGTCATCGACCTCACGGAGCACGACGAGACCGAGCAGATCGACGTGGCGGAGCTGCGGACGGCGCTACGGGCGTAGGCGGGCCCCTGGGCCTTGGTCGCCGTCATCACCGGCTCCGCCGAGTTCGTCCTCAAACGCCGGACGGGCTGTAAATCCAGCCGTCAGGCCATCCACCGGTCAGGCCGCGCCGTCCTCCGCCCGGTGCGGGACCTTTCCGCCTGCGCGGACAGCAGTGCGACCGCCTCGTCGGCGGGACGGAGCCGCGCCGTCACCGTCTTGTTGGCCCCCGTGTCGACCTGCACGTCCGCCACCCCCTTGAACCGCTCCCAGGGCCCCTGCGTGAGCCGTACGCTCTGCACCTTCGCGTGCGGCACCAGGGACAGGCGGCGGCGCAACAGCCCGTGCCGCGCCGCGAACACCGTGTCCGTCACCGTCAGGCCGTACCCCTTCCACCACACCGGAAGGCACCACGCCGCCCGCGCGGGAGGCCGGACGAGCTCGGCCGCGGCCGGCACCCGGACGCCCGGCAGGATCCGCGCGATCACGGCCTCCGCGACCTCCCGCGGCGCGACCGGGACCAGGACGCCGTTGGACGAGCCTGCCACGTCCAGCTCCACCCGCACCCAGCCGTACCGCCGCCACAGCCACGGCTCCACGACGCGCACCGTCTGCACCCGCCCCGGAGGCACCGTCTCGTGCGCCTTGTCGAGCAGCCCGTGGTCGATGCGCAGGCCGTCGGGGGACTCGCCCACCCGCCAGTCGTACTCCCCGATGAAGCGCCCCACACTGCTGGCGAACGCGCCGCCCAGCATGGGCAGTCCGGTCGCGAGCACTGTCCACAGGTTGTGGGTGGCGAACCACAGGAAGGGCGGCACGATGAGCGTGGCGACGAGCATGGCCCACGTCGTGCCGGTCAGCAGCAGGGAGATCGCGAGCATGCGCGGCTGTACGTGCACCAGGTTGTTGACCGGCGCCTCACCGACATCGCCGGCCGTCTCGGGGGCGAAACCGGCCGCACGCGCGAGGAGTTCGGCCCGCAGGACCGAGGCCTCCTCCTGGCCCAGATAGGCCAGTTCGTCCTTCTTCTCCGTCCCGACGACGTCCAGCTTGAGCTTGGCGACGCCGACGATCCGGGCCGCGAGCGGCTGCGTCACGTCCACCGCCTGGAGCCGGTCGAGCCGGATGTGCGCGGTGCGCCGGAAGACCAGTCCTGTGCGGATGCGCAGTTCGGTGTCGGTGACGGCGAAGTGCGTGAACCACCAGCTCATGAAGCCGTAGAGGGCGCCGCCCAGGAGGACGGCGGCGATCACGGCGAACAGCACGGCCACGGGCAGCTCGGAGACCCGCCGCTGCGTGCCGTTCGGGTCGTGCACCGCGAAGCCGACGAGGACCGCGACCGGCGCCCAGGCCCGGCGCAGGGGCGTGACGGGGTGCAGACGCCGCTCTCGTACGCTCTCGTAGACCGGGGCGGGTTCTTCCCCCGTCACCTCCCGTACGCCGCTCACAGCCCCGCCGAGCGGGCCTCGCCCAGCTCGGTGAGCCGGTCGCGCAGGCGCTCGGCCTCCTCGGGGATGAGGCCGGGGATCCGGGCGTCCGTGGCGGCCGCCGCCGTGTGCAGCTGCACGCTCGCCAGGCCGAAGTGCCGCTCCACGGGCCCCGACGTCACCTCGACGAGCTGCATCCGGCCGTACGGGACGATGGTCTCCTCGCGCCAGAGCACGCCCCGGCTGATCAGGAGGTCGTCGGCCCGCTCCGCGTACCGCCAGGAGCGCCAGTTGCGCCCCAGCATCGGCCAGCCCCACGCCACCAAGGCGAGCGGGGCGGCAGCGAAGGCGGCCCACGCGGGCCCGGCGAAGATCCACAGGAGCACCCCGACCGCCGCCGCGAGCGGCACGAGCCAGACCACGAGCAGCAGTCGCCGCATCCGCAGCAGCCCCCGTGGCAGCCCGGTCCACACCGGTTCCGCGTCTGACTCTCCCGGCCGCGCCGGCCGTGCCGGTCCCGCCGTCCCCGTTTCCATGCCTCAAGCGTACGTAGCCGACGTGACAGTCGCGTATGAGCGCGCGTACGAGAGAATGCGCGCATGAGCCCCACGACGGAGACCACGCTCGGCATCGGCGGCGCCGCGGAGAGCACCGACATGGTGCTCAACATCGGCCCCCAGCACCCGTCCACGCACGGCGTGCTGCGGCTGCGCCTCGTCCTCGACGGCGAGCGGATCCAGCAGGCGGAGCCGGTCATCGGCTATATGCACCGCGGCGCGGAGAAGCTCTTCGAGGCGCGTGACTACCGGCAGATCGTGGTGCTCGCCAACCGGCACGACTGGCTGTCCGCGTTCTCGAACGAGCTCGGGGTCGTCCTTGCCGTGGAGCGGATGCTCGGCATGGAGGTGCCCGAGCGCGCCGTCTGGATGCGCACGCTCCTCGCCGAGCTGAACCGCGTCCTCAACCACCTGATGTTCCTCGGCTCGTACCCCCTCGAACTGGGCGGAATCACCCCGGTGTTCCACGCGTTCCGGGAGCGCGAGGAGCTCCAGAACGTGATGGAGGAGATCTCCGGCGGCCGCATGCACTACATGTTCAACCGCGTCGGCGGCCTCAAGGAGGACCTCCCGGCGGGCTGGTCCACGCGTGCGCGTGCCGCTGTCGCATCGGTCCGCTCCCGCATGGACGTGTACGACAAGTTGGTGCTCGGCAACGAGATCTTCCGGGGGCGTACGCGCGGCGTCGGCGTGCTCTCCCCGGAGGCGGTGCACGCCTACGGAGTGAGCGGCCCCATCGCCCGCGCCTCCGGAGTCGACTTCGACCTGCGCCGCGACGAGCCGTACCTCGCGTACGGGGAGCTCCAGGACACCCTGAAGGTCGTCAAGCGTCAGGAAGGCGACTGCCTGGCCCGCTTCGAGTGCCTCCTGGAGCAGACCCACAACGCGCTCGACCTCGCCGACGCCTGCCTGGAGCGGCTCGCCGAGCTGCCGCAGGGGCCGGTCAACCAGCGCCTCCCGAAGGTGCTCAAGGCCCCCGAGGGCCACACGTACGCGTGGACCGAGAACCCCTTGGGCATCAACGGCTACTACCTGGTCTCCAAGGGCGAGAAGACCCCGTACCGCCTGAAGCTCCGCTCGGCGTCGTTCAACAACATCCAGGCCCTCACCGAACTGCTGCCCGGCCAGCTGGTCGCCGACATGGTGGCGATCCTGGGGTCGCTGTTCTTCGTGGTCGGCGACATCGACAAGTAGCGGGCCGGTTCAGCCCCGCAGCAGGTCCGGGATTCCCACCGGCTGGGTCAGCCACCCGAAGTCGCCGAGCCCGCCCTCAGCGGTCAGTTCGGCCGCCTCTCCCGCGCGCGTGAGGGCCCGTACGTACGCCGTCGGATCGCTGGAGGCCAGGGAGAGCGGCGGACGGCCCCCGCTCACGCCCAGGGCGTGCAGGGCCGCGCGCTGGGTGAGCAGGGAGGCTCCGGGCAGCGCGCACGCGTCGAGTGCCACGTGGGCCGTGATGTCACACGTGCCTTCCGGCACGGGCGCCGTCTCGCGGCCCGCCCGGAAGCCGGTCAGCGTGCCGAAGGGGGGCCGTCCCGCGCGGTCGTGCGCGTAGTCCACCGCGACCGCGAGGCCGCGCGTCAGCGAAGCCGTGGCCGCCGCCCATGCCTCGTCCCTGGGGCGGCCCGTCTCCGCGCGCAGGCCGGGCTCCGGGGCGAGCGGCCACCAGCGCGCGAGCCAGGAGGCGTCCGCGCCCTCCACCGTGTCGCCGAGGGATTCGGTGCCGTCGTCGCGTACGAGGACATGCCGCACCAGGCCGTCGGGGTCCACCTCGACGACGTCCAGGGGGACGTTGTCCAGCCACTCGTTGGCGAAGAGCAGGCCGGTGACACCGGCGGGCGGCAGGTCGCGCCACTCGACGCGCGGGTCGAGCCCTGAGGGGCGCTCGGCCCGCTCGACCGCGTAGGCACGCGTGCGTGCCGCCACGTCGGCGGGCAGCGTGGCGAGGACGCCCGCGGTCAACTCGCCTCGCCCCGCGCCAAGATCGACGAAGGCCAACTCGTCCGGGTGGTCGAGAGCCTCGTCCACGCGGCACAGCAGCCGGGCCACCGCGCCCGCGAAGAGGGGCGACGCGTGCACCGATGTACGGAAGTGTCCCGCGGGTCCTTCGGGGCGCAGATAGAAGCCGTCAGGCCCGTACAGAGCGGCCTCCATGGCCTCCCGCCAGCCACGCCGCACGTCTTGCCGCTCACCTCGGACCTCGTTCGTCACGCGAGAAGGCTAAGCGGGCCTCCACCTTGGGGAGTACATGCGAGCGGTACGGATCGGACCTCCGGTTGACCCCGCAGGGCCGTCACGCTGCCTACGCTGGGTTACGTGCAGCGCGTCTATGACTTCCTCCGCAGACACCCGACCGGGGTCGATGGCTTCTGGGCCCTCGCCCTGCTCGCGATGTCCGGCATCGGTCTGGTCTCCATGGCCGATGCGGAAGGCCGTGACCCGAAGGTCGCGGCCGCCGTCGTCGTCCTCGGCATGTCCGTCGTGGTGGCGCTGCGCCGCAAGTACACCGAGAAGATGCTGATCCTCGCCGCGGTGCTCGGCGTCATCCAGTTGATCTTCGACGTCAAGACGATGCCGGCCGACTTCGCGATGCTGGTGATCATCTACACCGCGTCGGCCGACGGCACGAAGTGGGCCTCGCGGTTCGCCCTCATAGGCGGGCTGTGCGCGGCTCCGCTGTCGTCGCTGCGCTGGCCGGAGGAGAACATAGGCGTCTTCGGCAGCGTCTTCTTCACGATCTTCCAGATGGTGCCGTTCGCCCTCGCCTGGGTGCTCGGCGACTCCATCCGCACCCGCCGCGCCTACTTCGCCCAGCTCGAGGAGCGTGCCGACCGCCTGGAGAAGGAGCGGGCGGCGCAGTCCAAGGTCGCGGTGGCGGCCGAGCGGGCCCGGATCGCGCGCGAGCTGCACGACGTCGTCGCGCACAACGTCTCGGTGATGGTCGTCCAGGCCGACGGCGCCGCGTACGTCCTCGACACGGCCCCCGAGCAGGCCAAGCAGGCCCTGGAGACCATCTCGGGCACCGGGCGGCAGGCGCTCGCCGAGATGCGCAGGCTGCTCGGCGTGCTGCGCACCGGCGAGCACCAGGAGAGCGGTGAGTACGTCCCGCAGCCCGACGTCGAGCAGCTCGACGAGCTCATCGAGCAGGTGCGCACGGCCGGTCTCCCGGTCGACTTCAAGGTCGAGGGAACCCCGCGCCCGCTGCCCAGTGGCGTCGAGCTCACGGCGTACCGCATCGTGCAGGAGGCGCTCACCAACACCCGCAAGCACGGCGGCGAGAACACCGGCGCGAGCGTGCGCCTCGTCTACTTCGACGACGGCCTGGGGCTGCTCGTCGAGGACGACGGCAAGGGCGCGCCGCACGAGCTCTACGAGGACGGCGGCGCCGACGGCAGCGGGCACGGCCTGATCGGCATGCGGGAGCGCGTCGGCATGGTCGGCGGCACGCTGGACGCGGGGCCGCGGCCGGGCGGCGGATTCCGCATCAGTGCGCTTCTCCCGCTCAAGCCCGCGAATTGACACCTGTCACCGACTCGTCCACGCCATACGCTCATGAACACATCCGTTCGCTCGTAGATCGCTTACGAGCACATCCACGAAGGGGCCTTTGATGTCGATCCGCGTCATGCTCGTCGACGACCAGGCGCTGCTGCGCACGGGGTTCCGGATGGTGCTCGCCGCACAGCCGGACATGGAGGTCGTCGCGGAGGCGGGCGACGGGGTCGAGGCGCTTCAGGCGCTGCGGACGACGGAGGTCGACGTGGTGCTCATGGACGTACGCATGCCGAAACTGGACGGTGTGGAGACGACCCGGCGCATCTGCCAGGACGAGAACCCGCCGAAGGTGCTGATCCTGACGACCTTCGACCTCGACGAGTACGCCTTCTCGGGGCTGAAGGCGGGTGCTTCCGGCTTCATGCTGAAGGACGTGCCCCCGGGCGAGCTGCTGGCCGCGATCCGCTCCGTGCACAGCGGTGACGCGGTGGTCGCGCCGTCCACGACGCGGCGCCTCCTCGACCGCTTCGCGCCGATGCTGCCGAACGCGGGCGGGCAGCCGCAGCACAAGGAGCTCGAACGGCTCACCGAGCGCGAGCGCGAGGTCATGATCCTGGTCGCCCAGGGGCTCTCGAACGGGGAGATCGCGGCGCGGCTCGTCCTGTCGGAGGCCACGGTGAAGACCCACGTGGGCCGCATCCTGACCAAGCTCGGGCTTCGGGACCGCGTGCAGGTGGTGGTCCTCGCGTACGAGACGGGTCTTGTGCGGGCGGGCGGCGGGGCTGCCTGACGGCTGCCCGGGACCAGGCGGTCAGCGCAGGACGCCCTCCAGGAAGTCGCTGCCCAGGCGGGCCACCACGGTGACGTCCAGCTGGTGCATCACGTACCGGCCGCGGCGCCTCGTGGTGACCAGGCCCGCCTTCTTCAGCACCGTGAGGTGACGGGAGACCTCCGGCGCGGTCAGGCCGTTCGCGTGGGCCAGCTCGCCTGTGGTGAACGGCGCGCGGGCTATGTCGCGGCACAGGCGCAGGCGTACGGGGTGGGCCAGCGCGGTGAGCCGGCGCTCCAGGGTCTCCACGGAGGTGGGGCTCGTCAGCTCCGGGGACGCCACGGGGTAGTGGATCACCGGGCGCCAGCCGGGCGCGTGCAGGACCATCAGGTGCGGCCAGGCGAAGTGCGACGGCACGAACGTGAGTCCCGCGCCGACCGTGTGGTCGAGCGCCGTCGTGGTGCCCAGCGGCAGCTTGTCGACGGTGATGCGGTGGCCGTCCTCGTCCAGTGAGAGGGCCGTTGACACCGAGGACAGCACCTCGGGCAGGCCCTTGTGGCGCAGGAGTTCGGTCTTGTGCCGGGCGTCGGCGGCCAGTTGGACGCGCACCCGCCGCCAGGTGTCGGCGAAGAAGGCCTCGTCGCAGTCCTCCAGGAGGCGCCGCATCCAGGCCCGGACGGTGTGCGGGTCGGTCAGGAGGCGCTCGGCGAAGTCCAGTTGCTTGGTGCCGCGCGTGGCCGCGAGCTCCAGGGACCGGGTGCGCCGGGCGGCGTCCGTGAGCGGGGACGGGCCGCCTTCGTTGTACGTCGTGCCGCAGGTGAACTCCAGGGCGGCCGCGACGAATCGCTCGTCGTCCAGGCGGTCCATGAGGTCCAGCTCGTCGGCGAGCGTCACCCCCGGCCTGCCGTCCGCGCCGAGGAGTCCGGCGAACGGCATGAAGACGTCCGAGAACGTGTTCCGCCACAGGAAGTCGGCCTCGTGCAGCCGGTCGGCGAGGTCCGGCTTGAGGCAGGCGGTGGTGGCGGTGGCCCAGCCGTGCAGCCCTGGATGGTGTCCGGTCTCGGCCAGGGCGTGCAGGGCGACGCCCAGCTCCGCCAGGGGCGAAGGCTCGAAGAGGATCCGCTCCTGCGGCAGGCCCGCGATGTCGATGTGCACGCTCATGGCCCCATCGTGCACCGCGCCACCGACAACCGGGCGGCCGATTGACGACCGGCGTCAATCGACGCGACGCGGACGTGACGGCGGAGGCAGTCTGTGATGACCGGGCCGCACTTGGCCCGTGCCGGCCGAACCCCGCGGCAGTGTCGCCGCCGGGCCGGAACCCACCGCGACCACCCCTGCGCCGACCCTGTTTCCCGTCGACCCAGTGGTGCCCGAAAAGTACTCTTTGTCTAGAGAGGCGAACCCGTCATGAGCATCACCCAGCAGTACCTCCTCGACAGCTACCGCGCCGCCCAGCACGACGAGCGCACCCCGCCCGCCCCCGGTCAGCAGGACTGGCAGGTCATCCGCGAGGTGCGCGACTACGGCCGCTTCCGCGCCGTCGTCTCGGAACGCCCCGCCCACGGACGGGTCCGTGCCGCCGTCGCCCGGCTCATCCGGGGATCCGCTGTACGAACTCCGCGACCGCATCATTGACGTCGTCGGGCGTCCACTCCAGGCCCGCCTCGGTCACGGTGACCTCCGTGACCGAGAGGCCGGGCGGCCCGTCCGGGTACCAGCGGCCGAACAGCTGCGTCTTGGTCTCCTCGGCCTGCTCAAGCGCCGCCTCGGTCAGGACTTCGGCGTCGTACGGCAGCCAGACCTGGAACTGGTGGGTGTGCGGCCGCTCCGGGTGCACGCGCGACCACGGCACCCCGGCGGCCGCGAACCCTTCGCGCAGCGCGTCGGCGACCACGCGCGCGTGGGCGACGAAATCCGGCAGCCGCGGGAGCGTGTTCTTCAGGCCGAGCAGGGCGGCGACGGCGGCCGGGAACTGCTGGAAGACCTGGCCGCCGTAGCGGTGCCGCCACGTCCCCGCCTCGTCGACCAGGGTGCGCGGGCCCGCGAGCACCGCGCCGCTCAGGCCGTCCAAGGACTTGTAGAACGACACGTACACCGTGTCCGCGAGGCCGGCGATCTCCGCGAGGGGGCGGCCGAAGTGCGGTGTGCACTCCCACAGGCGCGCACCGTCGAAGTGCACGACCGCGTCGCGTTCGCGGGCCGCCTCCACGACCTCTTCGAGCTCCTCCCAGGACGGCAGCACGAAACCGGCGTCCCGGAGCGGCAGTTCGAGCATCAGCGTCCCGAAGGGCTCTTCGAAGTCCCGTACCTCATCGGCCGTGGGCAGCCGCGGCTCCCGCGTCGGATGCACCGTGCGCAGCCCGCTCACCGCGGAGAGCGCGCCCCCTTCGTGGACCTCGGGATGGGCGGCCGGATGCAGGGCGACGGTCGCGTTGCCCGTGCGGCCCGCCCAGCAGCGCAGGGCGACCTGCTGGGCCATCGTGCCGGTCGGGAAGAAGGCGGCCGCCTCCTTGCCGAGCAGTCGCGCGACCTCGTCCTCCAGGCGGGCGACGACTCCGTTGCCGTAGATGTCGGCGGGCTCGTCCGGGCCCACGACCTCCGAGGCCGCGTCCGCGAGTGCCGAGAGCCGTGCGGTGATCGGGAGATGCCCGGACCAGCGGTGCAGGATGCGGGTGGCGCCGAGGGCGGCGGTCCGGCGGCGGACGGCGAGCAGGTCCTGCTCGCTCACCTGCTCGCTCGCTTCTTCGCCCACCTGCTCACGCGATTCTTCGCCCACCTGTGCTCCGTCGTGTGAAGTCATCCCCCGAGCATGGCGTGCGGTCGGCCGCCGGTCATACGAATACCCACAGCCTGTGGACAGCCGAGGACGCGGCGCGGACCAATCGCGTTAGCATGACGAGAAATCGTCCGGTACCCCGAGCGGACTGGAACGGGAAGGCGTCATCGCGTGAACGCACCTCATCAGCCAGACCCGCGGGACCGCCCCGCGAGGCTCACGGTGGGCGTCGTGGGAGCGGGCCGTGTCGGCCCCGCGCTCGCCGCGGCACTCCAGCTCGCCGGGCACCGCCCGGTCGCCGCCTCCGGGGTCTCCGACGCGTCCGTACGGCGCGCGGCGGCCCTGCTGCCCGACGTCCCCCTCGTCCCGCCCGCCCAGGTCCTTGAGCGCGCCGACCTGGTCCTCCTGACCGTGCCGGACGACGCCCTGCCGGGCCTCGTCGAGGGCCTCGTCGAGACCGATGCGGTCCGCCCCGGCCAGCTCCTGGTGCACACCTCGGGGCGGTACGGCACCAAGGTGCTCGAACCCGCGCTGCGCGCCGGAGCCCTGCCGCTCGCCCTGCACCCCGCCATGACGTTCACCGGCACCCCCGTCGACGTGCAGCGCCTCGCGGGCTGCTCCTTCGGCGTGACCGCCCCCGAGGAGCTGCGCCTGGCCGCCGAGGCGCTCGTCATCGAGATGGGCGGCGAGCCCGAGTGGATCGCCGAGGAGTCACGTCCGCTCTACCACGCGGCGCTCGCTCTCGGCGCGAACCACCTGGTCACGCTGGTCGCCGAGTCCATGGACCTGCTCCGGGACGCGGGCGTGGCCGCCCCCGACCGGATGCTCGGCCCGCTGCTCGGCGCCGCCCTGGACAACGCCCTGCGCTCCGGCGACGCCGCCCTCACCGGACCCGTCGCCCGCGGGGACGCGGGCACCGTCGCCGCGCACGTCGCCGAGCTGCGCAAGCACGCCCCGCAGACCGTCGCCGGATATCTGGCGATGGCCCGCGCGACCGCCGACCGCGCGCTCGCCCACGGACTGCTCAAGCCCGAGCTCGCCGAGGACCTCCTCGGGGTCCTGGCCAACGGCGGGAGCGGGGCCGGCGACGCGGAGGGAGGAGCCCGATGACCAGCCTCGTGCACACCGCCGAACCCCTGCGCACGCGCGTGCGTGGCGGACGCCGAGTCGTCGTCATGACCATGGGCGCCCTGCACGAGGGGCACGCCACCCTCATCCGCACCGCACGCCGTATCGCGGGCGACGAGGGCGAAGTCGTGGTCACGGTCTTCGTCAACCCCCTCCAGTTCGGCGCGGGCGAGGACCTCGACCGCTACCCCCGCACCCTGGACGCCGACGTCAAGATCGCCGAACGGGAGGGCGCGGACTTCGTGTTCGCCCCGTCCGTCGACGAGGTCTATCCGGGCGGCGAACCGCAGGTCCGGATCAGCGCGGGCCCCATGGGCACGCTCCTCGAAGGGGCCACGCGCCCCGGACACTTCGACGGCATGCTCACGGTCGTCGCCAAGCTGCTGCACCTCACCCGGCCCGACGTCGCGCTGTACGGCCAGAAGGACGCCCAGCAGCTCGCCCTCATCCGCCGCATGGTGCGGGACCTGAACTTCGGCGTCGAGGTGGTCGGCGTACCCACCGTGCGCGAGGAAGACGGCCTGGCGCTCTCCAGCCGCAACCGCTATCTCTCCCCGGCCGAGCGGCGCACCGCGCTCGCGCTCTCCCAGGCCCTCTTCGCGGGCCGCGACCGGCACGCCGCGCAGGAGGCCCTCCACGCGCGGGCGGCGCTCGCCCCCGTCACGCACGCGCGCGCCGACGCCCTGAACGCCCTGGGGGAGTCCCGCGCCGCCGCCGACACTCACGCGGTCGCCCAGTCCGTCACGCCGTCCGTGCCCGGCGGCCCCGCGGCCGTCCGCGCCGCCGCCCGGCAGGTCCTGGACGAGGCGGCACGCCTCCAACCCCCGCTGAAGCTGGACTACCTGGCGCTGGTCGACCCGGCCGACTTCACGGACGTACAGCCCGGCCACACCGGTGAGGCGGTCCTCGCCGTGGCGGCCAAGGTCGGCGCGACCCGGCTGATCGACAACATCCCGCTCACGTTCGGAGCCACCGCATGAGTGCCACCGGAATACGGCTGCACGCCCCCGCGCCCGGCTGGTCCCTGGAAGCCGACATCGTCGTCGTCGGCTCCGGAGTGGCCGGACTGACCACGGCGCTGCGCTGCTCGGCCGCGGGCCTGAAGACCGTCGTGGTCACCAAGGCCCGCCTGGACGACGGCTCCACGCGCTGGGCCCAGGGCGGCATCGCCGCGGCACTCGGCGAGGGCGACACCCCCGAGCAGCACCTGGACGACACCCTCGTGGCGGGCGCGGGCCTGTGCGACGAGGAGGCCGTGCGCACCCTGGTCACCGAGGGCCCCGATGCCGTACGCCGCCTCATCGAGACCGGCGCCCACTTCGACACGGGCCCCGAAGGTGCCATCGAGCTGACCCGCGAGGGCGGCCACCACCGCCGCCGCATCGCCCACGCGGGCGGCGACGCGACCGGCGCCGAGATCTCCCGCGCCCTGGTCGAGGCGGTGCGCGCGCAGTCCATACCGGCCGTGGAGAACGCCCTCGTACTGGACCTCCTGACCGACGGCGACGGCCGCACGGCCGGTGTCTCCCTGCACGTCATGGGAGAGGGCCAGCACGACGGCGTGGGCGCGGTCCACGCCCCCGCGGTCGTCCTCGCCACCGGCGGCATGGGCCAGGTCTTCTCGGCGACCACGAACCCGTCCGTGTCGACGGGCGACGGCGTCGCGCTCGCCCTGCGCGCGGGCGCCGAGGTGAGCGACCTGGAGTTCGTGCAGTTCCACCCCACCGTGCTCTTCCTGGGCGCCGACGCGGAGGGCCAGCAGCCTCTGGTCTCCGAGGCGGTGCGCGGGGAGGGAGCCCACCTCGTGGACGCGGACGGCGTGCGCTTCATGGCCGGGCAGCACGAGCTCGCTGAGCTCGCGCCCCGGGACATCGTCGCCAAGGGCATCACGCGGCGCATGCAGGAAAAGGGCACCGAGCACATGTATCTGGACGCCCGGCACTTCGGCGCCCAGATGTGGGAGAACCGCTTCCCGACGATCCTCGCCGCCTGCCGCGCCCACGGCATCGACCCGGTGACCGAGCCCATCCCCGTCGCCCCGGCCGCGCACTACGCCTCGGGCGGCGTCCGCACCGACGCGCACGGCCGCACCACGGTCCCGGGCCTGTACGCCTGCGGCGAGGTCGCCTGCACCGGCGTGCACGGAGCGAACCGCCTCGCCTCCAACTCCCTTCTGGAAGGCCTGGTCTACGCCGAGCGCATCGCCGCGGACATCGCGGCACAGCACGCGGGAAACACCCTCCACGCGCGCGTGCCGGCACCCGTCGCGCATCCGGAGACACCGCCCCACCCCCTCCTGCCCCCCGAGGCCCGCTTCGCCATCCAGCGCGTGATGACCGACGGCGCCGGAGTGCTCAGGTCGGCCGACTCCCTCTCCGAGGCCGCGGCCCGGCTCGCCCGCATCCACGCCGAGGCCGCGGGCGCGCTCGCCGAGGACGGCAAGACCGCCGAGCCGGGCGTCGACACCTGGGAGACCACCAACCTCCTGTGCGTCGCCCGAGTCCTGGTGGCCGCCGCCCAGCGCCGCGAGGAGACCCGCGGCTGCCACTGGCGCGAGGACCGCCCCGACCGCGACGACGAGACCTGGCGGCGCCACATCGTCGTACGCCTCAACGCGGACCGGACCCTGGCCGTACACACGACCGACACCGCAGACTTCCCTCCGACGACGAGCCTTCAGGAGAAGTGACCGTGAGCACCCCCGACGACCTCCCTCTCGCCCCCACAGGCGGCGGCTGCGGCGATGCCTGCGGCTGCGGCTCAGACGACGCGTACGACCCCCTGGAGTGCGGTCTCGACCCCGCCCTCGCGCAGCTCCTGACCGAGGCGGGGCTCGACCCCGTGCAGGTCGAGGACATCGCGCACATGGCGATCGAGGAGGACCTGGACGGCGGCGTGGACGTCACCTCGGTCGCCACGATCCCCGAAGAGGCCGTGGCCACCGGCGACTTCACCGCGCGCGAGGCCGGCACCGTCGCGGGCCTGCGCATCGCCGAAGCCGTCATCTCCCTCGTCTGCACGGACACCTTCGAGGTCGAGCGGCACGTCGAGGACGGCGAGCAGGTGGAGGCGGGCGACAGGCTGCTCAGCGTCACCACCCGCACCCGCGACCTGCTCACCGCCGAGCGCAGCGCGCTCAACCTCCTGTGCCGCCTCTCCGGCGTGGCGACGGCCACGCGCGCGTGGGCGGACGCACTGGAGGGCACGAACGCCAAGGTCCGCGACACCCGCAAGACGACGGCCGGGCTCCGCGCCCTGGAGAAGTACGCGGTGCGCATGGGCGGCGGCGTGAACCACCGCATGTCGCTCTCCGACGCGGCCCTGGTGAAGGACAACCACGTGGTGGCCGCCGGAGGCGTGGAGCAGGCCTTCAAGGCCGTGCGCGAGGCCTTCCCCGACCTTGCCGTGGAGGTCGAGGTCGACACCCTCCACCAGCTGCGCGAGGTCGTGGACGCGGGCGCCGACCTGATCCTCCTGGACAACTTCACGCCGGGCGAGACCGAGGAGGCCGTGGCCATCGTGCACGGCCGCGCGATCCTGGAGTCCTCGGGCCGCCTCACCCTGGAGAACGCCGGTGCGTACGCGCGCACGGGCGTGGACTTCCTCGCGGTGGGTTCCCTCACCCACTCCTCGCCGATCCTGGACATCGGCCTCGACCTGCGCGCGGCGGAGTGACGACGACATGCTGCTGACCATCGACGTCGGAAACACGCACACCGTCCTCGGCCTCTTCGACGGCGAGGAGATCGTCGAGCACTGGCGCATCTCCACCGACGCACGCCGCACAGCCGACGAACTCGCCGTGCTCCTCAACGGGTTGATGGGCATGCACCCCCTGCTCGGCGACGAGCTGGGCGACGGCATCGACGGCATCGCCATCTGCTCGACGGTCCCCTCCGTCCTGCACGAGCTGCGCGAGGTCACCAGGCGGTACTACGGAGACGTGCCCGCCGTCCTCGTGGAGCCCGGCATCAAGACCGGTGTGCCGATCCTCATGGACAACCCCAAGGAGGTCGGCGCCGACCGCATCATCAACGCGGTCGCGGCCGTCGAGCTCTACGGAGGCCCCGCCATCGTCGTCGACTTCGGTACGGCGACGACGTTCGACGCGGTCTCCGCGCGCGGCGAGTACACCGGAGGCGTCATCGCCCCCGGCATCGAGATCTCCGTAGAGGCCCTCGGCGTTCGGGGCGCCCAGCTCCGCAAGATCGAGCTGGCCCGGCCGCGCAGCGTCATCGGCAAGAACACCGTGGAGGCCATGCAGTCGGGCATCCTGTACGGCTTCGCGGGCCAGGTCGACGGCGTCGTACAGCGCATGGCCCGCGAGCTCGCGGGCCAGGGCGGCGACCCCGACGACGTGACGGTCATCGCGACCGGCGGCCTCGCGCCCATGGTGCTCGGCGAGGCCACGGTCATCGACGAGCACGAGCCGTGGCTGACCCTCATCGGCCTGCGCCTGGTCTACGAGCGGAACGTCTCCCGGATTTGAGCGCCCCGGCGGCCACGGCGGTCGGCTCGTAACCGTCGGCTCATAACCGGCGGCTCATAAGCGGGGCTTGCGCACACAACCCTGCGCCCCATACAAGAGTCTGCGCAGGGACGGGACTTGAGAAGGTTCGAGCGGGCGTGGAGCAAATGGGGCGTAGGAGAAGACTGGCCGCGGCAGTGGCGGCCGGGGTGTTGGCCGGCCTCGCCGGTCCCGCCGCGACGGCGAGTGCGGCCACGGGGCCCGGCGGCGGCCATGCCGTGCACGCCGTGAGCCTCCCGGCCGCGACGCCCTCTCCGTCCACCACCTCGACCACGTCTCCCACCTCAAGTACGCCCCCCACCTCAAGTACGCCCCCCACCTCCACCACCTCACCGGACAGGGAAGAGCGCGACCCCGACGACTCCCTGGCCGACACCGGCGCAGGCGTGCTCCCCTGGATCGCCGCCGCGGCGGCCGGTGCCCTCGGAGTCGGCGCGGTCGTCTTCGCGATGATCCGACGCCGCTCGGAGTAAAGCCACGCCACATATTGGCGTTAAGCGGATTTTGTCCAGTTTGCACGTATCGTCTGTCCATGCCCACGCCATACGGATCTCGCGGCGGCATGGCCTTCGGTGCGGAGGAACTGCGTGTGCTCCGCCGCGCTCTGGCCCTCGCCCTGCATCCAAGCCCCGTCTCCGACGAGGACGTCCAGGAATGCCTACGCCTCGCCGAGGCCGTCGACGAAGCGGTGAGCGAGGGCGCCAGGCTCCGCGCCTTCCTGCTGGCCGACCTCGCCCGCTACCGGGCGGCCCTGCCCGGCACCGCAGCCGGCTACCTCGCGCTCCTGGAGGACGTCCTCGCCTCCGGCTACCAGCCGGGCGCCGACGATCTCGCCGCGCTGCGCGCCCTGCGCGGCAACCCGGTCGCCGCCGCCCTCCTCGCCCGCTGCCGGACCGTCGCCGAACAGGCCGTACGCGCCCGCCTCGCGGGCCGGTCCCATACGGACCGTGCGGCCGTCCCGGCGCCCCGCCCCCTCGTCCCTGCGTCGCGCACACGCCTGCTCGCCCTTCCCGGCGGCCGGAGCGGGGCGGACGACCGGGCGGCGCCCAAGCCCAAGACGCCGAACTCCCCTCCGGCGAAACCGGCCACTCCGGAGCCGCCACGCCCCGTGCCGACCCCGGCCGAGGTCTTCCCTCCCAAGCGCCGCCCGGCGGACCCGCCGCACCAGCTCGCCGCGGGCTAGCTACTCTGGGGGGCATGGAATACGTCTCCGCGCTCCTGCCCCCCGTAGTGATGGCCGTGTTCTTCGGCGGTCTCATCGTGACGATCGTGAAGACCCAGGGCGGCGCCAACAAGGCCAAGGAGGACGCGGCCGTCGACGCCGTGATCTCCCGCGCCGAAGGCGCCCGGCAGACCCCCAAGGCCTGACACCCAAGGTCTGACCCCAAGGCCTGACACCCCACCCAGGACCGACTGGCGTGCGACTCGCTCACATTCCGAGTCGTACGCCCTTTTTGTTAGGGAAATGGCACCTACGCCACGTCCGTCACGTCATTAGTGACATCTCCCACTATTGTTCTGGTGTGCCTCGTCCCTTGGGAGAACTCGAAGACTCAGTCATGACACGGGTGTGGAAGTGGAACCGCCCCGTGACCGTTCGAGAAGTCCTGGAAGACCTTCAGCAGGAACGGTCCATCGCGTACACCACCGTCATGACCGTTTTGGACAATCTTCATCAGAAGGGCTGGGTGCGCCGTGAAGCGGAAGGCCGTGCCTATCGATATGAGGCGGTCTCCACTCGGGCCGCCTACGCCGCCGCACTGATGAACGAAGCATGGTCGCAGAGCGACAACCCCGCCGCCGCTCTCGTCGCGTTCTTCGGGATGATGTCGGCGGAACAGCGCGAAGCGCTCAGTGACGCGATGCGGATCGTGGGCCCGGACTCTCAAGCCCTCGCCACTCAAGCCCTCGCCACTCAAGCCCCGGAGAACCCCGGCGAGGCGGAGCCCGAAGCAGAGCGATAGCGTCCGGTCATGCCAGCGGAACCCCCTGAACTCAGCGCTAAAGCAGTCTCCGTACGCCGGGCGCGCACCGCCGATGTGCCGGTCGTACGCAACCTCCTCGACTCCTACGCCCGTCAGGGGATCCTGCTCGACAAAGCGACGGTCGCCCTTTACGAGTCCATCCAGGAGTTCTGGGTGGCGGAACGCGACGACAACGCCGAGGTCGTCGGCTGCGGGGCCCTGCACGTGATGTGGGAAGACCTCGCGGAAGTGCGCACTCTCGCGGTGAACCCCGACGTCAAGGGCGCCGGAGTGGGTCATCAGGTGTTGGGGAAGTTGCTGCAGACCGCTCGCTGGCTCGGTGTCCGGCGGGTTTTCTGTCTCACCTTCGAAGTCGACTTCTTCGCGAAGCACGGCTTCGTGGAGATCGGTGAGACGCCTGTCGACGGAGATGTCTACAGCGAGCTGCTGCGTTCCAAAGACGAGGGTGTCGCGGAGTTCCTCGGCCTCGAACGAGTGAAACCGAACACCTTGGGCAACAGCCGGATGCTTCTGCATCTGTGATCGTCGCCGGTATTCCGAGCTGCCTGCTGCCCCGGTTCCCTATGTCCGAAACGCGCATGTTTCCTGGGTTCTCGGGGTCCCCGGTCTCTCCCGGGGGTTTGTGTTTTTCCAGCAAAAGCGGTTTGCTTTCCGACGTACTGCAGTACTGCATATAACAGGGGGCGGCGATTCTGCGGCTCGCGCCGTGCGATCCGGCCCTAAGTTATCGATGAAAGGAAATCCGGTGGCACAGAAGGTTCAGGTCCTTCTTGTCGATGACCTCGACGGCGGCGAGGCAGACGAGACCGTGACGTTTGCGCTGGACGGCAAGTCGTACGAGATCGACCTCACCACGTCGAACGCGGACAAGCTCCGCGGTCTCCTTGAGCCTTACCTCAAGGGTGGTCGTCGTACCGGTGGCCGTGGTTCGGCCGGGCGCGGCAAAGCCCGTGCCGCTGCCGCGAGCGGCAGTCAGGACACCGCGGCGATCCGCGCCTGGGCGAAGGACAACGGTTTCGAGGTCAACGACCGCGGCCGCGTTCCCGCGTCCATCCGCGAGGCCTACGAGAAGGCCAACGGCTGACGACGGGTCCGTCGCAACCGGACCCGGTGGCACTGCGTTGCCGCCGTGTCCACAAGTCGTACGAGACCGGAGCCCACGGCGGGGTCGCTGTGGGGCACGGTGCCACCCCCCACGCACGACAGGGACGGCAGTGCCGGCAGCGTCGGCTCCACCTCGCACCCGGGCTCTGGGGGTCGCAGCCATACGGCGGCCCCCTGCGAGCCGGACCACCCCGGAGGCGTGGGCGCGTCGATCCGTCCGCCCGCACCGATGGCCGTGAGGTCCAGGGGGATGCCACCCCACTCCAGCCACTCCAGGAGCCCCGGCAGCTCGTCTGCGCTCCCCGCGGCCACGAAGAGCCGCATCGATTCTCCCCGCAGGGCCACCGGAGCCTTCGGCCCGAGGTGGCGCAGCGCGGCGAAGCCGGCCTCGGCGGGCAGCCGCAGTACGTCGAAGCGGAGCCCCGTCAGGAGCCGCACCGGCAGTCCGGGGCCGTGGTCGTCCGTCGCCCAGCCGAGTTCGTTCTCGTACCACTGCCGCACCGGGTCGCTCTGCTCGACCGGTACACGGGGCTGGGGAACGGTGAAGGCCATGCATGGAGCAACCGGCCGGAAGGGTCTCGAGTTACGCAGAGTGGTGTTGCGATTGCGCTCGGTGCCCGGAAAGAGGGCGTAAGGGCGTGTTCGGCCGCGCAAGGGTGTTCGCCCGTAGCGGAGGGAACCGGCGCGCGCCGCATGGAGTGTCAGTCCTTACGGGTAAGACATCCCTAGTGGGGAGGGGCGACACACGCGCGAGGCCGTCTCACGTTCGCCATCGGCGTAGTGGTGGTGAGGGTAAGTGCTTGGCCTGCGGGAACATCGTCTCGCACCATCGGGTTGGAGCAGTTGTCGGCGTTCGGGGTCAGGAGGCACCTCTTGTTCTCGGCCGGGTGTCGGCAGTTGGAATGAGCGGTCCCCGCTTGCGGGACTAAGCTGCGGAAGGACAGGGAGGGGACAGCCCCCTTACTGCCTGACCGCTCTGAGGAGCGATTAACGATGTTCGAGAGGTTCACCGACCGCGCGCGGCGGGTTGTCGTCCTGGCTCAGGAAGAAGCCCGGATGCTCAACCACAACTACATCGGCACCGAGCACATCCTCCTGGGCTTGATCCACGAGGGCGAGGGTGTCGCCGCTAAGGCCCTGGAGAGCCTCGGGATTTCGCTCGAGGCGGTCCGCCAGCAGGTGGAGGAGATCATCGGTCAGGGCCAGCAGGCCCCGTCCGGGCACATCCCCTTCACCCCCCGTGCCAAGAAGGTCCTGGAGCTTTCGCTCCGCGAGGCCCTTCAGCTGGGCCACAACTACATCGGCACGGAGCACATCCTGCTCGGCCTGATCCGCGAGGGCGAGGGCGTCGCCGCCCAGGTCCTCGTGAAGCTGGGCGCCGATCTCAACCGGGTGCGGCAGCAGGTCATCCAGCTGCTCTCCGGATACCAGGGCAAGGAGACCGCCACCGCAGGCGGTCCTGCGGAGGGCACGCCTTCCACGTCCCTGGTGCTCGACCAGTTCGGCCGGAATCTCACCCAGGCCGCTCGTGAGTCCAAGCTCGACCCGGTCATCGGGCGCGAGAAGGAGATCGAGCGGGTCATGCAGGTGCTGTCCCGCCGTACGAAGAACAACCCCGTGCTCATCGGCGAGCCCGGCGTCGGCAAGACCGCCGTCGTCGAGGGCCTGGCGCAGGCCATCGTCAAGGGCGAGGTGCCCGAGACCCTCAAGGACAAGCACCTCTACACCCTGGACCTGGGCGCGCTCGTCGCCGGTTCGCGCTACCGCGGTGACTTCGAGGAGCGCCTGAAGAAGGTCCTCAAGGAGATCCGCACCCGCGGCGACATCATCCTGTTCATCGACGAGCTCCACACCCTGGTGGGTGCGGGCGCCGCCGAGGGCGCGATCGACGCCGCGAGCATCCTCAAGCCCATGCTGGCGCGAGGCGAGCTGCAGACCATCGGTGCCACGACGCTGGACGAGTACCGCAAGCACCTGGAGAAGGACGCGGCCCTCGAGCGCCGCTTCCAGCCCATCCAGGTCGCGGAGCCGTCCCTGCCGCACACCATCGAGATCCTCAAGGGTCTGCGCGACCGTTACGAGGCCCACCACAGGGTCTCCATCACGGACGAGGCGCTGGTCCAGGCCGCCACCCTGGCCGACCGGTACATCTCGGACCGCTTCCTGCCGGACAAGGCGATCGACCTGATCGACGAGGCCGGTTCCCGGATGCGCATCCGCCGGATGACCGCGCCGCCGGACCTCCGCGAGTTCGACGAGAAGATCGCGGGTGTCCGCCGCGACAAGGAGTCCGCGATCGACTCGCAGGACTTCGAGAAGGCCGCCTCTCTGCGCGACAAGGAGAAGCAGCTCCTCGCGGCGAAGGCCAAGCGCGAGAAGGAGTGGAAGGCCGGCGACATGGACGTCGTCGCCGAGGTCGACGGCGAGCTCATCGCCGAGGTCCTCGCGACGGCCACCGGCATTCCGGTCTTCAAGCTGACCGAGGAGGAGTCCTCGCGTCTGCTGCGCATGGAGGACGAGCTCCACAAGCGCGTCATCGGCCAGAAGGACGCCATCAAGGCGCTTTCACAGGCGATTCGTCGTACGCGTGCGGGTCTGAAGGACCCGAAGCGTCCCGGTGGCTCGTTCATCTTCGCCGGCCCGTCCGGTGTCGGTAAGACGGAGCTTTCCAAGACGCTCGCCGAATTCCTCTTCGGTGACGAGGACGCCCTGATCTCCCTCGACATGTCGGAGTTCAGTGAGAAGCACACGGTCTCGCGTCTCTTCGGTTCGCCGCCCGGATATGTCGGTTACGAAGAGGGCGGTCAGCTGACGGAGAAGGTCCGCCGCAAGCCGTTCTCGGTCGTCCTCTTCGACGAGGTCGAGAAGGCCCACCCGGATATCTTCAACTCTCTGTTGCAGATCCTGGAGGACGGTCGCCTGACCGACTCCCAGGGCCGGGTCGTGGACTTCAAGAACACGGTCATCATCATGACGACCAACCTCGGCACGCGTGACATCTCCAAGGGCTTCAACCTCGGATTCGCCGCGTCGGGTGACGTCAAGACGAACTACGAGCGCATGAAGACCAAGGTCAACGACGAGCTGAAGCAGCACTTCCGCCCGGAGTTCCTGAACCGTGTCGACGACACGGTGGTCTTCCACCAGCTCACCGAGGAAGACATCATCCAGATCGTCGACCTCATGCTCGCCAAGGTGGACGAGCGTCTGAAGGACCGCGACATGGGCATCGAGCTCAGCGGTGACGCGAAGAAGCTCCTGGCCAAGAAGGGTTACGACCCGGTCATGGGCGCCCGGCCGCTGCGCCGGACGATCCAGCGCGAGATCGAGGACATCCTGTCGGAGAAGATCCTCTTCGGCGAGCTCCGTCCCGGCCACATCGTGGTCGTCGGCACGGAGGGTGAGGGCGAGGAAGCCAAGTTCACCTTCCGCGGCGAGGAGAAGGCGGCGCTTCCGGATGTCCCGCCGATCGAGCAGGCCGCTGGTGGCGCGGGGCCTAACCTGAGCAAGGAGGCGTAGCCCGCCGGGCTTGCGCCGTAGAGGCTCGCAGGGGCTGCCCCGGACCGTTTCTCATGGTCCGGGGCAGCCCCTTTTGCTTTGACTTTTGGCTGCGCGTGCTTCGTGGCTTGTCGCGCAGTTCCCCGCGCCCCTTACGGGGCCCTACGACGTGATCGTGATTCCCTCCGGTACGTTCCGTACGCGGGGGAGGCGGGGGTTGACCCTGAGCACGCTCAGGTTTGGGAAGCGTGTGAGCCATGACATGTCTGTGTCGGCCAGTTCCGCGGTGACCCACAGGTGGGTGAGCTGCTCGTGTTCCAGGCCGTCCAGGAGTTCCTCGGTGCGTATGACGCCCACGACCTGGATCCACGGCCGCCCGCCGAGATGCCGCAGCGCCGCGAGCTCGGCGGTGTCGGACACGGGGAAGTACAGGCCGACCGGGTCGAGGTGGGCGATGATCTCGCGTGCGTACCGCTCGGTGTCGAAGTGCCGCCACGGGCGGGCCAGTTCCAACCGGATGGCCAGCGCCGAGCGGTGGCGCAGGCGGGCGAGGTAGTCGATGGCGGCGTCGTCCTGGACGCGGGTCGCCGTGATCGCCAGGAGGAGCGCCTGCTGGTCGCTCGGCACCTGCTCGGGGTCCGGCAGCTGCTCAAGGACGATGGGGCCGACCCAGCCGAGGCTGCGGGCGGCCAGTTCCGTCGTGGGGCGCACGAGGTTCTTCGTGCGGTCGTGTACGAGCTGCTGCACCGCCGGGTCGAGCTCGGTGACGTGCTCCAGGCAGGCCGCGGCCATCAGGCGCCGGTGGTTCACGTGCGGGCGGCGCAGGTTCGGGGCCGCGGCCAGGAGCCGTTCGAGGAAGTCGGCGCACTCCTCGGGCCGTGCGTGGGCGGCGGCCATGCGGATGACCTCCTCCCACTCGGCGCGGTGCGCGTGCTCGACGAGGGTGCGGAACTGACCGCGGGCCACTATCTCCTTGGCGGCCAGATAGTCCTGGAAGGTGCGGTGGATGAAGTCCACCGAGAGGCCCGACTGTTCGCGCAGCAGCCCCGTGCGGTGCAGCAGATGACGGAAGATCTTCTCGCCGTCGCCCTCGGCGCGTGCGGAGGGGATGGCGGGCAGCGCGCCGTCCAGGATGGCGACCACGCGCTCGCGCGGCAGCTCCGATACGCCCTCCTCCACCATCGCGTGGGCCAGCTTGCGCAGGAGCAGCTCCCGGGGCCCTTGCTGGAGCCGCACATCATCGGCGTACAGGACATCGCGCTCGGGGTCGCGGCGCTGGAGGAGCATTTCGAGGGCCGCGTCGTACAGCTCCTTGCGGCCTTTGGGGAGCGAGCCGGAGCGGTCGCGGTTGAGGGCGCATATCAGGCCGCACATCAGGGGGTTGGTGGCGAGCTGGCGCAGCTCGCGGTAGATGCGCACGGAGTGCAGGAGGCGCTGTTCGTACTCCCGCAGCTTGTCGCGGTCCGCCTGCTCCTTGCACTGCTCGTCGCTCATCGCGGCCGCGTGCCAGTCGTGGATGAAGCGGGTGACCTGGTCGCGTGACATCGGCGCGAGGGAGAGTTCCTTGAAGCCCTCTTCGGCGAGGCGCTCCTGGGCGAGCCAGCCGTCCTCGACGGCGGAGGGGCGGGACGTCACCAGGCAGCCGTTGCCGGAGAAGATGCGAAGGAGGCGGCGCAGCTGGTTGCGCAGGTCGCCGCGGGTCGCTTCCGGGGCCTCGTCGATCCCGTCGACCAGGAGCATGGCGCGGCCCGCGAGGAGGGTGCGCACGACCCAGCCCTCCGGGGCCTGGTCGGCCAGCGGGTGGCGGATGGCGTGCAGGAACTCGTCCGGTGCGGGAAAGCCCTCGCGGGCGAAGCGGCGTACGGGCAGGACGAAGGGCACGCGGGCGCCCTCGCGCGCCGCGGCCACGGCGAGCCACTGGACGAGGGTCGTCTTGCCCGAGCCGGCGACGCCGCGCAGCAGCACCCGCTCGTGCCCCTCCAGGGCCCGGTCGGCGAGCAGCACGGTCCGCGGCTCGCCCGGTACGCCGCTTCCGCTGCTCTCCTCGGCCTCCAGGCTGAGGTAGGTGTCCTCCAGGGCCCAGCGGTCCGGCGCGTTGGCCAGGTCCACGCCGACGATGGTGAGCCAGCCGTGCTGACGTACGACCTCTTCGGCGTACGCGGCCTCGAAGTCCCGGTCCTCCTCGGAGCGTTCGGGCTGGCGGGCCGCGGCCTCCGCGTCGTTCAGGTCGATGAGCTGGCGGATGCGGCTGGCGCGCTCGGCCATGTGCCGCTGGATGTGCGGGGAGCGCCGTACGAAGTGGTACAGGACGTGCAGGCACACGGCGACGAGCAGCTCGTCGTGGAACCACGCCGCGCCGGGGGACAGGGCGCGGTCCGCGCCCTGCACGGCGCCGCGGAGGCGCCGTGCGTAGTCCTGCGGGCCCAGGCGCACGGCGTCCACGTCCGTGAGGTCCAGTTCACCGATGGCGAGGAGAGTGCGGGTCAACACGTCGACGACAGAGGCGAGTTCGGTCGTCGGGGCGGAGTGCGCCTCGGCGGCCAGGTGGACGAAGTCCGCGGCGGCGCGGTGCACGTCGTCCGGTGTCGCCGGGGCGTCGGCGCCGCGCCAGGTGGTGAGGGCGGCGATCAGGTCGGGCGTGCTGGGCGGCTGCGCGGGAGGCAGCCGGATGAGCCGTTGTACCAGGGGTGCGGCGAGGGTCGAGGGGATGCGGACAACGGGCTCCATGGACATAGGGCGTCCCTGCGGGTGGGATTTCGTGTGTCGCGGGCGGGATTTCGCGTGTCGTGGAAGGTCAAGGGTAGGTCAACTCCTCCACGGTGGTGGGGTGATGAGCTCGATCCGACCCGGGACCTGCAGCGCGACCGCCTCGGTCACCTCAGAGGTCACATCGACCCTTCTGAGGTTCGGGAAGGCGGAGAGCCAGGCCAGCCCTTCGACGGGATGGGACGCCTCCAGGCTGAGCCGGGTGAGCCGCTCGCGCACGATCAGGTCGGTCAGGTCCTCGACGCGGTAGGCGCCGACGACCTGGATGTCCGCCCAGCCGCCGATGGAGCGCAGGGCGTGCAGGTCTCCGGTGTCGCGCACGGTGACGCGGGCCTGACGGGGCAGGTGCGCGAGAATCTCGCGGGCGTAGAGCTCGCGGTCGAAACGGGGCCAGGAGGCGGCGAGGGTCCGCTGGACGTCCATGCTCGGGTGCGCGCGGAACTGGGTCAGGAAGTGCAGTGCGGTATCGCTGCCCAACTCGCATGCCGTACGCACCACATGGCGGGCCGTGCGGTCGTCCAGACCCTCGGAGGAGGGCAGCAGCGAGAGCACCAGTTCGCCGCCGGCCTGCGCCAGTTCCTCGGCGTCCGCGCTGGATCCCGGCGGCACGAGCAGCTGCACCCCGACCTCCACGAACGAACGGACCGCGGGGGCCACCTCCGCCGCGTACGGCAGCCCGGCCGCCGCGAGGAGCTTGCCGCGCGGGGTGCCCCGCTCGACGAGCCGCCGCAGCATCTGCTCGGCCTCTTTCGGGCGGGCGTGGGCGATGGCGAGGAGGACGACGTCCTCCCACTGGTCCTTGTCCGCGTTGTTCAGGAGCAGATCGAAGTCCAGTTCCTGAACGGCGAGGCGGGAGCCGAGGTAGTCCTGGAACGTCCGGTGGAGGAAGTCGACGCGTCCGTCGGCGGGTTCACGCAGCAGACCGGACCGCAGCAGGAGCGAGGTGTAGATCTCCTCCGCGTCGCTGCTCAGATTCAGGGAGGGGAGAGCCTGCGTGATGATGTGCAGCGCGTCCGAACGGTCCATCTCCGAACGGCTGTTGCGGATCAGCCACCACGCGAGCCGCTGAAGGAGCTGGATCTGCGTGGCGTACGGAATCCGAACCCCGCCCGGGTCGTCCAACCCCCGCTCCCTGTCGCGCCGTTCGAGCATCATGGAGAGCGCGGCCTCGTAGAGCGACTTCCTGTCCTCGGGCAGGAAGCCGTTCCGGTCGCGGTGCAGGGCGCAGAGCATCCCGCACATCAGGGGGTTGGTCGCGAGGCGGTTCAGCTCGGTCGTGGTCCGTACGGCCTGGAGCAGGGACACCCCGGTGGACTCGTCGGCCCCGGCCGCGCTGTGCCAGCGGCGTACGAACGTGGCGACGTCGTGGCGGGACATCGGCGAGAGCGTGAGTTCGTTGAAGCCGGCGGCGGTCAGCCACTGCTCGGGGACGGCGGAGGGGCGTGAGGTGACGAGCCACAGGTTGCCGGGAAAGGTCCGCGCCAGCTCACGCAGCCAACGGCGGGCGCTTTCCCGCCGATCACCGGCGATTTCATCTATCCCGTCGACGAGGAGTACGCCGCGCCGGGCGCGCAGGACGCGTTCGACCCAGCCGGGCGGCTGCTCGCCCGCGACCGGGCAGGCGACGGCCTCCAGGAAGTTCCCCGGAATGGGCAGCTCGGCCCCCGGCCGCAGGATCCGCCGCATCGGCAGGACGAACGGCACGCGCCCGATGAGATGCGTAAGGCCGTGCTCGTACGTCCGGTTCGCCGCCGTCACGGCGAGCCACTGGACCAGGGTGGTCTTGCCGGACCCGGCGACGCCGCGCAGCAGGACCTGGTCGTGCTGCGCGAGGACCTGCTCGGCGGGCACGTGCAGCCCGCTGCCGCCGAGGCCGGGCCCGGAGCGCTCGCGGGTCGCTTCGAGGCTGAGGTAGGCGGTGTCGAGGGGCCACTCGCTGGTACCGGCGTCGAGGCCGTAGATGGTGAGGGTGCCGTGGCGCTCGGCGATGTGGGTGGCGTAACGGGCTTCGAAGGCGGCGTCCTCGGCGGTCTGGGAGGGGAGCCGGTCGAGAAGGATGTCGATGGTCTGGGCGATGCGGGCCAACTGCTGGGTCTGGGCGACCTGTTGGCGGGCGATGAAGGTGGAGCGCTGGGAGAAGAAGTTGAGGATGTGGAGCGATGCGGTGTGGAGGAGCTGGTCGTAGAACAGCTCGGCGCTTCCGCTGAGGCCGAAAGAGATGACGACACCGCCCGCGTTGGACCGCAGGGCCCCCGCGAAGCCTTCCGGCCCCAGGGCGACGGCTTCGTAGTCCTCGATGGTGATGGTGCCGAGCGCGGCGAGGGAGCGGGCGAGGGCGTTCTTGACGGCGAGGGCTTCTGCCGGGTCGATGGGCTGTTCATGGGGGCCGGCGGCTTTGAGAGCCCTGCGGACGAGCTCGGCGGCGACCTTCTCGACGTCCTTGGGCGTGACGCTGCGTTTCTCCCCGCTGAACGAGACGAACGAGGAGATCTTCACCGGCTTCTCGACCAGGGCCGCGCCCGGCTGGTCCGCCACGAAGAGCTTCTTGATGAGCGGCACGACGACACCGGACGCGATACGGGCGCCTAGCGTGCTGGCTTCGACCATGTGTCGAGAGTAGGTGAAAGTCCCTGCGGGCGGCGGAAGTTGGGCACCGGCCACCACCGGCGAAGCATGCCCGTCGTGCCCGTCGTGCCCGGCGCCTGACTAGTTGAGCCTCGTGCCGTACACGTTGTCGACCGTCATCGTGATCAGCACCCGGTGGTCGGACACCATGACCGCGCGGTACTCGTCCCAGTTCGGGTGCTCGCCTGCGGCGGCACGGTAGTAGTCCACCAGGGCCTGGACCTCGGGGCCCTGCGGGTCGGTCCCGGGTCCGGTGATCGTGACCGTGCCCTCGGCGGTGGCCCAGGAACGGCCATCGGGGCTTGTCACCTCCAGCGCGGCGCGGGGGTCACGACGCAGGTTCGCGATCTTCGCTGTCTTCGCGGTCGTCGATACGCGGATGACGCCCGCGGAGCGGTCGTACGACGGCATGACGGGCGAGAGCTGGGGGCGGCCGTCGGACTTGATCGTGGCCAGCACGCCGAGGGTGCTTTGGGTGAGGAGGGCGTGGGGGTCGAAGTTTGATTCTGTCGTCATGTGGGGCCCAACTCGTTGGCGGGTACGGGGTATTCCGGCGCGGCCTGATGGTCTGCCGGGTCACGGCCTTGATGCCCCAGCCCGCCTGCTTCTGGCGGGGAAGTGTTCGAAAAGCGGTGGAGTGGAATCGCTGGGTGCCACTACCGTGCTGCCGAACCGAGTCGTCTAGGCAAGGACGTGCCGTTGTACACCCTGTGAGTTTTCCCGAGCGCTGATTCGTCGCGCGTCGCGCCCTGCGCGCCGCGCTGCTTTTTGCTGCGGACTTCTCACTGAAACCGGTGTACTTCTGTGCTCAATCGCTGGGTGGTCATGCCCACCTGCCTGCCTACCGTTCTCCGCCGTTGCCACGCCTGCGCGTCCCGGCGCTTCCGGGCGAACGGCAAGTTTCGCGTCAACGCGAACCACAAGCTCCTCGACGCCTGGCTCCTCGTGCTCTGTACCGCTTGCGGGGAAACCGCGAAGCTCACAGTTCTGGAGCGGGCGAACGTGCGCTCCGTACCTGCCGGGCTGCTGGACCGGATGCACGGCAACGACCCTGTCCTGGCGGGTGAGTTGCTTCAGGACCCCGTTCTGCGGCGTCGTAATCACATCGCCCTTGATTGGGGCGGCGCCTGGCGTCTCGACACCGGCGGGTCGGATCACCTGGGCCGTGAGGTGATCGACGTCTCGGTCCGCTTCGCGGCGCGGATTCCCGTCCGGCCGACGCGGCTGATCGCCGAGGGCTGTGGTCTTTCGCGGGCCGAGGTCGAGAGGCTGGTCGTGGAGGGGAAGCTCGTCTCGGCGGTCCGGCTGAGCGGCAAGCTCTCCGGCGACTTCACCTTCACGCTCAAGCGCTGAGCCGTCCATCAGGGCCAATTGTCGCCTGGTCAGGGGCCTGTCCGGCAGTCCGCCGGACAGGCCCCCGCGGCTGCCCACGCATGCGTTAGGCGGATGTTAGTCGGGTGGGAGCTTGGCGTTAGTGGCCTCGATCAGAGTCGGTGTTGTTCCGAGGACGGAACGACACCGACAACCCAATGGGGACCCGCCATGCGTTCCAACACCGCCACCGCCACCGCCACCGCCACTCGTCGCCGCAACCTGCGCTTCGCCGCCGCCGCTCTGACCGTCGCCGCGAGCCTCTCGCTGACGGCCTGCAACGGCGATGACGTGACGGGACAGGGCGACCCGTCGGCCGCGTCCAGTTCGTCCTCGTCGGGCGGCGGTTCGGAGCAGAGCGGTTCGGGCTCGGGCGGCTCCGAGCAGGGCGGCGGGAAGGACTCGGCCGGGCAGAGTTCCGGCGGGCAGGGCGCGGACGCCGGGACCGCGGCCGGCAGCGGGACCGGTTCGAGCGAGAGCGGTCAGGTCGCCAAGTGCCGTACCGACGCCCTGGACATCTCGGCGTCGGACAGCACCATCGACGGCGACGACGAGGGCTCTGTCGCGGTGCAGATGACGAACGTCGGCGGCAAGGACTGCGTGATGTCCGGGTTCGCCGGTGTGGACCTGAAGACCAGTGAGGGGTCGCTGTCCGCGGAGCGCAGTGGTCAGGCGGCCGCGCGGATGGTCCTCAAGGACGGGAAGTCGGTGTTCTTCAGCATCAGCTACCCGATGAACGACTCGGGCGGCTCCGGTGTCGGCGTCACGGGCCTCGTGGTGACCCCGCCCGGGGAGACGAAGTCGTACACGATGGACTGGCCCGGCGCCGCGACCCTGCCCGTCACCGACGGCTCCGGCTCCCCGGTCAAGGTCCTCCCGCTCGGCAGCGCGGGCCAGGGCGGCGCGTCGTAGTCAGGTGCAGCGGGGCGCAGTGCGGAAACGGTGCGCTGAACCAGGCCCCCGCTCCCGCCTCGATGGGCAGGACTTGCAGGGTCACGTTGGGCAGTGCCGGGGTGGCGAGGGAGAGTGGTTTCAGCTCAACTGCCGAGGGAGGTACGTGTAGTGACGTACCTCGATGCGCGGGGGGAGATGCTTGAGACCGGATACCCAGTTGTCGGGTACCCACAGCTGCCTCAGTGCGGGGAGCAGGGCCAAGGGGGAGGCATCAATCTCCAGCCGTCTCCCAGCCGCATACAAGGACAGGTGCTCGACGCCTGGAAACAGCCTGGCGATCTGGCGTGCCGCGTTCGTCCGGCCGGTTGAATGACGCAGCGACAGGCGGGTCACCGTGGGCAGCGTCACGCCGGGGGGCGCTGAGGCGAGGCTGCCGGACGAGAGGTCCAGCTGAGTCAGGCGAGGCAGACGTCCGAGTGCCTCCCATTCCTCAGGATCGTGCGGGCCGTCCGCATAGCTGAGCGCGACTTGCTCCAGCTCCGGCCATCTGTCCACCGAATCCAGATCACGCAGGGTGTAGCCCGAGTTGTACATCTCCAGCGTCCGTATCGGGGCGTCGGCAGGGAACAGGCTGAGGCTCCAGGGTTCGCTGATGTCGATGAGGCGAAGCCGGTTCAGGTTGTGCAGCCCGCTGAGTGCCTCGGGGGAGAGCCGGGTAGGGGGCATCCTGAGAACGAGGACTTCGGGGTCGCATGCCGCGAGCAGGCGGTCGGCTGCCGTAGGCGCAACCGTCTCCCGGATGTCCAGCAGCTTTGGGCGGATGCCCAGACGTTCGAGTTCCACGATCTGAGCGGTGCTGCGCAGGGTGAAGTGCGTCTCCCCGTCATCGAGTTGGGAGATGACGCGCTCCGCGTACGGACGGCAGGCGTAGCGGTTCCAGCCCCACATGAGCTGTCTTCGCACGCCCGGCGACGGATGCTGGGCAAGTCGCGCGAGAAACGGGATCGCGGCGTCCGACGGGACATTCGTCGCGGTGACCGCCACGAAATCGGCGACGGTGTCACTCAGAACGTCCGGGCCCGGTAGAAGGTCCAGAATCATGGGCCCGACCGCCGCCAGTTCGAGAGCCCTGTCCGTGTTGGGCGGCGGTACCAGCTCATACATCCGCCGCTCCACTTCCTGCCGCACCTCGGGGGCCAGCTCCGCCGCGTGCTCCAGACAGGCTGCCGCCAGCAGATGGATACGATTCCGCCCCGGTACGTCGTCCCCGCGCGCGTCCCCGTGCTTGAGCAACTCCCGTAAGATCTCCGCCCGTTCACGTGGCCGTGCCTGCGCCACCGCCATCCGGATGACGTCCTCCCACTGGTCGCCTGCCGCGTGCTGTGCCAGGAGCCCGAAGTCTCCTTCGTCCACCGCTGCTCGCGCCCCGAGGAAGTCCTGGAACGTGCGGTGGATGAAGTCGACCGTGCCCGGGCCCGGCTCGCGAAGGAGTCCGCTGCGGTGGAGGAAGTGGGCGTACACCTCCTTCGCGTCGCCCAGTGCGGCCAGCTCCGGGACGGCAGGCAACGCGTCCGCGATGATCGACTCGGCTCGTGAACGGTCCATCACTGTACGGCCGTTGCGGATGAGCCAGTAGGCGAGCCGCTGCAGCAGCTGGAGCTGAGGCTCCTCCCGCAGTTCCGGTACGTGCATGTCGCGCTCACGGTCCCGGCGGATCAGCAGCATCGAAAGGGACGCCGAGTACAGATCCTTGCGGCCCAGAGGGAGGAAACCCCGCCGATCCCTGTGCAGGGCACAAATCAGGCCGCACATGAGCGGGTTGGTCGCCAGGCGGCCCAAGTCCGGCCTCGCTCCTACTGCGTCCAGGAGCTGGGTCTCGTACGCGGCGAGAGCATCGTCCTCCTCCGGTGCACCCGTGCGCGCTGCCTCGTGCCAGCGGTGGATGAACGCGGTCACCTCCGACCGGCTCATCGGCGACAGCGTCAGCTCAGTGAAGTTCTGCTCCCCGAGCCAGTCCTCCCGTACCGCCGAAGGGCGCGATGTCACCAGCCACCGATTGCCGGGGTACGCGTCGATCAGATCGCTCAGCCAACCCCGCGTGCGCCTGCGCTCCGACTCCGGGATCTCGTCGATCCCGTCCACCAGGATCAGCGCACGACCCGCGGTCAGCACGCGGGACTCCCAGCCCTTGGGCTGCGTACCCGCCAGTGGGGAGCCGACCGCCGAGAGGAAGTCCGCCGGCGCCGGGAGGCGCTCGCCGTGGCGGGTGAGGCTGCGGAGGGGGAGTACGTAGGGGATGCGGTCGTGGAGGTAGGTCATGCGGGCGTCGTCCACGGTGAGGCCCGCGGCACTCACCGCCAGCCACTGGATCAGGGTCGTCTTGCCCGAGCCCGCCTCCCCCCGGAGGAGTACGCGATCGTGGTCGGCCAGTGCCTGATCGGCGGGGCATGGCGTTGAGGTCGACTCCGCGACCTGGTCCGCCCACTGCGCGTACGCAGAGCCGGTTTCTGCCAGGGCGTCTGCCTCTTCCTGCGGCGAGAGCTGGAACTTTCCTCCCCGCTCCGTCGCCTCCAAGGACATGTACGCCGCATCCAGCGGCCACCGCCCTGGTGAGTTCGCCAGATCGACCCCGAAGATCGTCAGCTTCCCGTGCTTCTTCGCCACGTACGCGAGATACCGCCGCTCAAAGGCCACATCCTGCGCTCCGGGAGTCGGATTGCGGGTGAGTAGCTCGTCGACCTTCGTGATGAGTTCGTCCTGGCTTCGGCTCTGTGCCACGAGTGTCGCGGCGACGAAGGTGGAGCGCTGCGTGAAGAACTGCAGGATGTGCAGGCAGGCCCACTCGGTGATCGAGTCGAGGAAGAACGCGGCGTCCGCGGAGAGGCCGGAGGCCGATGCGTTGTGGATGAGCGAGCGGGCCAGCTTCCGGTGGCCCAGGCGGACCGCCTGGACGTCGTCCATGTCGAGGTCGCCGAGGGTCAGGAGCGCGCGGGCCAAGGCGTCCGTCACCGCGTCCGCCTCGTCCGGCGGGAAGGGGCGTTCGCCGGGCGAGGAGAGGGAGCCTGCCACCAGGTCGCTCGCGAGGCGCCGCACGTCCCGTTCTGCCAGGGTCCGCTTCTCGCCCCTGAAGGACACCAGGCCGGACAGCCGTACCGGCTTGTCCGTCAGGCCCGCCCCCGCCCCCTCCCGTACGAACAGTTTCTTGATCAGAGGGGCTACGACGCCCGAGGCGAGCCGGGCGCCTATGACCGCGGGATCCATGCGCCGCAGCGTAGCGCCGGTCACATTCCGGGGGTTGTGGATCTCGGTGGGCGGTGACATGACGCACAGGCGTTATGTCACGTACTAGGTGGAATAGTGGCCCCGGCTCGAGGGGTGTTCGGGACCTTCGGCACGCAACCTGCGGGACCTTGGGCTCGTCGGGGGCGTTCACCCCCAGGACGGGCCAGCGCTGGCCCGAGATGCCCTGTCGAAGTGTGGTTAAACCTGGCTGCGGCCGCTGATTCCGGCAGCTGGTTGAAGGGGTAATTGTCGGGATTTGTCAGTGTCAAGGGGGCGAAAGACGGGCGTCTGGCTACGGCTTTAGGTAGTAGATGGGGTGTTTGAGCAGGGGGCGGGGTGCGGGTTACCAAGGTGAGGCCCCGGCGGAACGCAGCGAAGCGTGTGGCCGGGTCCCTTTGTGTCTCACGTGCCTCGCAGCGACATGCGGCGGTGTCACGTACACGCTCCCCATCCCGGAGGTAATCCGCCATGTCGAAGCGCGCCACGTCCCACCAGTCCGGCCTGTCCCTGCTCCGTACGCGGACGGCCGTCGTCACCGTCGCGGGCCTCGGGCTCGGGGCCTCCGTCGTTCTCGGTTCCGGGATCGCGGCCGCCGCGGACGCCAAGAGCGGCGCGCTGCCCGGCGTCTCCGCCAATTCGATCTCGGCGCAGGCCGACGCGCAGGCCAAGGCCGCCGCGAAGAAGGCCGAGCAGGCCAAGCAGGCCGCCGCCAAGAAGGCCGAGCAGGCCAAGCAGGCGAAGCAGGCCGCCGCCAAGAAGGCCGCCGCCTGGCAGGACCCGGTCGACAAGTACACGCTCTCCGCGTCCTTCGGGCTCGGCGGCAACATGTGGTCCAGCAAGCACTCCGGCCAGGACTTCGCCGTGTCGATCGGCACCTCCGTCGAGGCCGTGCACAACGGCACCGTCGTCAAGGCCGGCGGCAACGGCGCCGGTGACGGTCCCGCGTACGGCAACGCCATCGTGATCAAGCACGACAACGGCACGTTCTCGCAGTACGCGCACCTGTCGAAGATCGACGTCCGCGTCGGCCAGACCGTCGGCACCGGCCAGCACATCGCCGCGTCCGGCAACACCGGTAACTCCAGCGGCCCGCACCTGCACTTCGAGATCCGTACGACGCCGAACTACGGCTCGGCGGTCGACCCGGTCGCGTTCCTGCGCTCCAACGGTGTCACCGTCTGATCAGTCGCCCAGTCACCCAGTAACCGTCTGATCAGCGGTTACTTAGGCGCCCTCGTGCGCCTGTGTCACCAGATCGATGGCGACCTCGAGGATGGCCTTGCGCTTCTCCTCGGGGTCGCCTTCGGCGTCCTTGAGCACGAACATCCCGCCGTGCATCGTGAACAGGGCACTGAAGCAGCGCACCTGGGTCGTCATCGGCGAGCCCGGCTCCCGGAGGATGTCGAGCAGGCTGAACACGCGGTCCTTGAAGGTCTCACCCGTCTTCAGGTCCCGCATCGTCGCCTGGTTCTCCTGCATGAAGCGGAAGAGCGAGGACGCGTGCGTGAGGATCTCGCTGTAGCGGGTCAGGATCGTCCGCTTGACGTCCAGCGTGTGCGGCTGCTCCTTGCCCCACTCCACCAGCTCGTCGATGGGCCTGGTCAGGTCCTCGAAGATGCTGGTGAGGATGTCTTCCTTGGTCTTGAAGTGGTAGTAGAGCGCCGCCTTCGTGACGTCCAGACGTTCCGCGATCTCGCGCAGTGACGTCTTCTCGTAGCCCTGCTCGGCGAAGAGTTCGAGGGCCACGTCCTGGATGCGCTGGCGGGTGTCCCCCCGGCGCTGCTGCTTGCCCGTGCTCGTGCCCGTGGCCATCTCGGTGCTCCTCGGCTCCCTCGACTCGAATCCTTGGATCCGATTTTACTTACTTGACGCCCGGCTAGTTAGGGGTCTAGTTTCCCTCAGTGTAGTCAGCTTGCCGGTCGGCAAGTAAGTAGCAGCAAGTAAGTAGACGTACGCAGTCGGGGTTACAGGGGAGTGGGGAACATGGCCGAGATCAAGGAAAAGCCGGGGGATCAGGCAAAGCCGGGCGAACCGGCGGTGAAGGACGCGCCTCAGCCGCGCAGTGTTCGCGTCGTGATGATGGCGCTGATGGTCACCATCCTCCTCGCGATGCTCGACAACATGATCGTGAGCCCCGCGATGCCGACGATCGTCGGTGACCTCGGCGGCATGGAACACCTGTCGTGGGTCGTCACCGCGTACATGCTCGCGACCGCGGCCTCGACTCCCATCTGGGGCAAGCTCGGCGACATGTACGGGCGCAAGGGCGTCTTCCTCATCTCCATAGTGATCTTCCTGCTCGGTTCCGTGCTCAGCGGCATGGCGCAGGACATGGGCCAGCTGATCGGTTTCCGTGCCGTCCAGGGGCTCGGCGCGGGCGGTCTGATGGTCGGCGTCATGGCGATCATCGGTGAGCTCGTCTCGCCGCGCGAGCGCGGCAAGTACATGGGCATGATGACCGGCGTCATGGCGGTCGCCATGATCGGCGGACCGCTCGTCGGCGGCACCATCACCGACCACCTCGGCTGGCGCTGGGCCTTCTACATCAACCTGCCGCTCGGTGCCGTCGCGCTCGCCATGGTGACCGCGGTGCTGCACCTGCCGAAGAAGAAGGCGAAGGGGCGCATCGACTACCTCGGCGCGGCGCTGCTGACCGTGGGCATCAGCTCGCTCGTGCTCGTCACCACGTGGGGCGGCACGGAGTACGCCTGGACCTCGACCGTGATCATGGAGCTCATCGCGATCGGCGTCGTCTCGCTCATCAGCTTCGTCATCGTGCAGAAGAAGGCCGCCGAGCCGATACTGCCGCTGCACATCTTCCGCAGCCTCAACTTCACGCTGATGTCGGTGGTCGGCTTCATCACCGGGTTCGTGATGTTCGGCGCGATGCTGTTCCTGCCGCTCTACCAGCAGTCGGTGCAGGGCGCTTCGGCCACCAACTCCGGTCTGCTGCTCCTGCCGATGCTGCTCGCGATGATGGTCGTCTCGTTCTTCTCGGGCCGGTTCACCACCTCCACCGGCAAGTACAAGATCTTCCCGATCGCCGGCACCGTACTGATGGTCATCGGGCTCTTCCTGCTGTCGCAGATGGACACCGACACCACGCGGTTCACGTCGGGCCTCTACATGGCGGTGCTCGGTGCGGGCATGGGCTGCCTGATGCAGATCACCATGCTGGTCGCGCAGAACAGCGTCGAGATGAAGGACATGGGCGTCGCGTCGTCCTCGGCCACGCTCTTCCGTACGCTCGGTTCGTCGTTCGGCGTCGCGATCATGGGCGCGCTGTTCAACAGCCGGGTCGAGGACACGATGTCCGAGCGCGGCGGGGCGCTGGGCGGCAAGGTCACTGAGCAGTCGGCGCAGCTGGATGCGGACAGCCTGGCGAAGCTGCCGGAGGCGGTGCGGGATGCGTATCAGCATGCTGTTTCTGCCGGTACGCACTCGGCGTTCCTGCTGGGGGCGGTTATCGGGGTGGCGGCGCTCGTCGCTGCGCTGTTCGTGAGGGAAGTTCCCCTGCGGGGGGCTGGGCCGAAGGACTCCGAGCCCGAGGGTTCCGGCCCTGCGGGGTCGGACAAGCCGGTCGAGGATGCGGCTGGGGACGCTGCTGCGGCGGGGCCGCGGGCGACGGTTGCAGAGGTCGTCTGACCTGCGGTCCTACCCCTCGGCTGAGCTGAAACGGGCCCCGGCACCTTCTGGTGCCGGGGCCCGTTGCCGTGCGTTCCGCCCTGCGGAACGCCTGCCCACAACGTAAGCGGGCCGCGTTACTTGTACTTGTCCGGCAGCTGCAAGATCGGGAAGCTGCCCGTGTTCGTCGGGGCGTGTTCCGGGAGCCAGAGGACTGCCACCGCGCCCTCCGCCGGGTCGTCCGGGCCCGCGCCCGCGGGGGTCACGTTGCGGAAGGTGAGCCTCGCGCCGAGCACCCTCGCCTGGCCCGCCGCGATCGTCAGACCCAGGCCGTGCCCGACGCCCGCGCGGTCCGTGCTGCCGGTGCGGAAACGGCTCGGCCCCTCCTCCAGGAGACCCGCGGGGAACCCGGGGCCATGGTCCCGGACCCGCACCACGCGGCCCTCGACGCTGACCTCGACCGGCGGCTTACCGTGCTTGGCCGCGTTGGCGAGGAGGTTGCCCAGGATGCGCTCAAGGCGGCGCGGGTCGGTGGTGACCTCCGACTCGTGCACCACCGTCACGCTCACGTCCGAGTTCAGCACCGCGATCCGCCGCGTCACGAACTCGCCCAGCATCAGGTCCTGCAGCTCGGCCCGCTCGGCCGCGCTGTCCAGACGGGCCACTTCGAGCACGTCCTCGACGAGCGTGCGCATCGCCTGCGCCCGGTCCCTGACCAGCTCGGTCGGGCGTCCAGGCGGCAGCAGCTCGGCCGCCGTGAGCAGGCCGGTCACCGGCGTACGCAGCTCGTGCGCGATGTCAGCCGTCACCCGCCGCTCCGCTTCGAGGCGCTGCTTGAGCGCGTCCGCCATCGCGTCCACCGACCGCGCGAGGTCATCGGTCTCATCGCGTACGACGCCGCCGATGGCATCTCGTACGCTCACGTCCGTCTGCCCCTGCGCCACCTCCTGCGCCGCCGTCGCCGCCTTGCGCAGGCGCCGCGAGAGCTGGCCGCCGATGAGCACGCCGAGCGCGCAGCCGCCGAAGACGACGGAGATGGAGCCGATGACCAGGGCCTGGTCGAGGTCCTTCATGACGGTGGCGCTGCGGTCGGTGAAGCGGGTGTGCAGCGACAGGATGTGGCCGTCGCTCAGCGGGACCGCCGCCCAGATGTCCGGCACACCGCCCGCGTGGTCCTCCACGTAGGTCGCGCGGCGCCCGGTGAGCACCTTCGCAAGGAGGTCCTTGGGCATCTCCGGGTCGTCGATCTTCATGCCGAACTGGCCCGTGCGCCCGGACGTCTCGTAGATCCGCTGGGCGTACAGGATCCGCTCGTCCTGCACGTCGCGCGCGTTGTCGAGCATCGAGACGCGCGCCGCGTTGTGCACGACCAGGCTCAGCGCCACCGCGACAAGAGCGCCGACCAGCGCGATCGCCGCGCTGATCTTCCAGCGCACGCCGGTGCGCAGGCCGGAGCCCAGCCTCGTGCGCAGGCGGGCGCGCAGCGCGGCCACCGTCCCCCCGCTCATATGTGTCCCCCGAGATGCGCCGCCGCGGCGTCGAACCGTGCCGCGCCGTTCAGTCCTTCAGTCAGTCCTTCAGTCATGTGTTCAGCCATGCGTTCAGCCATGCCGTCGGCTCATGCCTTGAGCTTGTAGCCGAAGCCGCGGACCGTCTCGATCCGGTCCTGGCCCACCTTCGTACGCAGCCGCTGCACATGGACGTCGACGACGCGGGTGTCACCGCCCCAGCCGTAGTCCCACACGCGCTCCAGGAGCTTGTCGCGGGAGAGGACCGTGCCGGGCGCGGACGAGAATTCGAGGAGCAGGCGCATCTCGGTCGGCGTCAGCGCCACGGGAGCTCCGCCCTTGCGGACCTCCATGCCCTCCGTGTCGATCTCCAGATCGCCGAAGTGCAGCACACCACCGTCCGGCGAACCGCCGTCACCGGAGGCAGGCGCCCCCGAGTCGGGGCCGCTCGCGTGCCCGAAGCGGCGAAGCACGGCGCGGATCCTGGCCACCAGGACGGCGCCGTCGAAGGGCTTGGTCACGTAGTCGTCGGCGCCCGCCTCAAGGCCGAGCACGACGTCGATGGAGTCGGCACGCGCCGAGAGCATGATCACCGGGACCGTCGACTCGTCGCGGATGCGGCGGCACAGCGAGACGCCGTCCAGGCCGGGCACCATCACGTCGAGCAGCGCGATGTCCGGGCGGTCGGCGCGGAACGCCTCAAGGCCCTGGAGACCGTCGGGCATCGCGGTGACGACGAAGCCGTCCCGTTCGAGCGCGAGCTGCGTCGCCTCGCGGATGACGTCGTCGTCCTCGACGAACAGGACATGAGTGTGCTCTGCCATCGGGTGCTCTCAGTTCTCCGTCGGAGCGGGTGCGTCGCCGCCCGCCGCGCTGCTGTAGTGACTGCGGGTGCGGTCCGTCTCGGTGAAGTGGTTCGAGGTCCAGCGGTACGTGATGACTTCCTCGCCGGACGGATACGACACCGGGTCACCCTTCTCGTACACCTGCTTGGTGACCACCAGGTCGCCCCGGTCGATCTCCGCGTAGACGGGTGGCTCCTCGTCCTGGAAGACATTCTCGTACTTCTTGCCTTCGGCGCGATACACGTAACTGCTGGTGCCGACGGCATCGCTGCAGGTCATGATGTTCACGACGACATCGGAGGCGGCTCCTCCGGTCAGGTTGCCGTACGAGACGTCCACGGGGTAGTCGTCACCGACGCAGGGCTTCAGATCGCGCTTGACCGTCTGGCTCACCTTCGGGTCGGCCTTGACGAGCTTCACCGCCTCCCCGGTGGAGGGCGGCGGGGGCGCGGACGTCGTCGACGGCGTCGGGGACGGCGAGGGGGTCATCACCGTCTCGCCGCGGTTGCCGGGGCCCTCGTCGCGGGCGCCGGAGCCGCCCGTCGAGCAGGCGGTGAGGAAAAGGCCGATGGCGGCGAGCGCGACCACCGCCGCACTCCCCGCCCTCAAGGTCCTGCCAGCCCGGGTGCTTAGGCCGCGCAACGCTCCCGCTCCTCACGTTCGAGCGCGCCGGTGGCGGGCTCCTCGCGGTCCCGGCTCTCGCGGTCCTGGCTCTCGCGGTCCCGGCTCTCCAGCTCCTGGCGGAGCCGTGCGAGCGCCCGGTGCAGGGTGCTCTTGACCGTTCCCGCGGACATGCCGAGTGCCGCAGCCGTCTCCTCTGTGGACATCTGCTCCCAGTGTCGCAGCACGACGACACTGCGTTGCTTGGGGGCGAGCACCTTCATGATGTCCATCAGGAGGGCGCGGTCCGCGTGCTGTTCGGTGGAGTCTTCCACGCGGGCGTCGGGCATCTGCTCGGTGGGGACCTCTTCGAGCTTGCGGGCCCGCCACCACTCCGTACGCGTGTTGATCATGACGCGGCGCAGATAGGCGTCCGCGAGCCGCTTGTCGGCTATGCCGTCCCAGCGGCCGTACGTCCGCACGAGCGCGGTCTGCAGCAGGTCCTGGGCGTCGACGGGGTCGGGGACCAGGCGCCGGGCACTGCGCAGCAGGGCGTCCTGCCGAGTGCGGACGTACTCTTCGAACTCGAGCACCTCGCCGTGCGCCATACCTAACCGCCTCCGTTCACCGACCACCGCTGCTTGTGCGGTACGGCTATGAAGCTACGGAGGCGTTGTCACGAGGCTGTGCGGAGCAGCCAGCGGGGGGCGCACGGCCTTCCGTCGGTTGTGTAACAGAAGTAGGCGGGGCGTAAAGCGGGGGCGTTTCGTTGTGGTTTGGCCGCTGCTCTCAGGTGAGGGGGAGGCGGTAGAGGCCGTCGGGGAGGGGCTCGACGAGTCCGTCGGAGACGAGACCGTCCAGGGCGCGGGCGCGCTGCACGGGCTCGTCCCACACGCGGTCGAGGGTCGCCTGCGGCACGGGAGCGACGGCCTCGCGGAGCACCGCGAGCAGCTTGCCGCGGACCTGGCGGTCCGTTCCCGCGTACGTCTGACCCCGGCGGGCCGGCCCCTGATGCGCCGGCTTCCCGGCCGTCTGCCACGCGCACTGCGCGGCGATGGGGCATCGGGCGCAGTTCTCGTTCTTGGCGGTGCAGACGAGGGCGCCGAGCTCCATGGAGGCGGCGGCCCAGCGGGACGCCGTGCGCTCGTCCTCGGGGAGGAGGGCGCGGGCGAGCTTGCGCTCGGCGGCGGTGGTGGCGTTCGGGGGGTACTGGACGCCGGTCACGGCCCGCGCGAAGACGCGGCGCACGTTCGTGTCCAGCACGGCATGACGCTGGCCGTACGCGAAGGAGGCGACGGCCGCCGCGGTGTACTCGCCGATGCCTGGCAGCGCGAGCAGCTGCGCGTGCTTGGCCGGTACGTCGCCGCCGTGCCGTTCCGTTATGGCGACGGCGGCGCCGTGCAGCCGGAGCGCGCGGCGGGGGTAGCCGAGGCGTCCCCAGGCACGGACGGCTTCGCCCGGGGCTTCCTTGGCGAGGTCGGCGGGGCGGGGCCAGCGGGCGATCCACTGCTCGTACACGGGCAGGACGCGGCTGACCGGCGTCTGCTGCAGCATGAACTCGCTGACCATCACGCCCCAGGGTCCGGCGTCGGCCCGACGCCACGGCAGATCGCGCGCGTTGGCGTCGAACCAGGCGATGACGGGGCTGTGCAGGGCCTCGCCGGCGGGCTCGGGGCTGTCTGACATTGGCATGGGCGGCGTGGGCGGCATGGGCTTCGTGGGCGCAGTCATGGCATGACGATCCTGCCACGGGGGTGGCGGGGGGCGAGCCAGGCGGGGCCTTCTCGACGTCGTTTCGCTTTTGGGGGTGGGGTGGGGTGGGGGGTCGGGGCGTGTGTCGGTGTTGCCTGGTAATTGCGGGGCGGCTTCGGGGCCGGAGCGGGCGGCAGCAGGTTGCCTCGCGTCTCGCGGCCGTCTGCGGGTGCGTGCGGGGTGCGGGGTCGGTGCGGCTGTGGGTGCGGGGCCGCGCCGGTATGTCCGTCCTCGCTATCGTCCGGTGGCCGCTGGGTTGCTTCGGCTCCGGAGACTTCGGGAGCTGTGCTCCGGGCAGACATACCGGCACGTCCCCTCGCGTGGGCTGCCGACTGCGGGTCATCGTGCGTTGCTGCGGCGTCGCTCCGGCTGTGGGGCGGGGCCGCGCCGGTATGTCCGTCCTCGCTATCGTCCGGTGGCCGTTGGGTTGCTTCGGCGCCGGAGACTTCGGGAGCCGTGCTCCGGGCAGACAAACCGGCACGTCCCCTCCCGAGCGCTGCCGACTGCGGATGCGTACGGATGACCCGCCCACCCCGCGCCTGCGGATGGCCGGCCCTGTGCCTGCGGATGGCCCACCCGCCCCTGTGCCTGCGGATGGCCTGCCCGCTCCGTGCCTGCGGATGGCCGGCCCCGTGCCTGTGGATGGCCCGCCCGCCCCTGTGCCTGCGGATCGCCCACCCACCCCTGTGCCTGCGGATCGCCCACCCACCCCGTGCCTGCGGATCGCCCACCCACCTCGGCCCATTCCCCTTGAGACCCGGGGTAATCGGGCGGGTGGGCGGGAGAGCTTGTTCGTGGAGGGGCGGATGCGGGGTGATCGGGTGGGTGGGAGAGCTTGTGCGGAGCGGGGAGTCGGGGGGCAAGGCATGACTATCGGCAGGGGTGCTTGCCGGGGGTGGGCAGTAGCGTCCGGGGGGTGGAGAGTGCATGGGGGCGGGATGCCCTCCTCTGGGGAGCGTTGGTCATACCCGCGTTGAGCGTGGACCGCCTGGGGATGAACGAGCCTCGGGCTGCTTGGCAGCAGGCTGCCGGGGTCGCGGTGCTGGGGCTGGCGGCAGCCGTCTGGCGGCGTTGGCCGCCGGGGGCTTTCGTGGCGGCGGCAGGGCTGGGGCTCGCGGCGGCACCCTCGCTCTTCACGCTCTCGTACGGCCCCGCCCTCGCGGTCTTCGCGCTGCTCATGGGACGCAGGGCCGACCACCTCCGGCCCGCCCTCCTCACCTTCGGGGCCACCGCCCTCATCGGCACCGCCAAAATCCTCGTACGCGACGTCGATCCCGTCGTGGAGTGGCTCGTCCTGACGGGCACCCTCCTCTTCGGCGCCGTCTTCCCGTGGCTCGCCGGCCGCTACCTCCGCCAAGGAAGAGAACTCGCCGCCGCCGGCTGGACCCGCGCCGCCCAGCTGGAGCGCGAGCAGCGCATCGTCGCCGACCGGGCACGGCTGCGCGAACGGGCCAGGATCGCCCAGGACATGCACGACTCCCTCGGACACGAACTGAGCCTCATCGCGGTGCGGGCCGGCGCACTCCAAGTGGCCGCCGATCTGCCGGAACGGCACCGTGGCGCCGTAACGCTGCCGGTCCGGTACGTCGTGGAGAGTGAGGGTGAGGGCGAGAGGGAGAGTGAGGGTACGGGTACGGAATTGACACCGCCGGAAGGCGAGGTCGACCGCACCGTCTACCGCATCGTCCAGGAAGCCCTCACCAACGCCGCCAAACACGCCCCCGGCGCACCCGTCACGGTGGAGGTGAAGGGGACTGCTGTCATCGTCACCAACGGTGCTGCCGAGGCGCCGGGTTCGGGGCCCGGCGCAGGCTCCGGTCTCGTGGGCCTGCGGACCAGGGTCGAAGACCTCGGCGGCACCTTCGAAGCCGGCCCGCACGGCGACGGCTTCCGGGTCCTCGCGCGCCTCCCGGCGAGGAGGAGCGACGGAGCCCCGAAGCCGCGCCCGACCGCCCCTGCCCCCGCCCCCTCCCTCGCGTACGCGCGCCGGCGCACCCTGCTGGCCTTCGGCGCCGCCCTCGCCACCGGGGCCCTGCTCGTCGGCGGCGCCTTCGCCTGGTACGCGTACTCGCGCTCGCACGCCGTCCTCGAACCGGCCGATTTCGCACGGCTGTCGGTGGGGCAGGCCCAGGCCGACGCCGAACGCCTGCTCCCCGGCCTGACCGCCTCCGACCCGCCCGCGGAGCGCGCCCCGACGCCGCCGCCCCAAGGCGCCGACTGTCGCTACTACCGCGCCAGCGGTGAACTCTTCGTCACCGTCGCGCACTTCAGGGTCTGTTTCAGGGACGGAGCCGTCGTGGAGAAGAGCATGATCCCCAAGGCCGGAGCCAAGGCCAGCGCCAAGGAGAAGGAGTGAAGGAGTGGGTGCGGTGATCCGCGTACTGCTGGCCGACGACGAGGCGATGATCCGCGCGGGCGTCCGCGCGATCCTCGGCGCGGGCGAGGCCATCGAGGTCGTGGCGGAGGCGGGCGACGGGAGGGAGGCGATCGCGCTTGCCCAGGCCCACCGGCCCGACGTCGCGCTGCTCGACATCCGCATGCCGGGGCTCGACGGCCTGACCGCGGGCGAGGAGATCGCACGGACGGTGCCCGGCACCGCGGTCGCGATGCTGACGACCTTCTCCGAAGACGCGTACGTCGCGCGAGCGCTGAGCGGCGGAGCCACCGGCTTCCTCCTGAAGTCCGGCGACCCCCACGAACTCATCGCGGGCGTACGCGCGGTGGCCGGCGGCGCCGCCTTCCTCTCGCCCAAGGTGGCCCGCCACGTCATCGACGGCTACGGCGCACAGCGCACGGTCCGCGGCGCCGACGCCCGCGCCAGGACCGCGGCACTCACTCCGCGCGAGCGCGAGGTGCTCGGGCTCGTCGGGGAGGGTCTTTCCAACCCGGAGATCGCCGCCCGGCTCCATCTGGTCGAAGGCACGGTCAAGGCGTACGTGAGCGCGGTCCTCGACCGGCTCGGGGTCAAGAACCGCGTCCAAGCGGCGATCGTCGCCTACGAGGCGGGACTTGTGCGGCTCTGACACCGCCTCATGAGTCTCAGCGGCGGTGAGACGCGGGCCGCCGTTGTGGTGTCGCGGAGGAAGCGGAGGAAGGTGTCGGGCTGCCCGGTCCCGCGAACCACCGGACTACACCCGTCGAGGAACCACGCATCGCCTCGACGACGCGCCCCACGGGGCGCGTTGCCAGACGTACGAGGAGGAAGGCGAGCGCGGCCCCGAGGAGCAGGCCCACCGCCACGTCATGCGGATAGTGCACGCCCACGAACACCCGCGAGAACGCCATGAGTACGGCCATCGGCAGCGTCAGCGCGGCGATCCGCGGCCAGGCGAGCGCGAGGCCGACGGCAGCGGCGCCCGCGATCGTCGAGTGGTTGCTGGGGAAGGACCAGTCGCCGTAGGCCGGGCACTCGACGATCGAGGTGACCGCCCCGGCGACGGCACGGCACGGACGCTCCTCGTCGACCGCCGACTTGAGCAACTCACTGCAGACGTACGCCACCGCAGTGACGAGGGGCGCGAGCACAGCTATCGCGAGGGCGCGCGGGTCGCCGCGCCGTGCCCGCCACCAGGCGACGATGAAGAGCACGCCGAAGAGCAGCAGGCCGAGCTCCGTCCACACCTCGGCGAGGTGCTGGAACCAGGTAGGGGTGTCGTGGGCGAAGTCGGTGACATCGCGATAGAGATCGTCGTCCATGGTGTCCATGATTACGGACGGTACGGAGTGGGTCCGAATCGTCACACCCGGCGATCGACCCGTCACACCCCCTGACGAAAGACAGGGGTACGGGCGTGTACGGAGACAGGGGTACGGGCTGTACGGAAAGCGGAGCCAGTCGTTCCGTGATGATGATCCGCAAACTTTGTGACTCTGGGCGGCGGGTGGGGCAGGACAACGCGCGGATGTCTCGTAAGGTTTGGGCCGTGGGATCTCTGCGCAATCCGGTCGGGCCGCTTCCCTCCACCATCTACTGGCGTCGGAGGGCCGTTCTGCTGTCCTTGATCGGGCTGATGGCGCTCCTGGTCGTGTGGGTGCTCACCATGGGCGGTGGGGGCAAGAACGACGGCGCCGACGGTCCTTCGGGCTCCGGCCCCGCCACATCCATCACTCCCGGACCTTCCGGCTCCGGGCCCGCCATCAGTGAACACCCGGGCGGGCGCGACGAGTCGGGCGACGAGGGCGACGGCGACTCCGGCTCCGGTGGCTCCGGCGGCGGCTCCGGCGATTCCGAGGGGTCCGACGGCTCGGGCGACTCCGGCGGCGGTGACGGCAGCGGCTCGGACGACGACGCCAAGGGCGGCGGCGGTTCGGGCGGACAGCTGCCCGCGGGGTCGAGCCTGCCCAACTGTGTGAGCGGCGACGTGAAGTTGAAGCTGCGGAGCGTCCACAACAGGTACGAGATCGGTGAGAAGCCGAAGTTCGAACTCGTCGCCCAGAACAGCGCTGGCAAGGCCTGCAAGGTGGATCTCGGCGGCAAGAAGACGGTGCTGACGATCACTCAGGCCGAGAGCGACAAGGAGATCTGGTCCTCGGCGGACTGCCCCGCCGGTGGTGGGAGCCTGTTGCTGCGGGTGCCGGGTGAGGGGCGCGTCACGCACACCGTGGAGTGGGACCGCCGGGGGAGCGAGCCGCGGTGTGCGACGCCTTCGGCGGGGAGTGCGGCGCCGGGCACGTATCTCGTCGAGGCCAAGTCGCCTGGGCTGGGGTCAGTGAAGACCTCGTTCGTACTTGAGGACGGCTGACCGCCGAGTGATGGACGGGTGGGCGGGAAACCAACCACCCACTCACCCGCACCCACTCACCCGCACCCGCTGGACGCACCGCTTAGAAGCACCGCTTAGACGTACCGCTCCAGAATCGACGACTCGGCAAGCCGCGAGAGCCCCTCGCGAACGCTCCGGGCCCGCGCCTCCCCCACCCCGTCCACCGTCTGCAAATCATCGACGCTCGCAGCGAGCAGCTTCTGCAGCCCCCCGAAGTGCTCAACAAGCCGGTCGATGATCGCGCCGGGCAGCCGCGGCACCTTGGCGAGCAGCCGGAAGCCCCGCGGCGACACCGCGGAGTCCAACGCCTCCGGAGAGCCCGTGTAACCCAACGCCCGCGCCACGGTAGGCAGTTCGAGCAGCTCCGCATGGCTCAGCGCGTCCAGCTCGAAGAGCGCCTCCTCGACCGTGCGCGAGCGCTTGGCCGTCGGCTCGGGGACGTAGTCCCTGACGACCAGTTCACGCTCGGGCTCGACGCCCGCGATCAACTCGTCCAGCTGGAGGGCGAGAAGACGACCGTCCGTGCCCAGCTCCACCACGTACTCTGCGATCTCCGTGGCGATGCGGCGCACCATCTCAAGGCGCTGCGCGACCGCCGTGACATCGCGGACCGTCACCAAGTCCTCGATCTCCAGGGCGGACAGGGTGCCCGCCACCTCGTCGAGGCGCAGCTTGTACCGCTCCAGGGTCGCGAGGGCCTGGTTCGCGCGGGACAGGATCGCCGCCGAGTCCTCGAGGACCTTGCGCTGTCCGTCCACGTAGAGCGCGATGAGGCGCATGGACTGGGAGACGGAGACGATGGGGTAACCCACCTGCTTGGACACGCGGTCCGCGGTGCGGTGCCGGGTGCCCGTCTCCTCGGTGGGGATCGTCGGGTCGGGGACGAGCTGCACGCCCGCCCGCAGGATCTTGGTGATGTCCTTGTCGACGACGATGCCGCCGTCGAGCTTGCACAGCTCGCGCAGGCGCGTCGCCGTGAACTCGACGTCCAGGATGAAGCCACCCGTGCACATCGACTCGACGGTCTTGTCCCAGCCGAGGACGATGAGCCCTCCGGTGTTGCCGCGGAGGATGCGCTCGAGTCCGTCGCGCAGGCCCGTGCCGGGCGCGACCGCGCTCAGGGAGGCGCGCATCAGCCCTTCGGCACCGGAGCTTCCGCCGGGCTTGCCGGGAGCTGACGCCCGGTCGTTGGCTGCCACTGCACTCCTCGGGTCGCGGGTTGTCCAAGCCCCGGTCCGTACGACTGCTTCGTACGGATGGGCGAGACCAGGGCAAAGTCTACCGGCGCTCTTCGTCCTCCCGTGGGGCCTCTCTGCGACGCGACCTCGGAAGGACACGCAGCGCGTCCCCCATGTCGGCGACTTCGGTGACCTTCATACCGGGCGGGACCTTGCCCGGGTCGGCGGGAACGAGGGCGTGCGTGAAGCCGAGACGGTGCGCTTCGGCCAGCCTGCGCTGGACTCCCGTGACCCGTCTGACCTCGCCCGCGAGGCCTACTTCGCCGATCGCGACGAGATTTTTCGGCAGCGGGGTGTCGCTCGCCGCGCTGGCCAGGGCGAGGGCGATCGCGAGGTCCGCGGCCGGCTCGGAGAGCTTCACGCCGCCGACCGTCGCGCTGTAGATGTCGCGCTTGCCGAGCGCGGTGATGCGGCCCCGCTGCTCCAGGACGGCCAGCATCATCGAGACGCGGGAGGTTTCGAGTCCGGACGTGGTGCGCCGGGGGGAGGGGATCTGGGAGTCGACGGTGAGCGCCTGGACCTCGGCCACCAGGGGGCGGCGACCTTCGAGCGTGACCGTCAGACAGGTGCCGGGGACGGCCTCCGTGCGGCGGGTGAGGAAGAGGCCGCTGGGGTCGGTGAGGCCGGTGATGCCCTCGTCATGCAGTTCGAAGCAGCCGACCTCGTCCGTCGTCCCGTACCGGTTCTTGACGCCACGGACGAGGCGCAGGCGCGCGTGCCGGTCGCCCTCGAAGGACAGGACGACGTCCACGAGGTGTTCCAGGAGGCGGGGACCCGCGATCGCGCCGTCCTTGGTGACGTGGCCGACCAGGAGCGTGGACATGCCGCGCTCCTTGGACGCGCGGATCAGGGCGCCCGCCACCTCGCGGACCTGGGCCATGCCGCCGGGCGCACCGTCGATCTCCGGGGACGCGATCGTCTGGACCGAGTCGAGGATCAGGAGGGACGGCTTCACCGCGTCCAAGTGGCCGAGAACGGCGGCGAGATCGGTCTCCGCCGCCAGATAGAGGTGGTCGTGGATCGCCTTGATGCGGTCGGCGCGCAGCCGGACCTGGCTCGCCGACTCCTCACCGGTGACATAGAGCGTGCGGTGCTCCTCGCTCGCCGACTTCGCCGCGACGTCCAGGAGCAGCGTCGACTTGCCGACGCCCGGCTCGCCCGCGAGGAGCGCCACGGCGCCGGGGACGAGGCCGCCGCCCAGGACGCGGTCGAACTCGGCGACTCCGGTGGAGCGTGCGGTGGCCTGGCGGCCGTCGACCTCGCCGATGGGCAGGGCGGACGAGGTGACGCGGCCGGGGGCGGTGGTGCGGACGGCGGGCGCGCCATACTCCTCGACCGTCCCCCAGGCCTGGCATTCGGGGCAGCGGCCGAGCCACTTGGCCGTCTGCCAGCCGCACTCGGTGCAGCGATAGGACGGGCGTTGCTTCCCGGTGTTGCCGGTCTTCGTACGGGTGGCCATGAACCGAACCGTAGCGGGCGGCACTGACAGTGGCGCACGCGAGCCGTTCCCGCCCCTGGCGCACCGTGGGCCGCGGTCACGGAATCATGGGTTCCTGTCCCCTTTTGAGGGATCTGTTCACCCGTAAGGATTAAATGTGCTCAAGGGGGAGGAGGGACCCGGCATCATCCGCCTAACTTCGCACGGGTGATGAGCAGCAGGCCGGAAACCCCCACCCAAGCAACCGGCGCACACCGGGCGCATAGTGACGCGCGCCAGCGCGTTGTGCCCCGCTCGGTGCCGCAGGCGCCCCCCGCACGCTATGAGCCCTGTCTGGACGGCCTGTTCACGTACTGCCTGTCCGTGCTCTGCGATCACGACGCCGCGACCGCCGCCCTGGGTGACGTCCTCGCCATCGCCGAGCGCCGCGGCTCACGCGGCCCCGACACCGAGGCCGAACTGAAGTCCTGGCTGTACGCACTCGCCCGCTGGGTCTGCCTGCGCGCCCTCGCCGACGCCAAGCGCAAGCGGCAGGGCGGCGGCGCCCACGCCTCCGGAGCGGCCCCCCGCGCCCCGCAAGCCCCGACAGCCCCGAAGGCGGCCGACTCCGACACACCGCCGAACGAGACGGAGCGCCGGCGGCGCCGCGAACTCGCCCAGCTGGCCTGGCCGGAGGCCGCAGGGACGACGCCCGAACAGCGTGAGGCCCTGGAGCTCGCCGTACGCCACCAGCTCGCCCCCAAGGAAGTCGCCGCGGTCATCGGCATGGACCTCGTGCAGACCCGCGACCTCCTCGCCTCCGCCGCCTGCGAGGTGGAGCGAACCCGGGCCGCGCTCGCCGTCGTGGAGACCGGCACCTGCCCGATCGTCGCCCGCCTCACCGGCGACAACCAACTCCTCCTCGGCACGGCCCTGCGCCGCGAGCTCGTCCGGCACGTCGACGACTGCCCCCGCTGCCGCCGCACCGCCGAGCGCGCCGGATCCGGGGCCTGGCCCGGCACGGCGGCCTCCCCGGCAGCGCTGCCGGTCATCGAGGCCCCGCGGACCGCCGTGCACGTGGCGATGGCGCACATCCCGCGCGCGCGGGGCGGCGGTCCGCGCTTCGACCGGCAGGGATTCCCGATGGACCCCAAGGACCACGCCGCCCGCCGCGACCGCATGCGCGCGCGTGCCGTGACGACGACGGTCGTCGCCACCGTGGTGGCCGCCCCGGTGCTCGCGCTCTGGGCGGCGTATCGCGGGGCGCCGCTCACCGGAGAGGGCCAGGACGGCCGCTCGGTCAGCGCGAGCGAGGCCGGGGACGACGGGATGAACGGCGACCGCAGACGCGAGGACTACGAGAACGCGGGCAACGCCCACACCCCGCCCGACCCCCGCTTCACCGCGGGCAGCCGCTCACCGGACGTCTCCGTGGAGGTCATCAGCGCCGGATCGCCCCCGTCACGCTCGGCGACCGGCGCGGGCCGCCTCACCGTCGAGGCGCAGCCGAGCGGCGGGACGACCCTGATCATGCTCTCCGCCTCCGGGGGCGAGCCGGTCCACTGGTCGGCGACCACGGGGGCGTCCTGGCTCTACCTGAGCCGGACATCCGGGACGCTCGCACCGGGGGAGACGTCCACGATCCGGGTGTACGTCGACCACGAGCGGGAGCCGGCAGGCCACTGGAGCGCACGGGTCTCCATCGCACCCGCGGGGGCGATCATCTCGATCGGCGGTTACGGCAACGGCTCGGGCCGCCCGACGCATCCGGGCCCCCGGCCAACCCCGATCCCACCGAAGCCCAGGCCGACGCCTACTCCGACCCCGACGCCTTCAACCCCGGACCCGACCCCGACCTCCCCGGACCCGACGCCGACGCCGTCAGACCCGGGGAGTTCGACACCACCGCCGAGCGACAGCGGCGACCCGAGTCCGAGTGAGAGCTAGTTCTTCCCCAACCCCGCCCCTTCCCGAAAACCCGCTCGGCGCGGGGGCCGAAATCCAGCCCCTCCGGCGTTTGAGGAGCGGGGGTCTGGGGGCGGAGCCCCCAGGTAGGTCCGGGGCGCAGGCACGGTTTTCGGGAAGGGGCGGGGTTGGGGACAAATCCTGTCTACCGCGAAGGATCCGCAGGGTGCGGTGCAAGCAGGGGCAGCTGCGACGCCAGTCGCTCCTCGCACAGCTCCGCAAGACGGTCGTACCCCTCCTTGCCCATCAGCTCCGTCAGCTCGGGGCGGTAGGAGACGTACACCGGGTCACCGGCACCGTGCGCCGACGTCGCCGACGTGCACCACCAGTGCAGGTCGTGGCCGCCGGGGCCCCAGCCCCGCCGGTCGTACTCCCCGATGGACACCTGGAGGATCCGCGTGTCGTCGGGCCGGTCGATCCACTCGTACGTCCGCCGGACCGGCAGCTGCCAGCACACGTCCGGCTTCGTCTCCAGCGGCTCACGCCCCTCCTTCAGCGCCAGGATGTGCAGCGAGCACCCCGCGCCGCCGGCGAAACCGGGACGGTTCTGGAAGATGCAGGAGCCGTTGTACGGGCGGGTCTGGCGCTCGCCGTCGTCGTCCGTCGACACCCAGCCGCTCTCCGTGCCGATGTCGTGGTGCTGCCAGATGTCCGGGGTGAGCCGCGCCACGGACTCGGCGACCCGCTTCTCGTCGTCCTCGTCCGAGAAGTGCGCGCCCAGCGTGCAGCAGCCGTCGTCCGCCCGGCCCGCCTGGATGCCCTGGCAGCCACTGCCGAAGATGCAGCTCCACCGAGAGGTCAGCCATGTCAGATCGCAGCGGAAGACCTGCTCGTCGTCCGCGGGATCAGGGAACTCCACCCAGGCGCGGGCGAAGTCGAGCCCCTTCTCGTCCGGCTGCTCCTTCTCCGGCCGTGACTTCAGCACCTTCTCCGGCTTCCCCGACTTCTTCTTCGACTTCGTTTTGTCGGTCTTCGCCTTTTTCGTCTTTGGCACGTCTCCAGGGTATGCGCGCGGTACCCGGTCCGAGGACCAGCGACCGCCGGACGCGCAGTAGCGTTCCGTATATGAGACTCGGTGTCCTCGACGTAGGTTCGAACACGGTGCATCTGCTGGTGGTGGACGCCCACCCCGGCGCGCGCCCGCTGCCCGCGTATTCGCACAAGGCGGACCTGCGCCTCGCCCAACTCCTCGACGAGGCCGGGGCGATCGGCCCCGAAGGTGTCGACCGCCTGGTCGGCACCGTCCGTGACGCGATGGAGGCCGCCGAGGACAAGGGTGTGGAGGATCTGCTGCCGTTCGCGACCTCCGCCGTACGCGAGGCCAGCAACGCCGATCAGGTCCTCGCCCGCGTCAGGGAGGAGACCGGCGTCGATCTCCAGGTCCTCACCGGAGCCGAGGAGGCCCGCCTCACCTTCCTCGCGGCCCGCCGCTGGTTCGGCTGGTCGGCGGGAAAGCTCCTGGTCATCGACATCGGCGGCGGCTCGCTGGAGATCGCGTACGGCATCGACGAGGAACCCGACGCCGCCGTCAGCCTGCCGCTCGGCGCCGGCCGTCTGACGTCCGCGTGGTTCCGCCAGGACCCGCCGGACCCCGGCGACGTGAAGGCGCTGCGGCGGCACGCGCGTGCCCAGATCGCGCGCACGGTGGGGGAGTTCAGCCGTTTCGGGGCCCCCGATCACGTCGTGGCGACGTCGAAGACGTTCAAGCAGCTGGCCAGGCTCGCGGGCGCCGCGCGCTCCGCCGAGGGCCTCTACGTCCAGCGTGAGCTGAAGCGGAAGTCCCTGGAGGACTGGGTCCCGCAGCTGGCCGCGATGACGACGGCCGAGCGCTCCGAGCTGCCCGGAGTCTCCGAGGGCCGGGCCGGCCAACTGCTCGCGGGGGCGCTCGTCGCCGAGGGCGCGATGGATCTCTTCGGGGTCGAGACGCTGGAGATCTGCCCGTGGGCGCTGCGCGAGGGCGTGATCCTGCGCCGGCTCGACCACCTTCCTGCGACCCAGGTCACCGCCACCGACGACGGTGCGTAGACGTACGTCACACACGGCCCGGGTGTGCGGGAGACCACCCGGACCACCTCCCCCGCGCCCAGGCGTGGCCCGTACGCTGTCCCTCGTGGCAGAACCAGTGGTGCGCATCCCGGATGCGAAGGTCGCCCTGTCGACGGCCTCGGTCTATCCGGAGTCGACGGCGACGGCCTTCGAGATCGCCGCGCGCCTCGGCTACGACGGCGTCGAGGTCATGGTCTGGACGGATCCCGTCAGTCAGGACATCGAAGCCCTGCGCAGACTCAGCGACTACCACCAGATCCCGATCCTCGCCGTGCACGCGCCATGTCTCCTGATCACACAGCGCGTGTGGTCCACGGACCCCTGGGTGAAGCTCCAGCGCGCGCAGGCCGCCGCCGAGAAGCTGGGCGCGTCGACGGTTGTCGTGCACCCGCCCTTCCGCTGGCAGCGCGGGTACGCGAACGCCTTCGTCGACGGAATCTGGCGGATGGCGAATGAGACGGACGTCCGGTTCGCCGTCGAGAACATGTACCCGTGGCGCTACCGCGACCGCGAGATGCTCGCCTACGCCCCCGACTGGGACGTCACCAAGGACGACTACCGCCACTTCACGGTCGACCTCAGCCACACCGCGACCGCCCGCACGGACGCGATGCAGATGATCGACCGCATGGGCGACCGCCTCGGCCACGTCCACCTCGCCGACGGCAAGGGCTCCGCCAAGGACGAGCACCTGGTGCCCGGCCGCGGCACGCAGCCGTGCGCCGAACTCCTGGAGCGCCTCGCGACGAGCGGCTTCGACGGGCACGTCGTCATCGAGGTCAATACGCGCCGCGCGATGTCCAGCGCCGAACGCGAGGCCGACCTCGCCGAGGCCCTCGCCTACACCCGGCTGCATCTGGCGTCCGCGGTGAAGGTGCCCCGCTCGTGACGGCTCCGGCGGCGGGCGGCACGGCTCCGCGCCGCAGGGGACGTCCTTCTCGTACGCAGTCCGCCGAGGGCCCGGCGATGCGGGACCGCATCCTGGAGGCCGCCCGCACCGAGTTCTCCGCACGCGGGTACGAGAAGACGTCCGTGCGCGGGATCGCCAAGGCCGCCGGGGTGGACTCGGCGCTCGTGCACCACTACTTCGGTACGAAGGAGCAGGTCTTCGCCTCGGCGATCGAGGAGGCCTTCGCGCCTGCGCTCGAAGCGCCCGCCGCGATCGAGGACGGCCCGCTCGACGGCGTCGGCGAGCGCCTGACCCGCTTCATCTTCGGCGTCTGGGAGAACCCCGCGACCCGCGTACCGCTCCTCGCGATCGTGCGCTCCGCGGTGAACAACGACACGGCGGCTGCCGTCTTCCGCCGCCTCATCGCGACGCAGCTGCTCGGCAGAGTGGCACGGCAGCTCGACCAGCCGGACGCGGAGCTGCGGGCGGAACTGGCGGCCGCGCAGCTGGTGGGCACGGCGATGCTGCGGTACGTGATCCAGGTGGAGCCGCTGGCGTCGGCGGACCCGGAGGCGATCATCGCGCGGATCGCACCGGTGGTGCAGGGGCATCTGACGGGCCCCTGAGCGGAGCCCCTTCTTGGGGCTCTTGGGGCCCGCTCACCGAGACAGCTGTCCCGCCATCCGGACAGCCTGTCCAGATCGTGGAGCGTCGGCGTACGCTCGACAACAGTCGAGTCACATGTCTCTGAGATCCCTGAAGGAGCGAGCGACGATGCCCGAGCTCAGGTCCCGCACAGTCACCCACGGCCGCAACATGGCGGGCGCACGCGCCCTTATGCGTGCCTCCGGTGTACCCGGCGCGGACATCGGGCGGAAGCCGATCATCGCCGTCGCCAACTCCTTCACCGAGTTCGTGCCCGGCCACACCCACCTGCAGCCGGTCGGCCGGATCGTCTCCGAGGCGATCGTCGCCGCGGGCGCCATCCCGCGCGAGTTCAACACCATCGCGGTCGACGACGGCATCGCGATGGGCCACGGCGGCATGCTGTACTCCCTGCCCTCCCGCGACCTGATCGCGGACTCGGTGGAGTACATGGTGGAGGCGCACTGCGCCGACGCCCTGATCTGCATCTCCAACTGCGACAAGATCACCCCCGGCATGCTGAACGCGGCCCTGCGCCTCAACATCCCGACGGTCTTCGTCTCCGGCGGCCCGATGGAGGCCGGCAAGGCCACGCTGGTCGACGGCACGGTCCGAAAACTCGACCTGGTCGACGCGATGAGCGACGCGGTCAACGAGAAGGTCTCGGACGAGGACATCCTCCGCATCGAGGAGAACGCCTGCCCGACCTGCGGCAGCTGTTCCGGCATGTTCACCGCCAACTCCATGAACTGCCTGACCGAGGCCATCGGCCTCTCCCTGCCCGGCAACGGCTCGATGCTCGCCACGCACACCGGCCGCAAGGCGCTGTATGAGAACGCGGGCGCGACGGTCGTCGAGATCGCCAAGCGGTACTACGACGGCGACGACGAGTCGGTCCTGCCGCGCAGCATCGCCACGCGCGCCGCGTTCGGCAACGCCATGGCGCTCGACATCGCCATGGGCGGCTCCACGAACACGATCCTGCACCTGCTCGCCGCCGCGCAGGAGGCCGAGCTCGACTACGACCTCGCCGACATGGACGAGGTCTCGCGCCGCGTCCCCTGCCTGGCCAAGGTCGCCCCGAACGTGGCGCCCGGCGGCACGTACTACATGGAGGACGTGCACCGCGCCGGAGGCATCCCCGCGATCCTCGGCGAGCTGTACCGCGCGGGCCTCCTGAACGAGGACGTGCACGCGGTCCACTCCGCGTCCATCAAGGAGTGGCTGGAGACGTGGGACGTGCGCGGCGGTTCGCCGTCGGACGAGGCGGTCGACCTCTGGTACGCGGCCCCGGGCTGCGAGCGCTCGGCCACGGCCTTCTCCCAGTCGAAGCGCTGGGACACCCTGGACACGGACGCCGCGGGCGGCTGCATCAGGGACGCGGCCCACGCGTACTCGAAGGACGGTGGCCTCGCGGTCCTCAAGGGCAACCTCGCCGTGGACGGCTGCGTCGTGAAGACGGCGGGCGTCGACGAGTCGATCTGGACGTTCGAGGGCCCGGCCGTGGTCTGCGAGTCGCAGGACGAGGCGGTCGACAAGATCCTCAAGAAGCAGGTGAAGGAAGGCGACGTGGTCGTCATCCGCTACGAGGGCCCCAAGGGCGGCCCCGGCATGCAGGAAATGCTCTACCCCACCTCTTTCCTGAAGGGCCGCGGCCTCGGCAAGGCCTGCGCCCTGGTCACGGACGGCCGCTTCTCCGGCGGCACGTCGGGCCTCTCGATCGGCCACGCGTCGCCCGAGGCGGCGTCCGGCGGCACGATCGCCCTGGTCGAGGACGGCGACCGCATCCGCATCGACATCCCGAACCGCAGCATCGAACTCCTGGTCCCGGAGGCGGAGTTGGAGTCCCGCCGAGAGGCCCTGGGCGGCGTCTACGCCCCCAAGGCCAGGGACCGCAAGGTCTCGGCGGCCCTGCGGGCATACGCAGCCATGGCCACAAGCGCGGACCGCGGCGCGGTGCGGGATGTGTCGAAGCTGGGCTAGGGGGCTAGATATAGCCCGTCCGGCGTTTGAGGACGAACGCGGCGGAGCCGGTGATTGCGGCGAGCAAGGCCCCCGCGCCAGAGCGGCCCGCGGCGGAGCCGCAGATGTCACAGTCGGGAAGGGGCGGGGTTGGGGAAGGGAAAGTCCTCAACCCCAACACCCCGCAACCGCCCCGCCACCCCCACGCGTCCACCCCTGTAAGCGAACGCGCAAAGGCGGCCCCAGCCGCCGCCAAACGGGGGAGAGAAGCATGAGCGAGAACGTAATAGCACCGGAATCCGCAGAGGCAATCGAAGCCGCGGCGGCAAAGACATACCCCATCGCGGCAGACGTCAACGTCCGCTCCGGCCCAGGCACGTCGTACGGCAAGGTCGGCCGTCTCGCGGCAGGAACCCGAGTGACGATCCACTGCCAGAAGCCGGGCGAGAAGGTCACGGGCCCGACCGGCACATCAAAGCTCTGGGACCGCATCGGCAGCGGCCGCTACGTCTCCGACACGTACGTCCGCACAGGCAGCGACGGCTACGTGGCCCCGCGCTGCTGATCCACCGCACGTAAGAGGCAGCGGAAGCCGCCGAAGTTCACCCGGACTCCGGCGGCTTCGTAGCGCCGAACGTCACCCGGACTTCGGCGGCTTCATAGCATCGAACGAGAACACGGTGTTCTTCGCAGCCGCCACGAAAACAACCCGCCCCGAAACCGCAACACGCGGACTCGCGTTCACCTCACCGCCAAGCCCCTCGGCCCGAGGACCGGTGCTCCACAGGACCTTGCCCCGCGGCGAAAGAGCGACCACGCGCCCACTGGGCGAGCTGAAGTACAGCGCGCCACCGCTCGCCGTCGGCCCGGAGGCCCCTTCAACACCCGTCAACCGGGACCACTTCTGCCGCCCGGTCGCGGGATCCACCGCACTGATCCGCCCGGTCGGCTCCGCGAAGTAGACCGTGCCGTCCGCGACGCCGGTCGTAGCGCCGTACGTCTTCTTCAGAGGCCGGTTCGAGACGCGACCGCTGCCCGGATCGACCCGCAGCACCTTGTCGTACCCGAGGAACTCGGGCCCCTTCAACCGCTGGTGAAGGAGTACGAGCCCGCCCTTGTCGCCACCCACCGGGTGCACGGGCCCCTCGACCGCGATGCCCTTGCCGAACGTCCCCGACGTGAGATCGAGGGTGTGGATGACGGGGTTGCGCACCTCGACGTTCGCGACCTGGGCGGACGGCGCGCACATCGCGTACATCCGCTGCCCCGCCGGTACCGGCGTGCACTCCGAGCCCGCGGGGACCGGCGTCGACCAGAGCAAGCGCCCGCTGTGCGCGTCCCTGGCCTCGACCCGCTTACGGCCGGGCTCGACCGACAGGACCGTCGAGCCGGAGAGGACCGCGTCCTGCGAGCGCCCGGTGTAGATCTGGGACTGGCCGCTGATCGGGCGGGACCACAGTTCCTTGCTGGTCCGGGCGTCCAACGCCACCAGCTGGACGGGCTTTCCGGACGACGCCGCGTCATCCGGGATGCGGTAGCCGAGGACGGTGTCGTCCGTGGCGCCCACGATGTGCATGCCCTGCATGGGCACGCCGGGGCTCTTCACCTTCCAGATCTCCTTGCCGTCGGAGATCCGCAGCCGGGTCGCGACGACTCCGCCGCCCCCGCAGAACAACGCGTCCCCGCGCGGCACGCAGCGCACCTCGTCCGGGATGCCCTTGTCGTTGGGCACGGTCGTGCGCCAGGGCCGGAAGCCGTCGGGCAGGGGCGCCTCGGCGGCGGCGACGGTGCGGTCCTTGGGGCCGTCGCCGCCACCGCCGCCACCGTCGCCGGTGGAGCCGTCGGACGAGCCGAGCTGGAGAGCCGCGATCCCACCGCCGAGCGCGGCCACGGCGACCGCGGCGGCGAGCGCGGGGCGCCAACGGCGGCGGGGGCGAGGGCTGTTGGGGCTGTTGGGGGCGCTCTTGGCCCCGTCGTCCACGCTTTTGGTCCCGTCGCCCATGGAGGACCGATGATGCTGAGTGTCCGTGTCCCGCGTACGACTGCCCCGCGCCGCCCCCGCCGCGCCCCCCATCTCGACCGGCAGGTCCCGCAACCGCTCAAGAAGCTGGTCCGCCGAAGGGCGCGCGTCCGGGTCCTTGTCGAGGCACGGCTCGACCACCGCACGCAGGGCGGCCGGCACGGCATCCAACTCCGGCGCTTCATGGACCACTTGATACGCGGTCATATACGGGCTGTCCGCATCGAACGGCCCCTGCCCCGTCGCCGCGTACACCAGCAACGTGCCCAGCGAGAAGACATCGGACCGCGGCCCGACCCCGCGCGGTGCCTGCAACTGCTCCGGCGACATGAAGGGCGGCGTACCGATGACCCGCCCCGTCATCGTCAGCGTCTGCTGGTCCGCGGCGCGCGAGATGCCGAAGTCGATGACGCGCGGTCCCTCGGGCGAGAGCACGACGTTCGAGGGCTTCAGGTCGCGGTGCACGACGCCCACGCGGTGGATGTCACGCAGCGCCTCCGTCAGACCGATGGCGAGCGTGCGCAGGTCCGCGCCGGTCATCGGGCCCTTCTTGGCGATCTGCTGGGCGAGAGTGTGCCCCTCTATATAGGCCGTCGCCATCCACGGGTACTCGGCCTCCGGGTCGGCGTCGACCACGGCGGCGGTGAACGCGCCGCTCACCCGCCGCGCCGCCGCCACCTCCTGCCGGAAGCGGATGCGGAACTCCTCGTCGCCCGCGAACTGCTGGTGGATCAGCTTGATCGCCACGGGTCGCCCCGAGGCCGTACGCGCCAGATAGACCGTGCCCATGCCGCCCGAGCCGAGCCGTGCCTCTAGCGGGTAGCCGCCGATCTCGGCTGGGTCACCTCCGCGGAGCGACACTCTTTGACCTCCCGTCCCGCGTGCACCGGTTTACGCATGAGCCTGTTCATCTGTCGTACTGCCCCACAAACTAGCCGCCGAGTGGTACGGCAGGGCAAGGCGGGGGACGAATAGGGCGCGCCTGCCCTGCGCCACGGCGCGGCGGCCACCCCGGGCGATACTCGAAGGGTGAGCGCAGATTCCAGCACCCCCGACCGCGCGGCCGCGACAGCCCCCGGCCCGCAGCCCGAGCCCATCCGCTTCTTCGGCACGACGTGGGTCGGCCACGACAACGGCTACGGAGCGCGCCGCGCGGGCGTCGCGGCGGGATCGCTGCTCGCGGCCGCGGCCGGCTGCTTCGTGCTGCGTTTCGCTTACGAAGGCATGGCGGTCGCGGGCGTCGGGACGTTCGTGAACTTCCTGGTCCTCGTCATGTTCTCGATCTGCAGCGCGGTCGCCTTCCGCCGCACCTGGGAGGGTTTCACCCGCCGCCACGACCCGGCGTCCCAGTCATCGATGCGCGGCCTCCTGACGATCGGCTTCGTAGGCGTCCTCCTGGCCTACTTCTTCCGCAGCCTCACCGAGGCCCCCGGCGAACAACTCCACCGCGAGGAGTACGAGACGTCCCGCAACCAGTACGCAAAGCGCACGTCCCGCCGCACAGGCAACCCCTCCCAAAAGAAAAGAAACCCCTAACCCCCGGCCCACACAGGCGAGGCCCCCTGACCCCCGGCCGGCGCAGGCGAAGACCCCTGGCGCCCGGACGGCGGGGGCGAGGATCCCTGGCCTCCGGCCCGCGCGGCCGAGGGTCCCTGGCCCCCCGGACGGCGCAGGCGAGGGTCCCTGGCCCCCGGACACGGACTCCCTGAGGGTCCGGCCGTATACGACGCGGACCTCTGGGAGCCCCGAACAGGTACGCGCGGATCTCTGAGGCCCGGGGCACGCATGCGCGGATCTCTGTGTCCCCGAGCGCGCACGACGCGGATCCCTGAGGCACGGCTGCGCACGACGCGGATCTCTGAGAGCCGGGGCCCGCACACGCGGATTCCTGAGGCCTGGCGGCGTAGGCGCGGATCCCTGAGGCCCGGCCGCGTAGGCGCGGACCCCTAGCTCCGGCGCGTAGGCGCGGATCCGCGTAGGCCCCGGCCGCTCCCGCCCCGTGCCCCTGCCCCGTGCCCTCCCGCCCCGCACTGGACCCGCCGCGTCCCCCTCGACGTACAGCTCGCGCACCTCGGCAGCCGTTCCTACTTCGCGGTGCTCGGCCCGGAGGAGTCCGCGCCGATCCTCGCGGCCGAGCGCGCGCATCTGCTCGGCCTCTTCCCGGACGGAACGGTGGAGGAGGCGTACGCCGTGGACCTCACTGTCGTAGGCAATCTCCGCCCCCCTCGGTAGCAGCCCCGCAGGGAAGCGCAGGGGAAGCGGAAGCGCGGTCCGCCCTTGACGTCCCCGGCGCCGAAGGCGCCATAATCATCACATGATGAATATTGAGGAGCCACCCGCCATCGAGGCGAGGGACCTGACCGTCGTCCGAGGCCCCCGCACAGTCCTCCGCAGCCTGAACTTCGCCGTCCCGAAGGGGCAGATCACCGGCCTCCTGGGCCCCTCGGGCTGCGGCAAATCCACCCTCATGCGCGCGACAGTCGGCACCCAGGCCAAAGTCACCGGCACCCTGAAGGTCCTCGACCAGCCGGCCGGCGCCCCCGCCCTCCGCTCCCGCATCGGCTACGTCACCCAGGACCCCTCCGTCTACGACGACCTCACCGTCCGCCAGAACCTGGACTACTTCGCCGCCGTCCTGGACCCCGGCCGCGGCCCCGCCGCCCACCGCCGCCACGAACACGTCACCCGCGCCATCGACGACGTCGACCTGACGACCCACGCCGACGCCCTCGCGGGCAACCTCTCCGGAGGCCAGCGCAGCCGCGTCTCCCTCGCGGTCGCCCTCCTCGGCGCCCCGGAACTCCTCGTGCTCGACGAACCAACCGTCGGCCTCGACCCCGTACTCCGCCGCGACCTGTGGAACCTCTTCCACTCCATCGCCGCCGAGCGAGGCACCACGATCCTCGTCTCCTCGCACGTCATGGACGAGGCCGAACGCTGCCATCGCCTCCTCCTCATGCGCGAAGGAGAACTCCTCGCCGACGACACCCCGGAAGCCCTCCGCACCCGCACCGCCACCGAGACCGTCGAAGCGGCCTTCCTCCACCTGGTCGACGAGGCCAATGCCGCCCGCACCCCCACCAGGAGCCCCCGATGAACACCTACCGCACCCTCGCCACCGCGGCCCGTGTCCTGCGGCAGCTCCGCCACGACCCCCGCTCCATCGCACTGATGCTGTTCGTCCCCTGCGTGATGCTCCTGCTCCTGCGCTACGTGTTCGACGGCAGCCCGCACACCTTCGACTCCATCGGCGCCTCACTCCTCGGCATCTTCCCCCTCATCACGATGTTCCTGGTGACCTCCATCGCCACCCTCCGCGAACGCACATCCGGCACCCTCGAACGCCTCCTCGCGATGCCCCTGGCCAAGGGCGACCTCATCGCGGGCTACGCCCTCGCCTTCGGCTTCCTCGCCGTCATCCAGTCCGTCCTCGCCACCGGCCTCGCCCTGTGGGCCCTCGGCCTCGACGTCACCGGCTCCGCCTGGCTGCTGCTCCTGGTCGCGCTCCTCGACGCCCTGCTCGGCACGGCACTGGGGCTCTTCGTCTCCGCCTTCGCGGCATCCGAGTTCCAGGCCGTCCAGTTCATGCCGGCCGTGATCTTCCCCCAGCTCCTCCTCTGCGGCCTGTTCACCCCGCGCGACAAGATGCAGCCGGCCCTCGAAGCGATCTCCAACGCCCTCCCCATGTCGTACGCCGTGGACGGCATGAACGAAGTCCTCCGCCATCCCTCCGTCACCGGCGACTTCGTACGCGACGCCGTCGTCGTCGCGGGCTGCGCCGTACTCGTCCTCGCCCTGGGCGCCGCCACCCTCCGCCGCCGCACGGCCTGACCCACCAATGCGAGGATGACCCGACGAGAAAGACCCCCGCTTGACCCGCACCTGGAGGGTGACCCACACATGCCCCAGCCCGTCGCAGTCCTCGGCACCGGCAAGATCGGCGAAGCCCTCCTCAGCGGAATGATCCGGGCCGGCTGGGCCCCCGCCGACCTCCTGGTCACCACCCGCCGCTCCGAACGCGCCGCGGAACTCCGCACCCGCTACGGAGTCGACCCCGTCAGCAACGCCGAGGCCGCCAAGCAGGCCGACACCCTCATCCTCGCCGTCAAGCCGCAGGACATGGGCCGCCTCCTCGACGAACTCGCCCCCCACGTCGCCCCCGACCGCCTGGTCATCAGCGCCGCCGCCGGCATTACCACCTCCTTCATCGAAGAGCGCCTCGCCGACAGCACCCCCGTCGTCCGCGTCATGCCCAACACCCCCGTCCTCGTGGACGAAGGCATGTCCGTCATCTCCGCAGGCAGCCACGCCACCGCCGCCCACCTCGCCCACACCGAGGCCATCTTCGGCGCCGTCGGCAAGACCCTCCGCGTCCCCGAGACCCAGCAGGACGCCTGCACGGCCCTCTCCGGCTCAGGACCGGCGTACTTCTACTACCTGGTCGAGGCCATGACCGACGCGGGCATCCTCCTCGGCCTGCCCCGCGACAAGGCCCACGACCTCATCGTCCAGGCCGCGATCGGCGCCGCAGTGATGCTCCGCGACAGCGGCGAACACCCGGTCAAGCTCCGCGAGAACGTCACCTCCCCTGCCGGCACCACCATCAACGCCATTCGCGAACTCGAGAACCACGGCGTACGAGCAGCCCTCATCGCCGCCCTCGAAGCCGCCCGCGACCGCAGCCGCGAACTGGCCTCCGGCAACAACAGCTGACCCGTGGTCCGGGGTGTGCGGGACCGCGCCCCCACGCGAGGCCCCGCACCCCCCGGAGAGCCGCACGCCGCTACCGCGTCTCGTTCACCGGCGGCAGCAGGCCGATCGCGCGATAGGCGGTGTCCACCGTCGGCCTGGACATCCCCCTGGCCCGCTCAGCTCCCCGCCGCAACACCTCCTCCACATACGCGGGATCAGCAACCAGCTCCTTGTGCTTCTCCTGCACGGGCCTCAGCACCTCCACCACGGCCTCGGCGGTGTCCTTCTTCAAAGCCCCGTACGTCTCATATACACCGCTCAAGCCCTCGGGGTTCCCACCCTCACAGGCCGCCAGGATCTCCAGCAGGTTCGAGATCCCGGGCTTGGCCTCGCGGTCGTACTCGACCTCGCTCCCGCTGTCCGTGACAGCGCGCATGATCTTCTTCCGCACGACGTCCGGCTCGTCAAGGAGATAGATGATCCCGGCCCCGGCATCGCCGGACTTCCCCATCTTCGCGGCCGGGTCCTGCAGATCCATGACCCTGGCCGCCACCTTGGGAAACGTCGCCCGCGGCACCACGAACGTGTGTCCGTACCGCTGGTTGAACCGCATCGCCAGATCCCGGGTGAGCTCGACATGCTGCACCTGGTCGTCCCCGACCGGCACCTCGTCCGCCCCGTAGGCCAGGATGTCCGCCGCCATCAGCACGGGATAGGTGAGAAGCGACAGCCGCACACTCCCGCCGCGTGCCCGCTCCAGCGCGGATTTCTCCTTGTACTGGATCATCCGCCGCATCTCGCCGTCCGTCGCGACGCACTCGAGCAGATAGGAGAGCCTGGCGTGCTCGTCCACATGACTCTGTACGAACACGGTGGCCCGCTCGGGATCGATCCCCGACGCGAGCAACAGCGTCGCCGCCTGCCGACTGAGCCTGCGCACCCGCCCGGGATCGTGATCCACGGTCAGGGCGTGCAGATCCACGACGCTGAACAGCGACTCGGCGCGGTGCTGATCAACCTCTGCCCACTGGCGCACGGCGCCCAGGTAGTTCCCCAGGGTCAGGTGCCCCGTCGGCTTGACCCCGCTGAAGATCCTCGCCATCTCTCCGCCTCTTGGTCAGGACCGCCGGCCCGACGACCGGGCTCCGGGTCCTCCAGGGGGAGAAACAAGAAACGGCCGCCAAGTCGGCAGCCGTTGAGTACATGCGTATGTACGGCCGCCGTCAGGCGGCCCACCACAGCTGGGTGTGCGCATGTGTAGTCACGCCTCTTACGTTAGCCCTCGCGGGCCACCGTGTACCAGGGTTGACACGCCCTGACCGCGTACGTAGTGTTCTCCGAGTTGTCCGGCGTGAGCGCCGACCCTCGGTCGGTCCCCGGGCACCATTCCGCAGAACCATTCAAACGATCGATGCCGTGTCATCTTCGATGTCCCGTCGTCTGCTCGTTTTCATGCGCTTTTGCGAAATGAGGAATCCGCGTTCGAAAGGGCGCCCCCGATTAGGTCGGGAGCCGGGATTCCGCTAAAGTCTCACTCGTCGGAACGGCCCAACAGCCGGGAAGACAAGCCCCGCTGACTGGGAATCAGGCCCGAAAGGATCTGGTAGAGTCGGAGCCGCCGGAAAGGGAAACGCGAAAGCCGAAAGGCCGGAGCGGGAACCGGAAAGGCACCGAGGAAATCGGACACGAAAGAGTCTGATAGAGTCGGAAACGCAAGAACGAAGAACAAAAAGAAACACCGAAGGGAAGCGCCCGGAGGAAAGCCCGAGAGGGTGAGTACAAAGGAAGCGTCCGTTCCTTGAGAACTCAACAGCGTGCCAAAAGTCAACGCCAGATATGTTGATACCCCGTCTCCGGCCGTCATGGTCGGGACGAGGTTCCTTTGAAGAAAACATCAGCGAGGACGCTGTGAACCGGAAGATTATTCCTCTTCCTGGTTCCGCTCAACGCGGATGCGATCCCGATTACGGGAAAACATTCACGGAGAGTTTGATCCTGGCTCAGGACGAACGCTGGCGGCGTGCTTAACACATGCAAGTCGAACGATGAAGCCCTTCGGGGTGGATTAGTGGCGAACGGGTGAGTAACACGTGGGCAATCTGCCCTGCACTCTGGGACAAGCCCTGGAAACGGGGTCTAATACCGGATGATATCCCCTCTCGCATGGGAGGGGGTTGAAAGCTCCGGCGGTGCAGGATGAGCCCGCGGCCTATCAGCTAGTTGGTGAGGTAGAAGCTCACCAAGGCGACGACGGGTAGCCGGCCTGAGAGGGCGACCGGCCACACTGGGACTGAGACACGGCCCAGACTCCTACGGGAGGCAGCAGTGGGGAATATTGCACAATGGGCGAAAGCCTGATGCAGCGACGCCGCGTGAGGGATGACGGCCTTCGGGTTGTAAACCTCTTTCAGCAGGGAAGAAGCGAAAGTGACGGTACCTGCAGAAGAAGCGCCGGCTAACTACGTGCCAGCAGCCGCGGTAATACGTAGGGCGCAAGCGTTGTCCGGAATTATTGGGCGTAAAGAGCTCGTAGGCGGCTTGTCACGTCGGTTGTGAAAGCCCGGGGCTTAACCCCGGGTCTGCAGTCGATACGGGCAGGCTAGAGTGTGGTAGGGGAGATCGGAATTCCTGGTGTAGCGGTGAAATGCGCAGATATCAGGAGGAACACCGGTGGCGAAGGCGGATCTCTGGGCCATTACTGACGCTGAGGAGCGAAAGCGTGGGGAGCGAACAGGATTAGATACCCTGGTAGTCCACGCCGTAAACGGTGGGAACTAGGTGTTGGCGACATTCCACGTCGTCGGTGCCGCAGCTAACGCATTAAGTTCCCCGCCTGGGGAGTACGGCCGCAAGGCTAAAACTCAAAGGAATTGACGGGGGCCCGCACAAGCAGCGGAGCATGTGGCTTAATTCGACGCAACGCGAAGAACCTTACCAAGGCTTGACATCGCCCGGAAAGCCGTAGAGATACGGCCCCCCTTGTGGTCGGGTGACAGGTGGTGCATGGCTGTCGTCAGCTCGTGTCGTGAGATGTTGGGTTAAGTCCCGCAACGAGCGCAACCCTTGTTCTGTGTTGCCAGCATGCCCTTCGGGGTGATGGGGACTCACAGGAGACTGCCGGGGTCAACTCGGAGGAAGGTGGGGACGACGTCAAGTCATCATGCCCCTTATGTCTTGGGCTGCACACGTGCTACAATGGCAGGTACAATGAGCTGCGAAGCCGCGAGGCGGAGCGAATCTCAAAAAGCCTGTCTCAGTTCGGATTGGGGTCTGCAACTCGACCCCATGAAGTCGGAGTTGCTAGTAATCGCAGATCAGCATTGCTGCGGTGAATACGTTCCCGGGCCTTGTACACACCGCCCGTCACGTCACGAAAGTCGGTAACACCCGAAGCCGGTGGCCCAACCCCTTGTGGGAGGGAGCTGTCGAAGGTGGGACTGGCGATTGGGACGAAGTCGTAACAAGGTAGCCGTACCGGAAGGTGCGGCTGGATCACCTCCTTTCTAAGGAGCATCTAGACCGCCAAGCTTGCTTGGTGGTCCAAGAGCCATTACGTCGGCAAATGTTCGACGATGGTTAGCTCATGGGTGGAACGTTGACTATTCGGCACAGTTGGCCTTCTCGGGCCGCAAGTACTGTCCTTCGGGGCGTGGAACGCGGAATGGGTGGGATGACTGGGCCGGGCACGCTGTTGGGTATCTGAAGGTATGGCCGTATGGCTGCCTTCAAGTGCCGACCCCAGTGAAAGTTCGCTTCGGCGGGCTGTGATGGGTGGTTGGTCGTTGTTTGAGAACTGCACAGTGGACGCGAGCATCTGTGGCCAAGTTTTTAAGGGCGCACGGTGGATGCCTTGGCACCAGGAACCGATGAAGGACGTGGGAGGCCACGATAGTCCCCGGGGAGTCGTCAACCAGGCTTTGATCCGGGGGTTTCCGAATGGGGAAACCCGGCAGTCGTCATGGGCTGTCACCCGCTGCTGAACACATAGGCAGTGTGGAGGGAACGCGGGGAAGTGAAACATCTCAGTACCCGCAGGAAGAGAAAACAACCGTGATTCCGGGAGTAGTGGCGAGCGAAACCGGATGAGGCCAAACCGTATACGTGTGAGACCCGGCAGGGGTTGCGTGTGCGGGGTTGTGGGATCTCTCTTTCACAGTCTGCCGGCTGTGAGACGAGTCAGAAACCGTTGATGTAGGCGAAGGACATGCGAAAGGTCCGGCGTAGAGGGTAAGACCCCCGTAGTCGAAACATCAACGGCTCGTTTGAGAGACACCCAAGTAGCACGGGGCCCGAGAAATCCCGTGTGAATCTGGCGGGACCACCCGTTAAGCCTAAATATTCCCTGGTGACCGATAGCGGATAGTACCGTGAGGGAATGGTGAAAAGTACCGCGGGAGCGGAGTGAAATAGTACCTGAAACCGTGTGCCTACAAGCCGTGGGAGCGTCGCGCATTGAGTTTACTCAATGCGTCGTGACTGCGTGCCTTTTGAAGAATGAGCCTGCGAGTTTGCGGTGCGTTGCGAGGTTAACCCGTGTGGGGAAGCCGTAGCGAAAGCGAGTCCGAATAGGGCGATTCAGTAGCGCGCTCAAGACCCGAAGCGGAGTGATCTAGCCATGGGCAGGTTGAAGCGGCTGTAAGAGGTCGTGGAGGACCGAACCCACCAGGGTTGAAAACCTGGGGGATGACCTGTGGTTAGGGGTGAAAGGCCAATCAAACTCCGTGATAGCTGGTTCTCCCCGAAATGCATTTAGGTGCAGCGTCGTGTGTTTCTTGCCGGAGGTAGAGCACTGGATAGGCGATGGGCCCTACCGGGTTACTGACCTTAGCCAAACTCCGAATGCCGGTAAGTGAGAGCACGGCAGTGAGACTGTGGGGGATAAGCTCCATGGTCGAGAGGGAAACAGCCCAGAGCATCGACTAAGGCCCCTAAGCGTACGCTAAGTGGGAAAGGATGTGGAGTCGCAGAGACAACCAGGAGGTTGGCTTAGAAGCAGCCACCCTTGAAAGAGTGCGTAATAGCTCACTGGTCAAGTGATTCCGCGCCGACAATGTAGCGGGGCTCAAGCGTACCGCCGAAGTCGTGTCATTCCAGCATATAGGGCCAACGCCTGCTGGGATGGGTAGGGGAGCGTCGTGTGCCGGGTGAAGCTGCCGCGGAAGCGAGTGGTGGACGGTTCACGAGTGAGAATGCAGGCATGAGTAGCGATACATACGTGAGAAACGTGTGCGCCGATTGACTAAGGGTTCCTGGGTCAAGCTGATCTGCCCAGGGTAAGTCGGGACCTAAGGCGAGGCCGACAGGCGTAGTCGATGGATAACCGGTTGATATTCCGGTACCCGCTGTGAAGCGTCAAACATCGAGCCCATTAATGCTAAGGCCGTGAAGCCGTCCTGGAGCCTTCGGGCAAAGGGAAGTGGTGGAGCCGCCGACCCAAGATGGTAGTAGGTGAGTGATGGGGTGACGCAGGAAGGTAGTCCAGCCCGGGCGGTGGTTGTCCCGGGGTAAGGGTGTAGGCCGTGTGATAGGTAAATCCGTCGCACATTAAGGCTGAGACCTGATGCCGAGCCGATTGTGGTGAAGTGGATGATCCTATGCTGTCGAGAAAAGCCTCTAGCGAGTTTCATGGCGGCCCGTACCCTAAACCGACTCAGGTGGTCAGGTAGAGAATACCGAGGCGTTCGGGTGAACTATGGTTAAGGAACTCGGCAAAATGCCCCCGTAACTTCGGGAGAAGGGGGGCCATCACCGGTGATGAGTCTTGCACTCTGAGCTGGGGGTGGCCGCAGAGACCAGCGAGAAGCGACTGTTTACTAAAAACACAGGTCCGTGCGAAGCCGTAAGGCGATGTATACGGACTGACGCCTGCCCGGTGCTGGAACGTTAAGGGGACCGGTTAGTGCGCTTTCGGGCGTGCGAAGCTGAGAACTTAAGCGCCAGTAAACGGCGGTGGTAACTATAACCATCCTAAGGTAGCGAAATTCCTTGTCGGGTAAGTTCCGACCTGCACGAATGGCGTAACGACTTCTCGACTGTCTCAACCATAGGCCCGGTGAAATTGCACTACGAGTAAAGATGCTCGTTTCGCGCAGCAGGACGGAAAGACCCCGGGACCTTTACTACAGTTTGATATTGGTGTTCGGTTCGGCTTGTGTAGGATAGGTGGGAGACTTTGAAGCGGGCACGCCAGTGTTCGTGGAGTCAACGTTGAAATACCACTCTGGTCGTGCTGGATGTCTAACCTGGGTCCGTGATCCGGATCAGGGACAGTGTCTGATGGGTAGTTTAACTGGGGCGGTTGCCTCCCAAAGAGTAACGGAGGCGCCCAAAGGTTCCCTCAGCCTGGTTGGTAATCAGGTGTTGAGTGTAAGTGCACAAGGGAGCTTGACTGTGAGACCGACGGGTCGAGCAGGGACGAAAGTCGGGACTAGTGATCCGGCGGTGGCTTGTGGAAGCGCCGTCGCTCAACGGATAAAAGGTACCCCGGGGATAACAGGCTGATCTTCCCCAAGAGTCCATATCGACGGGATGGTTTGGCACCTCGATGTCGGCTCGTCGCATCCTGGGGCTGGAGTCGGTCCCAAGGGTTGGGCTGTTCGCCCATTAAAGCGGTACGCGAGCTGGGTTTAGAACGTCGTGAGACAGTTCGGTCCCTATCCGCTGTGCGCGTAGGAATATTGAGAAGGGCTGTCCCTAGTACGAGAGGACCGGGACGGACGAACCTCTGGTGTGCCAGTTGTCCTGCCAAGGGCATGGCTGGTTGGCTACGTTCGGAAAGGATAACCGCTGAAAGCATCTAAGCGGGAAGCCTGCTTCGAGATGAGTATTCCCACCCCCTTTGAGGGGTTAAGGCTCCCAGTAGACGACTGGGTTGATAGGCCAGATCTGGAAGCCCGGTAACGGGTGGAGGTGACTGGTACTAATAGGCCGAGGGCTTGTCCTCAGTTGCTCGCGTCCACTGTGTTGGTTCTGAAACCACGAACAACCCCGTATGTCGGGCCACGACTACGGTGCGGTTGACAGTTTCATAGTGTTTCGGTGGTCATAGCGTGAGGGAAACGCCCGGTTACATTCCGAACCCGGAAGCTAAGCCTCACAGCGCCGATGGTACTGCAGGGGGGACCCTGTGGGAGAGTAGGACGCCGCCGAACTATCATTAACGGGAAACCCCCGCACCCTCTGGGTGCGGGGGTTTTCTGCGTTCCGGGCTCATTTAGGGTCGAGTTATGCGATACGACCTGGTCATCTTCGACAATGATGGCGTCCTTGTGGACAGCGAGCCGCTTTCCAACACCATTCTCGCCGCCTATCTGACCGAGCTCGGCCACCCCACCACGTACGAGGACTCCCTGCGTGACTACATGGGGGCTGCTGTCCATCGCGTACACGATCTTGTTCTTGAGCGCAGTGGGGAGCGGCTGCCCGAGGATTTTGATGTGACCTTCCATGCTCGTGTCTTTGCCGCTTTCGAGCGGGAGCTGCAGCCCGTGGCAGGGGCCGTCGACGTACTGGAGAAGCTGGCGGCCGACGGAGTGGCGTACTGCCTTGCTTCGTCCGGGAGTCATGAGCGGATTCGGGTCGGGCATCGGCGGACCGGGCTCGACCGGTGGTTCGGGGACGAGCGGATCTTCAGTTCCGAGGATGTGGGGCGGGGGAAGCCGGCGCCGGATCTCTTTCTGTATGCCGCCGAGCGCATGGGAGTGGCGCCTGAGAGGTGTGTGGTGATCGAGGACAGTCCGTTGGGGGTGAAGGCGGCTGTGGCGGCGGGGATGGATGTGTACGGGTTCACCGCCATGACGCCGGCCGAGCGGCTTTCGGGGGCCACTGAACTCTTCGGGGACATGGGGGAGTTGGCTGACCTGCTCGTATGACGCGGGTTGGGGGAGCGGGCTGACATTTGTCGAGCGTGGCCAGGGAGCGGAGGGGCAATGGCCTCGTGGCGCTCATCCTGGCCGCCAACATCGGCTCAAGCCCTGGGTGACCAAGGGGAATCCCGCGCGGACCGCTGTGTGGGAGCGGCTGATCGCCGAGCGGGGGCGGTTCGCGCGGATGGAGCGGACGTTCTCGGTGATGTGGGGCGTGGCGCTGTTCGGTGAGGCGGTGGTACGGGTCGTGGGGGCCTACACGCTGCCGGTCGACACCATGGTGTGGCTCGGCGGCGCGATCGCAGGCGTCACCATCACGGCGACGGTTCTCGCGAGCGGCCGCCTGGTCGTCGACCCGAGGGGGAATGAGGTGAGCAAGGAGGTGGGAGGGGCGGTCGGAATTGGGTGAGTGATCTATCTACCCACTGGTAGTCAGGGGTCCTACGCTCAGCAGCCATGACAGATGAGCTGCGGCGCGGCAGGCCCTCTTTGGCGTTCAGCTTCCTGGTGCAGGGCGTCACCTTCGCGTTGCTGGTGACGCGGATTCCCGCCATTCAGGATCGGTACGGGATATCCGACGGCCTGCTGCCGGTGTTCCTGGCCGCTGTGCCGATCCTCGCGGGGGTCGGGAGCGTCGGCACGGAATGGCTGGTCAAGAGGGTGCCGCCCAGCCGCGTGCTGCGGTGGTCGCAGCCCGTGGTGCTCCTGGCGCTGCTCGGGGCCGGTGCCGGCGACGCGCTGTGGCAAGTGGCCGTGGCGCTGGGGGCGTTCGGCCTTGCGGTGGGCGCGCTGGACGCGTCCATGAACATGCTCGGGGTGAGTCTGCAGCGGGCGTACGGGCGCAGCATCATGCTGGGGTTTCACGCGGCGTACAGCCTGGGTGGGATCGCGGGGGCGTCCATCGCGTGGGCGGGGGCGCACTGGGATCTGTCGCTCTTCGTCTCGTATCTGCCGGTGGTCGTGGTGCTGTTGCCGGCCGCGCTGGTGGGGAGCCGGTGGTACGTCGACGCCAATGGGAGTACGGGGGGCGGCGCGGCTGAAGCTGGTGAGGGGAAGGGCGGGCCCGTCGTCTTCAAGCTGCTCCTGCCGCTCTACCTGGTGATGACCTTCGCGTACATCGGGGATTCGACCGTCTCCAACTGGAGCGCGAAGTATCTGCAGGACGTGCTGGGGAGTTCGGAGGAGGTCGCGACCGTCCCCTACAACGTGTACATGGTCATGACCTTGCTCGGGCGGGGCCTCGGGGACCTGGGCGTGCGGCGGTTCGGGGCCGTGGCGGTCGTGCGGGTCGGGTCGGTGGTGGCCGCTCTCGGGTTCGCGATCGTGGCCGTGGCGCCCGGGGCGTGGACCGGGATCCTGGGCTTCACGGTGCTCGGATTCGGGTTGAGCGTGATCGTTCCGCAGACCTTCGCCGCGGCGGGGCGGCAGGCTTTTGAACGTCACGGTCCTGGGGCGTCGGACGCCGCTGTCGCGCGGCTCAATGTCTTCAACTACGTGGGGTTCCTGATCGGTTCACCGCTGGTGGGCGCGCTCGGTGATGCCTGGAACTACCGCGGGGCGATGCTCGTTCCCATGGTGTTGGTGCTCGTGACCTTGTTGTACGCCCGGTCTTTCGCCCCCGGAGCGGACCGATACGGTGACGGGCATGAGCGGCCACGCACAGCTGATGTGGGACGAGGCAGTAACGGGCTATGACTTCGGTCCTGAGCACCCCATGGACCCGGTCCGGCTCGCGCTGACCAGAAGCCTGGTCGGTGCCTTCGGGCTCGACCGTGAGTTGGAAGTGGTCGCGGCCAAGCGTGCCGGTGACTCGACGTTGCGGCTCGTGCATCGCGAGGACTATGTGGAGGCGGTCAAGGCCGCGTCCGCCGATCCGGCGTCGGCGGACGGCAGCTATGGCCTCGGGACCTCGGACGATCCCGCCTTCGCGGGGATGCACGAGGTGTCGGCGCTGATCGCCGGGCAGTCGGTGGGCGCGGCGGAGGCGGTGTGGCGCGGGGAAGCGCTGCACGCGGTGAACTTCGCGGGCGGGCTGCATCATGCGATGCCGGGGGCCGCTTCGGGGTTCTGTATCTACAACGATGCCTCGCTCGCCATCGCGCGGCTGCTCGAGCTCGGCGCCGAGCGGGTGGCGTACGTGGATGTGGATGTGCACCACGGGGACGGGGTGCAGGCGTCCTTCTGGGACGATCCGCGGGTTCTGACGATCTCGATTCACGAGCATCCGCGGACGCTGTTCCCGCAGACCGGGTGGCCTGAGGAGACGGGTGCGGCCGGGGACGCCGAGGGTACGGCCGTGAACGTGGCGCTGCCGGCCGGGACCGGGGACGCGGGGTGGCTGCGGGCGTTTCACGCCGTGGTGCCTGAGTTGTTGGCGGAGTTTCGGCCGCAGGTGCTTGTCACTCAGCATGGGGCTGACACGCACTTCGAGGATCCGTTGGCGCATCTTGCCGTCTCGCTTGATGCTCAGCGGGCGGTGCAGGTGGCCTGCCATGAGCTGGCGCATTCGTACGCCGATGGGCGGTGGGTCGCCCTGGGTGGGGGTGGGTACGCCGTGGTGGATGTCGTGCCTCGGTCCTGGACGCATCTGACCGCTATCGCCGCGGGGCGGGAGATCCTGCCTTCGGCGGATGTTCCTGAGGCCTGGCGGCAGGAAGTCTTCGCTCGGACACGGCAGTTGGCGCCGGGGCGGATGACGGATGGACGGTGGCCTGTCTCCTGGGCGGAGTGGGAGGACGGGTACGATCCCGCCGATCGGCTCGACCAGGCGGTGCTTGCTGCTCGCCGGGCGGCGTTTCCGCTGCGGGGGTTGTTGCCGTAGGCGGCCGTAGTCACCGTAGGGGCGGTCCCTGCGGGGCCTTCCCCAATCCCGCCCCTTCCCGAAACTGGGGCTCCGCCCCAGACCCCGGCCCCCAGGCGGGCCCCTGTTGATCGGTGCCCTGTAGCTTCGCTGTTGTGCCCACCCGTTCCGCCCTGCGGAACGCCTGCCCACAACGGGGGGGCGGGGGCGAGCGCTGAGCGTACGTCGCGTTAGCCCAACTGTGGGGGGTTTCCGGGGTTTTGGGGGTGGGCGTCCGACCGATGCGTCAGCATCAAGGCCGTGTTGAGCACCGGAGCTTTGCGTGCGCATCTGTTGGCTGCCCGGCTGGCCGGGCCCGTGGCCACCACGCGGGAAGAGAGCCTGCGGAGCTATCGGCTCTTCGCGGCCCGGGACCCGCGGATACTGCTCGGTCTTGATCCCGAGTGGAGTTGGGGGCCCGGTGACTTGCTGGGGCTCATGGCCGACAAGTGCGGGGTCTCTGCCGATCCGCGGCACACCTCGGGGGGCGATGTCATCGACCCGGAGCGGACGCTGGCCGCGCTCGACGCCTTCGCCGAGAGGCTCGCGGACGCGGCGCGAAGGCGGCTTCCGGTGCTCTTCGGGACGGGGCATCCGCACCGGCTCATCGGCTTCTACGCCGCCCTGGCGGACGCTTTGTCGGCGGCCGGGTGCACTGTCCTCACCCCCGCGCAGGGCAACAGTGTCGACATAACGACCCGGTTCGGCCTACGCACGTACAACCTTGACTACGTACAAGGAGTCGCGCTGGTGCGGGAACCCGGCGCGCGTCCCACCGGGAGTGAGACCGGCGCACACACCCACTCTCCGCTCCCGGTTCGAGCCGCTCTCGCGGCCGCCGCGGAGGCCGATGGACCGCTTCCCGAGCTCGTCATCGGGGACCACGGATGGGTCTGCGGGGCAGGTCAGCTGGGGTTTGAGGCGATCGGTCTGGCGGATACGGACGATCCCGCGCTGTTCGTCGGAGAGGCCGAGGGGCAGGTGTCCGTCGTCGTTCCGCTTGATGACGCTGTGCGGTCTGATTACTACCGACCGCTTACTCGCTATGTACTCAATCGAGCGTGTCTGTCACAGTAGGCGGCCGATCGCTACTCCTCTTCCCCACTCGCATCATCCGCCCCTAGTCTGGGGAGTGAGCGCGCAGCGACGAAGCGTCACCGGAAGGGGAAGCCGGTGCCCGTCATGTGCGGAAGGTTCAGGTGGGGTGTCATGGCTGCAGACCAGAGGCCGCTGAACGAGGTTCAGTTCTTGACCGTGGCGGAAGTCGCCTCGGTGATGCGAGTGTCCAAGATGACCGTGTACCGCTTGGTGCACAGCGGTCATCTGCCCGCCATCCGGGTCGGAAGGTCCTTCCGGGTCCCGGAGCAGGCGGTTCACGAGTACCTCCGCGAGTCCTATGTAGGGGTCGAGGCGGGCTGATCCGAGCCGATCGATCCCCCTCGATTACGCCCCTCACCCGGGGGCGGGTAGGCTAGGGCCGACGTAGGTCGTGTGGGCCCAGTCAGCTGCCCCGCACCGAGTGATGAGAAGTGAGCGAGGGTAGTCGTGGGCTCTGTTATCAAGAAGCGGCGTAAGCGGATGGCCAAGAAGAAGCACCGCAAGCTGCTGAAGCGCACTCGCGTTCAGCGTCGCAACAAGAAGTAAGCGACAGCTGTTCAGCGCGTACTGAAGCCCTCCCGTCATCCGACGGGAGGGCTTCTGCGCTTCCAGGACATCTTCCGGGTGTCTTCCGGGGTGTCTTCCGGCCGGTTTTCGGGCTACGACGGGCCGCCTGGGGGCTTGTTTGGAACGTACGTCCTAGGCAGGATGTGCGTCCCGATCCGGCGTACGTCCTGGTCTGGGCGTAGGGCCTGGTCTGTGCGCTTGTAGGTGGCTGTCGTCACTTCCTGCATCAGGCGGTCATCACAGCGCAACATCGACCCGCTAGCGTGTGCCGGGAGAGAAATGATGGGGCGCGGCAGGACTTCGAGGGCTGGGGAAGGCAGGCGCTGATCTTGGGCAAGGTCGTGCTCGTGACCGGGGTGGCCCGACAACTGGGCGGACGGTTCGTCCGACGTGTCCTGCGGGACCCCGAGGTCGACCGGGTGATCGCCGTGGACGCGGTACCTGCCGAGCACCATCTGGGCGGCGCCGACTTCGTCCAGACCGACATCCGGCAGCCCGGGATCGCCAAGGTGCTCGCCGAGTTCTCCGTCGACACCGTCGTGCACATGGACGTCACGGGCACGGCGCTGGCCGGCGGGAACCGCGGCTCGCTCAAGGAAACCAACGTCATCGGCACCATGCAGCTGCTCGGCGCCTGCCAGAAGTCGCCGACGGTCAAGCGGCTCGTGGTGAAGTCGAGCACCAACGTGTACGGCTCCGCGCCGCGCGACCCCGCGGTCTTCACCGAGACGACGCCGCCGAAGTCGCTGCCCAGCGGCGGCTTCGCCAAGGACACCGTCGAGGTCGAGGGCTACGTACGCGGCTTCGCGCGCCGCCGCCCGGACGTGGCGGTCTGCGTGCTGCGCTTCGCGAACATCCTGGGGCCCACCGCGGACTCCCCGCTCGCCGAGTACTTCTCGCTGCCGGTCCTGCCGACCGTCTTCGGCTACGACCCGCGGCTGCAGTTCGTGCACGAGGACGACGTGATCGAGGTCCTGCGCATCGGGGCGCGCGAGCCGGGGCGCGGGACGCTCAACAGCGGCACGTTCAACATCGCCGGTGACGGCCTGCTGCTGCTCTCGCAGTGCTCGCGGCGCCTGGGGCGTCCGACGCTGCCGGTGTTCATGCCCGCGGTCACCTGGATCGGTCAGGCGCTGCGCACCGTGGGCGTGACGGACTTCTCGCCCGAGCAGATCAGGCTGCTCACCCACGGCCGGGTCGTGGCCACCCGGCAGATGCGCGAGACACTGGGCTTCAGCCCCAAGTACACGACCGCGGAGGCCTTCGCGGATTTCGTACGCAGTCGGGGTCCGGGACTCTTGCCGCCGCAGGCCGTCGCGGGGGCCATCGACCGGATCGCCACGCTGCCCTTCGCGAGCAACCAGAGCGCCAACTGAGGAGAGCGTCAACGATGGCGGACGCCAAGGTCATTCCGTTCGACGACGACCGGTCGCGCACGGGTGCGCAGCGCCCATCGCGGCGCAGGGGCGCGGGCCGGCGCAAGAACGATCCGGCAGCCGTGCGTGAGGTCACGGCCATGCCGGGCCAGCAGGACGGAGAGCCGAAGATGGAGCGGGCCGAGTCGCAGCCTTCGCGCCAGGCGGCTCCTGAGGCCGGTGCCGGCACCGGACCGGAGCCGCGGGGCGGTGGCGGTGGACTGGAGCGGCGTATCGCGGGTGGCCTCGCGTTTCTGCGCCGGCGGCTCACGGGTGACTACGAGGTCGACGACTTCGGTTACGACGAGGAGCTCACCGACCAGGTCCTGATGTCCCTGGTGAGGCCGCTGTACGAGAAGTACTTCCGCGTCGAGGTGAAGGGCATCGAGAACATCCCGTCGGAGGGCGGGGCGCTGATCGTCGCCAACCACTCGGGGACGCTGCCGCTCGACGGCCTGATGATGCAGGTCGCCGTGCACGACAACCACCCCGAGGGGCGGCATCTGCGGCTGCTCGCGGCGGACCTCGTCTTCATGCTGCCGGTGGTCAACGAGCTGGCCCGCAAGGCGGGGCACACGTTGGCGTGCGCCGAGGACGCCGAGCGGTTGCTCGCGCGGGGCGAGCTGGTGGGGGTGATGCCGGAGGGTTTCAAGGGCATCGGGAAGCCGTTCAGCGAGCGCTACAAGTTGCAGCGGTTCGGCAGGGGCGGGTTCGTTTCCACGGCGCTGAGGGCCGGGACCCCGATCGTTCCCTGTTCGATCGTGGGGGCGGAGGAGATCTACCCGATGATCGGCAACGCGAAGACGTTGGCGCGGGTGCTCGGCTTCCCCTACTTCCCGATCACGCCTACGTTCCCTTGGCTCGGGCCGCTGGGTGCGTTGCCCTTGCCGACGAAGTGGACGATCCAGTTCGGGGAGCCGATTCCCACGGACGGTTATCCGCCGGAGGCGGCGGAGGATCCGATGCTGATGTTCAACCTGACCGATCAGGTCCGGGAGCAGATTCAGCACACGTTGTACAAGCTGCTGGTGCAGCGGCGGTCCGTGTTCTTCTGAGGGCTGACATGAGGGAGGGCCGGACCCACTGGGTCCGGCCCTCCCTCATGCGTACCGCTACTTCGCGTCCTCTTCGTCGATCCCCAGGCCCGGCAGCAAGCCGGGCAGGATCGGCGGCACCGTGACATCCGGCTTGGCCGACGGGGACTCCTTGTCGGAGGAACCGCCGTCCAGCGGGCTGCTCGGGGTCGTGTCGGACTTCGGGGGGTCCAGGAGACCGCCCGTGTTGCCGCCGAGGAGGCCGTCGTCCTCGCTGCCGCCGTCCGATGTGGAGGGGTGCGGCCTGCTGTTGTCGGCGCTCGAGCCCTCCCTCGGAGACGAATCCGGGGACGAGGGGCTGTCGGGGGTCGACGAGCCGGAGGAGTCGCCCTGGCTCGGCTGTCCGGGGGCGTCGCTCGTGTCCGGGGTGCGGGGGAAGAGGGAGCGGAGGGGGTCCACTTCCTGGTCCATCGCGTCGAAGACCGAGGTCACCTCCTCGCCCACGTCGCCGAGCTGGACGGGCAGCCGGCTCTGCAGGTCGCTCCAGCTCCTGCGGTGCGACTCGGCGAAGGCGGACAGGGTCTGGATGTGGCCGAGCGAGCCGTCTCTCTCGTACGCCTGGTGGAGAAGGCGGTGGCCTTCCGTGGCGTCGTGCCGCATGCCCGAGAGGGCTCGCCTGACCTCGCCCAGGGATTCGTGGTCGAGGTCGCCGGTGCGGCCCCGCTCCATCAGCCGGCGGGCTTCGTTCAGGCGCGTCGACGCGTGGTCGAGATAGACCCCGCCCTTGTCACTGTCGCCGTCGGCCATGCCCAGCTTGAGGTCCTCCATGCCGCGCTTCAGGCCGTACAGCGAATCGCCCGGCAGCGCGTCGGAGCTGGCCGCGGCCACCCCGCTGAACGCGCCGGCGGCCACGCCGACGGTGAGCCCGCCCGCGGCGATGCCTTGCGACAGCCGGGAGCGTGGCTTCAGTTTGCGCAGTCCCGTGGCCCGGTGGGCACCCTTGCGGGACCGCTGTTCGGGCACCGAGGTGCCGATGGTCCCACCGCCCGCGGCCGTGCCCTCAAGGAGCATGGCCTCCATGGCAGCTACGAGCTGGGCCCGCTGGACCACTTTGACCTCGGGATCAAGCTCCGGCTTCGGCAGCTCGCCGAGGCCGGTCGCCAGGGTCAACATCCTGTCCGGGGCCGCTTTTTCGGACGGCACGGGATCGGGCGTGACGGAACCTTCGGACTGCTCGGCCGCCGGGCTCTGGTCGGATTGCTCCTCCAGGGCCTGGGCGAAGGCGTTCGCCCGCCGGTGTGCCGATACGTTCGCGATCACTGGCGGCACCTCCTCTCGTCATGACGGTCGACTCCCCAGGGGGTCCTGAGGGTTGCACGACCTGAGCACTTCCACACGATCGAGTGAGCGGAGGTAGTCAGGGTGCGACCACAGGGAGCCTGCATCCCGCACAACGAGCGTCGCGGCACTTGGGTTACGGACGGAGGATGATCGGACCGCCCAAATTCCGTGACGGCCATCTGGCCGCCACGGAGCGTGAGTTGAGCGCTCCGCACGGCTACAGAGGGCGATGGACGGCGCGCGGCGCTAGCGCACGTCGTCGGGGAGAAGCCGGGCGAGCGTGCGCACGGCGCGGTACTGGAGGGTCTTGATCGCGCCCTCGTTCTTGCCCATGACCCGAGCGGTTTCGGCGACCGAGAGGCCTTGCAGGAAGCGCAGGGTCACGCACTCCTGCTGCTGGGGGTTGAGGCGGCGCACGGCGTCGAGCAGTGCGGCGTTCGAGAGGGACTCCAGGACGGAGTCCTCGGGGCTGCGCTCGACCTCGTTGGCGTCGAGCATTTCGCCTGTGGTCACTTCGAGGCGGAAACGGCTCGATTTGAAGTGGTCGGCGACCAGATTGCGAGCGATGGTGACGAGCCAGGCGCCGAAGTCACGGCCCTGCCAGGTGAACGTGCTGATGCGGCGCAGGGCGCGCAGAAAGGTCTCGCTGGTGAGGTCCTCGGCGGTCGCCTTGCCGCCGACGCGGTAGTAGATGTAGCGGTAGACCGTGTCGCTGTACTGGTCGTAGAGACGGCCGAAGGCGTCGGACTCGCCCGCCTGGGCGCGTTCGACGAGGTCCATCATGCGGGCGCTGTCGCTGTCCGCGGCGGGACGGCGGGGGGTGGGGGTTGAGGTGGCGGCAGAGGCGGAACGAGCCCGTCTGCTGACCGCCGCGCCGCTGTCCGCCAGGGCATAGACGGGCCCGGCGGGTGTGGGGACGGCAAATGCGGGGACGGCGGGGCCGGCGTACGCGGTGGGGACGAAGCCGCGCAAGCGGTCGGCGACCGTTGCGCGCAGCGTAGCCAGGCCCGAGGCGTCAACCCCGACGTGTGGGTACACGGGACTCCCAGAGGCAGAGCTTCCATCACGTGCAGTGCGGAACCGTTCACCCGTCGTAGCGACGTGTGGGGTCCGTAATGCGTCTGAGGAGAATAACGCTTCGTACAGGCGGCACTACACCCAGTTGCTCAAATCACCGATTACGTCGCTTCTGTTACCGGTCTATGCCCGATCAAGTAGCGCACAGTGAACGCTTGTTGATCGAAAAGGGTCACATTCCGTCTAAGCACGGGGCGTGTTGTGGCCGAGTGCTACCAACGTGACTGGCGAGAGCCCGGGCGGGGTAGGACCGAGAGAATGTTCAGTGGCGGCGGCGGTGCAGGGCGATGGCCGCGGCCGTGCCGCCCGCGATGGCGCCGACGCCCGCCGCGGCCGGGATGCCGACCTTGGCGGCCTTGCGGCCGGTGCGGTAGTCCCGCAGGCGCCAGTCCCGCTCACGTGCGTGTTTGCGCAGCTTGGCGTCGGGATTGATCGCGTACGGATGCCCGACGAGCGAGAGCATCGGGATGTCGTTGTGCGAATCGCTGTACGCCGCGCAGCGGGCCAGGTCCAGGCCCTCGGCCGACGCGAGCGCGCGTACCGCCTCGGCCTTCGCGGGGCCGTGCAGGGGCTCGCCGACGAGCTTTCCCGTATAGACGCCGTCCACGGACTCCGCGACCGTGCCGAGCGCGCCGGTCAGGCCGAGGCGGCGCGCGATGATCGTCGCCGTCTCCACCGGGGCGGCCGTGACCAGCCAGACCTTCTGGCCGGCGTCCAGGTGGGCCTGGGCCAGGGCGCGCGTGCCGGGCCAGATGCGCTCGGCCATGTACTCGTCGTAGATCTCCTCGCCGATGGACATCAGCTCGGCGACGCGGTGGCCCTTGACGATGGACAGGGCGCTGTCGCGCGCGTCCTGCATGTGCTCGGGGTCCTCGACGCCCGCGAGCCTGAACCACGCCTGCTGCCAGGCGAATCTGGCCAGCTCCTGGCGCTCGAAGAACTTCCGCTTGTAGAGGCCGCGGCCGAAGTGGAAGATCGCGGCGCCCTGCATCACGGTGTTGTCGAGGTCGAAGAAGGCAGCGGCCTTGTCGTCGCCGAAGACCGGGAACTCCGGCTCCTGCTCGGCTTCGTCGGGCGCGGCGGCCTCCGCCAGTTCCTCCAGCTCCTGCGAGGACTTGCGCGCTGCCTCAGCCGAGGCCTCGCCTGCCAGCACGCTCCGCGCGGTGGCGGAGCGCCTACGGGGGGTGAGCCATCCGAGAGCGGCCATGTCGTGAGCATAGCTAGTTCGTTCGGTCGTTCCGGAGTCGGCAGGATTCGGTGCTGTGAACTCTGCGCGACCGCACCGTTAAAGAGGCGGCCGAAGAGACGGCCCTCGCGGCGCGTCGGCGGGGCGAGAATGGTGTCATGAGCCCGATTTTTCGCCGTACGGAGAAGAAGAAGCCCCAGGACCGGACGGTCACCTTGATCGGTAAGCCCGGCTGTCATCTGTGCGATGAAGCACAGCTGGTGATCGAGAAGGTCTGCGGCGAGCTGGGAGTCGTATGGGAGAAGAAGGACATCACGCGGGACGAAGAGCTCAACCGGGCCTACTGGGAACAGATCCCGGTGGTTCTGGTCGACGGGGAGCAGCACACCTTCTGGCGCGTGAACGAAGATCGACTGCGCCGCGAGCTCGCTCCGTAGTCCGAATCGTCACTGACCGACGAGTCCAAACGGCCCGAATGGTCCCTTAGGATCGTGGGCGGTTTTGGTCTCGGGGGCGATGATCGTGAGGAGAGTGTGCGGTTTTGCCCCCATCAAGTGAGCACCGCAGCCTCATGTGCGCCGGTTCCCGCAGAGTGCGCCGGGGGCGCGTGACCCCGGTCACGTTGGCCGGGCAAATCGGACACCATCTTTGTGCACGCGTTCACAAAGACATAGCCTGCTTTCGACGGGGCGGTCTGGGGACGTGTGACCGCCTGCAGCCCCGCTCTACCCGCAGGAGCACCGTGGCAACTGGCCGAACTCACCGACCGGCGACCCGCAGCCGAGGGATTCCCGAGGCCACCGTCGCCAGGCTTCCGCTGTACCTCCGCGCTCTCACCGCACTGTCGGAGCGCTCGGTGCCCACGGTCTCCTCCGAGGAGCTCGCGGCCGCCGCGGGGGTCAACTCCGCGAAGCTGCGCAAGGACTTCTCCTACCTCGGTTCCTACGGGACGCGCGGTGTGGGCTACGACGTCGAGTACCTCGTCTACCAGATCTCACGCGAGCTCGGCCTGACCCAGGACTGGCCCGTCGTGATCGTCGGCATCGGTAACCTCGGTGCGGCGCTCGCCAATTACGGCGGGTTCGCCTCGCGTGGCTTCCGCGTCGCAGCCCTGATCGACGCCGACCCGGCGATGGCGGGCACCCCCGTCGCGGGCATGCCGGTGCAGCACACGGACGACCTCGAGAAGATCATCAGCGACAACGGCGTCTCCATCGGCGTCATCTCCACCCCGGCGGGCGCCGCCCAGCAGGTCTGCGAGCGGCTCGTCGCCGCCGGTGTGACCTCGATCCTGAACTTCGCGCCCACCGTTCTCTCCGTGCCCGACGGCGTCGACGTACGCAAGGTGGACCTCTCCATCGAGCTGCAGATCCTCGCCTTCCACGAGCAGCGCAAGGCCGGCGAGGAAGCCGCGGCCGACGGTGCCGTGCCTCCCGCTGCCGCCAAGCAGCAGCGGAAAGGACCCGACGGGGACGTCCCCGCCGTGATGCCGGCATGAGTCTCCTCGTCGTAGGGCTGAGCCACCGCAGCGCTCCGGTGAGCGTCCTGGAGCGGGCCGCGCTCAACGTGGACGCGCAGGCCAAGCTCCTTCAGGACACGCTCGCCGCCGAACCCGCGGCCGAAGCCGCCGTGCTCGCCACCTGCAACCGCATCGAGCTGTACGCCGACGTGGACAAGTTCCACGCGGGCGTCGCCGAGCTGTCCACGCTGCTGGCCCAGCACAGCGGTGTGGGCCTCGAAGAGCTCACCCCTTATCTGTACGTCCACTACGAGGACCGAGCCGTCCACCACCTGTTCTCGGTGGCCTGCGGCCTGGATTCGATGGTCGTCGGCGAGGGGCAGATCCTCGGCCAGATCAAGGACGCCCTCGCGCGCTCCCAGGAGCTGCACACCGCCGGGCGCCTCCTCAACGACCTCTTCCAGCAGGCCCTGCGGGTCGGCAAGCGCGCCCACTCGGAGACCGGCATCGACCGGGCCGGGCAGTCGCTCGTGACCTTCGGCCTCGAACAGCTCGCCGGGCGCGAGCCCGTCGAGGCCTGGGCCAAGGGCAAGCGCGCCCTGGTCATCGGCGCCGGCTCCATGTCCTCGCTCGCCGCGGCCACGCTCGCGCGCGCCGGGGTCCACGAGGTCGTCGTCGCCAACCGCACCCTCGACCGGGCACACCGCCTGGCGGAGATCCTCGCGGAGGGCGGCACGGGCACCGTCGCGCGCGCCGTGCCGATGGACCAGGTGGCGGCCGAACTGACACGTGCAGATGTCGCGGTCTCCTGCACCGGAGCGACCGGTCTCGTCCTGACGGCGGAGGCCGTCGCGGCGGGGGTCGCGGACCGTACGGGTGCGCCCGTCACCGTGGGCGCGCCGCGCGTGCCCGCGTCCTCGGCCCCCTCCGCCCCGCACGACGCCGCCGCCGACTCCGACGAGGCCTGCCCGCTCGGGCTCTCCGGCGACGGGGCGGCCGTGCCCCGCGGGGTCGGGTTCTCCGTCATGGGCGAGGAAGCCGTCGCCGGGATGGACGCCGCGACCCTTGAGCAGCACGCGGCCTGGGTGGACAACGCACCCGCCGAGCGCCGCGACGACCCGGCGAGCGAGGCCGACACCATCACCGCGCTCGCCGCGGCCGTGACCGCCACGGGGCGTGTGCCCGAGCGCCGCCGCGGCCCCTCGATCGTCGAGACCGGCAACGTCCTGCTCGCCCTGCTCGACCTGGCCATGCCCCGCGACATCGACGGCGCCGTGCACCGCATCGACGGCGTACGCCTCGTCGACATCGAGTCGCTCGCCGAGGCCTCCGCCGACGCCCCCATGGCCGACGACGTGGAGCGGGTCCGCGCGATCGTCTCCGACGAGGTCGCCGCCTTCGGCGCAGCCCAGCGGGCCGCGCACATCACGCCGACCGTGGTCGCCCTGCGCACCATGGCCGCCGACGTCGTCGCGAACGAGATCGCGCGGCTCGACGGACGGCTCCCCGGACTTCCGGAGAAGGAGCGCGCGGAGATCACCCAGACCGTCCGCCGCGTCGTCGACAAGCTGCTCCACGCACCCACCGTGCGGGTCAAGCAGCTGGCCGGCGAGCCCGGCGGCGCCGGGTACGCCGACGCGCTGCGCACCCTCTTCGACCTCGACCCGCAGACGGTCGCCGCCGTCAGCAGGGCCGACAAGATCAATGAACCCACCGATCAGAACGCATCGCAAACAGATCCGAATCGAGGCCGGGCATGACCGAGAGGGCACTGAGGCTCGGGACACGGCGCAGCAAGCTGGCCATGGCCCAGTCCGGGCAAGTGGCCGAAACAGTGAGGCAGTTGACCGGCCGCCCCGTAGAGCTCGTGGAGATCACGACGTACGGCGATACGTCCCGTGAGCAGTTGGCACAGATCGGCGGCACCGGCGTCTTCGTGACGGCCCTGCGCGACGCGCTGCTCGCCGGCGAGGTCGACTTCGCCGTCCACTCGCTGAAGGACCTGCCGACCGCGCAGCCGGACGACCTGGCCCTGGCCGCGGTCCCGCTGCGCGAGGACCCCCGCGACGTACTCATCGCGCGCGACGGGATGACCTTCCCCGAGCTGCCGAGCGGCGCGCGCATCGGCACCGGCTCGCCCCGCCGCATGGCGCAGCTCAACGCCTACGCCCGCAACCACGGGCTCGCCATAGAGACCGTGCCGATCCGCGGGAACATCGACACCCGCATCGGGTTCGTGCACAAGGGGGAGCTCGACGCAGTCGTGCTCGCCGCCGCCGGGCTCCACCGCGTCGGCAGGATCGACGAGGTGACCGACTTCCTGTCGGTCGACACAGTTCTGCCCGCCCCCGGCCAGGGGGCACTGGCGATCGAATGTGCCGCGTCCAACGCGTCACTGACCGCCGCGCTCGCCGAGCTCGACGACCCGTACACCCGGGCCGCCGTGACCGCCGAGCGATCCCTGCTCGCCGCCCTGGAAGCCGGTTGCAGCGCACCTGTGGGTGCGTTGGCCGACTTGCTGGCCGACGGGCAGATTGTCAAGGAAATGCGCCTGCGCGGCGTCGTCGGGGCAACCGACGGCTCGACGCTGGTGCAGCTGTCCACCACCGGTCCCGTGCCTGAGACGCATGACCAAGCCATGGCGCTCGGCCGCGAACTCGCTGCCGAGATGCTTGCCAAGGGCGCGGCCGGTCTGATGGGGGAGCGAGCACTTTGAGCCCCACCTCGAACCTTCCCGGCCTTCCCGCACACGGGCACGTCACCTTCCTGGGTGCCGGACCCGGAGATCCGGGACTACTTACGCTGCGCGCCGTCGAGGCGCTGGCCCGAGCGGACGTACTGATCGCCGAGCCTGATGTGCTCGACGTCGTTCGCGCGCATGCCAGGGGAGGTGTGGACACACCTCAGCCAGGGGCAGTTGACGACGCGTCAGCGATCGCCGAAGCCTCGTCATTGCGAGCCGCCACCAATCTTGTCATGGAGGCAGCGAGGGGCGGCAAGCGGGTCGTGCGTGCCGTCAGCGGCGACGTCGGCCTCGATACGTACGCGGCCGAGGAGATGCTCGCCTGCGCCGCCGAAGGCATCTCCTTCGAAGTCGTGCCCGGCATCGCTGCGGCGGTCGGTGTACCCGCCTACGCGGGTGTTCCGCTGCGCGACGCCCAGGGCACGGACGTGCGTTTCGTCGACGCGCGCACCGCGTCCGACCGCTGCTGGAGCGAGGTGGGGACGTCGGACGGGACCGTGGTCGTGTCGACCTCCCTGGACTCCGTGGCCGCGGCCGCCGGTGAACTCGTCTCGTCCGGACGCAAGCCGGACACCCCGATGACGGTGACCGTCGCCGGTACGACGACGCGTCAGCGCACCTGGCAGGCGACCCTGGGCACCATCGCCCAGGTCCTCAAGCAGGCGAAGGTGCTGCCATCGCCCGACGGAGGCCAGCCCGTCATAGCCGTGGTCGGTGAGCGGTCCGCCGCCGCCCAGCGCGACCAGCTGTCGTGGTTCGAGTCGAAGCCGCTCTTCGGGTGGCGCGTACTTGTCCCGCGTACGAAGGAGCAGGCGGCCTCGCTCTCCGACCAGCTGCGGTCCTACGGAGCGGTGCCGCACGAGGTGCCGACCATCGCCGTGGAGCCGCCGCGCACGCCGCAGCAGATGGAGCGCGCGGTCAAGGGCCTGGTCACGGGCCGCTACGAGTGGATCGCCTTCACCTCCGTCAACGCGGTCAAGGCGGTACGCGAGAAGTTCGAGGAGTACGGGCTCGACGCCCGCGCCTTCGCCGGGATCAAGGTCGCGGCGGTGGGTGAGCAGACGGCCGCGGCGCTTGTCGCTTTCGGCGTGAAGCCCGACCTGGTGCCCAGCGGTGAGCAGTCGGCCGCCGGTCTCCTGGAGGACTGGCCGCCGTACGACCCGGTCTTCGACCCGATCGACCGTGTCTTCCTGCCGCGCGCCGACATCGCCACGGAGACGCTGGTCGCCGGGCTCATCGATCTCGGGTGGGAGGTCGACGACGTCACCGCCTACCGGACCGTGCGCGCGTCGCCGCCCCCGGCGGACACGCGTGAGGCGATCAAGGGCGGCGGCTTCGACGCCGTGCTCTTCACGTCCTCGTCCACCGTGCGGAACCTCGTCGGCATCGCCGGCAAGCCGCACAACGTGACCGTCATCGCCTGCATCGGCCCCGCCACCGCCAAGACCGCGGAGGAGCACGGGCTCCGGGTGGACGTGATGGCTCCGGAACCTTCCGTCCACAAGCTGGCCGAGGCGCTCGCCGAGTTCGGAACGCGGCGTCGGATGGCTGCGCTCGACGCGGGGGACCCCGTCACCCGGCCCAGCGAGCGGCGGCCGGGATCCCGTAGGCGGCGTACGGCACCGTAGCCTTCGGCGGTGAGCGGGATACGGCGTACCGTAAATCACCGGCTGCGCCGAGTTCGTCCTCAAACGCCGGACGGGCTGGAAATTTGCCTGGCCCCGGCTGAGATCCTTCAGCCGGGGCCAGAGTCTTTTCATGAGGTGAGTGAGAACAGTGACCAAGTACGGATCCTTCCCCGGGGCCAGGCCCCGCCGCCTTCGGACGACCCCCGCCATGCGGCGCATGGTCGCCGGGACGCGCCTCCACCCGGCCGACCTGATCCTCCCCGCGTTCGTGCGCGAGGGGATCAGCGCCCCCGTGGAGATCGGCGCCATGCCCGGCGTCGTCCAGCACACCCGCGACAGCCTGAAGAAGGCCGCCGTCGAGGCGATGGAGGCCGGGGTCTCCGGGATCATGCTCTTCGGAGTGCCGGAGGAGGAGAAGAAGGACGCCGCCGGGACCGTCGGCACCGACCCGGACGGGATCCTCCAGGTCGCCCTGCGCGACGTGCGCGCCGAGGTCGGTGACGACCTCATCGTCATGTCCGACCTGTGCCTCGACGAGTTCACCGATCACGGTCACTGCGGTGTCCTCGACGCCGAGGGGCGCGTCGACAACGACGCCACCCTTGAGCGGTACGCGGAGATGGCGCAGGTCCAGGCGGACGCGGGCGCCCACGTGGTGGGGCCGAGCGGCATGATGGACGGTCAGGTCGGTGTCATCCGCGACGCGTTGGATCAGGTCGGGCACGAGGACGTCTCGATCCTCGCCTACACCGTCAAGTACTCGTCCGCCTTCTTCGGCCCCTTCCGCGAGGCCGTCGGTTCGTCCCTGAAGGGCGACCGCAAGACCTACCAGCAGGACCCGGCCAACGCCCGTGAGTCCCTGCGCGAGCTGGCGCTCGACCTCGACGAGGGCGCCGACATGGTGATGGTGAAGCCGGCGGGCCCCTACCTGGACATCCTCTCCAAGGTCGCCGACGCGGTCGACGTGCCGGTGGCGGCGTACCAGATCAGTGGCGAGTACGCGATGATCGAGGCCGCCGCCGAGCGCGGCTGGATCGACCGGGACCAGGCGATCATGGAGTCGCTCACCGGCATCAAGCGCGCGGGCGCGAACATGATCCTCACGTACTGGGCCACTGAGGTGGCGCGGAAGCTCTGAGCGGAAGTTCTGAGCGGACGTTCTGAGTGGAAGCTCTTAAACTGGCTCCCGCTTGACCTCAAGTTTGCTTGAGGTTGCAGGGTGGTGTGTATCGACGTCCGGCCGACGGACCGTCGACGTTCTGAGGAGGACGTATGCGCGCCGTTGTGCTGCACGAGTTCGGGCCCGCCGAGAATCTGACGTACGAGACCTTGCCCGACCCCCTCGCGGGGCCGGGCCAGGTGCGGATCGCCGTACGGGCGGCGGGAGTTCACTACGTCGAGACCGTCATGCGGCGCGGCGACGCGAGTGACATGGCGCCGCCGCTGCCCGAGCTGCCCTCCGTCTTCGGCGGGGAAGTCGCCGGAGTCGTCGACGCGGTGGGCCCCGGGGTGGATCCCGCGTGGCTCGGTCGGGCCGTCGTGACCCCGCGCAGTGAGCCCGGCGGGTACGCCGAACTGACGGTGGCCGACCTCGCCCAGCTGCACGAGGTGCCGGACGGGCTCGGGTTCGAGTCCGCCGTGGCCATGGTGGTGACAGGGTCGACGACCATGGGGCTTCTGGACGTAGCCCAACTCACATCTTCCGACGTGGTGTTGGTGACTTCAGCCGCCGGTGGCATCGGGCGGCTCGTGGTGCAGTACGCCCGTGGCGTCGGGGCGGTGGTGATCGGCGCCGCAGGCGGGGCCGACAAGGTCGAGGCCGTCTGGGAGCTCGGCGCCGATCTCGCCGTCGACTACAACCAGCCCGGCTGGGCGGACACCGTGCGCGAGCGCCTCGACGGGCGCCAGGTGACGGTCGTGATCGACGGGGTGGGCGGCGAGAAGTCGGCCGCCGCGTTCGGCCTCATCGGCGAGGGCGGGCGTTACGTGGTCATCGGCTGGTCCTCGCAGGAAGGGTTCGAGCCGGACGCGGGAGTCGTGGAGGAGCGCGGCATCACCGTCACGAACGCGCTGATGCAGCTGATCGCCCGGCCCGAGGACGGCCCCGACCACGAGCGGCGGGCCCTGGAGGCGGCGGCCAAGGGGGAGTTGGTACCGGCGGTCCAGACGTTCCCACTGCCGGAGGCGGCGCGGGCGCATGCGGCCATGGAACGGCGGCAGACGACGGGGAAGGTCGTGCTGGTGCCTTAGGCCGGCACGGCCTGGCCCTTCTTGAGCAGGGTCGCCAGGCGCGAGAGCCCGTCCGCCGCGTGGCCCTCGGCGATCGAGCGGTCCAAGAGGCCCTGGAGCGGCCTGAAGAGTTCGTCGCTGATCCCCGCCTGGGCGTATGCCGTAAGGAAGTTGGGGAGCGCGGCTTGGTTGATCTCCAGGGACGAGACGTCCGTGAGGTGCTGCCCGGAGTCCAGGGCCTCGGCCATGCCGGGCACCAGGCCGTCCGTCATGGCGTTGACCCACTCCCTGAGCAGCGGCGCGAACTCCCGGGCCGGTACGCCTCCGCTGCCGATCAGCGCGTACGCCTGGGCCACGCCCATCACCATGCCGTACATCCCCGTGAGCAGGGACAGGTCGTAGAGCGCTGCGCCACCGGGGTCGTTGCCGACCCACTTGGTGTCCGCGAGCGCCTCCAGGGTGGGGCGGTGGGTCGCGAAGACTGCCTCGTCCGCGCCGCTGTAGAGGATGTACGCGCCGGGCGTCGCGATCATCTGGGGGACGGCCATGATGCCGCCGTCGATGTACGCGATGCCGTGGGCCGCCGCCCAGTCCGCCAACTCCCTTGCCTGGTTGGGCGTTCCGTTCGTGAGGTTCACGACCGTACGACCGGCGAGGGCCTCCGCCTCGGGGGCGAGGAGGGCGCGTACGTCCGCGTTGGTGGTGAGGCAGACGATGATCAGGGGGCTTGCGGTGATGGCTTCCCTGGCCGTGGCCGCGGGGGTCGCGCCCTGGGCGGCCAGGGGCCCGGTCTTGGAGGCGGTGCGGTTCCAGACCGTGGTCGGGTGGCCGGCTTTGATCAGGGCGGTGGCGAGGGCGGTGCCCATTAGGCCTAGGCCTAGGACGGTTGTGGGGGGTTGGGGGGTGGGGGTGGGTGTGGGGGTGTTGGTGGGGTGGATGTGTTGGTGGGTGTGGGGGTGTTGCTGGGCATGGGGGCTCCTTTGAGGGGCGTGGGTTTCGGTGCTTCTGGGTACGCCCTTGATCCTCGTGGGGCCCTGCGGTTGCGAACAAGTACCGACTAATTAGTGCGGTACTTACCTGCTGGTGTGTGTGGGTGGCTGAGGCGAGTTGCAATGCATTTAGCGTGGTACCTGTGGGTGGGTGGCTGAGCGAGCCTCCATCCCTTGGGGGGACACTCGGGTCCGGTGGGGGCTGACTTTCGTCGGCTGACGTTCGGACGTGGCCATGGATTGAACGCTGGGTTTTCACGACGGGGGCATGGCTCTCGGCGAGGGCGGCGCGCCAGCAAAGACGCAGCAACGGGGAGGGGGGGGAGGGGGCGCGGCCGTCGCCTGGCCGCCGCTCGTTGGTGGATTGAGGTTCAGAGGCCCAGTGCAGAGAAATCCCGGGTGCTCCCGATGCGAGCTGGGGGTTTGCGGGGAGGGGGTGGGACTTTCTTGCATTCCGTCCCCACGGCCAGCCACTCGCAGCACATCCGCAACTCGCGTCCCCGATGCGTCCTCGACGGGCCCCGATGCGCGCCAATCGCCGTCCATTGTCTATTGCCCACCGGCCATTGCAGGAAATTCCCCCTCGCTCCCTCTGCGGGCGGGGTTTTGCGGCGTAGGCGTGGGACTTGTTTGCATGCCGCACCCGCACCCGCGCCACAAGCCCCCAGCCCTCGCCCGCGACGAAAGTCCCGCCCCCCCCCTGCTCGTTGCTGCTGTCTTTTGGTGCAAGCGGGTTGTGGGTTGTGGGTCGGTGGAGAGGGATTGGTGAATCTGGGGCCCGTTCGTACATCAGCCCACGAAAGTCAGCCCCCACCGGGCCCGCGCGTGACCGCATGGGATGGAGGCTCCATCAGCCACCCACCCGCAGGTACCACGCTAATTAGTAGGTCCCTACGTTTGCTGCTTCGCTGCGGCCGGCTAGGGGCGTCACCACATCAGCGCGTCCGATGCCGACGTCTGCCAGTACGTGACGAACGCCGAGCTGTCCACGTACACGCCAGCCTGCGGGAGCTTCGCGTCTGCCGGGTTGCCCACGCTGCCGTTCATCGCGCTGTTGGAGAAGTGGACCTCCAGCTTGTGGGCCTGGGAGCCGTTCGTGCCCTCGGGGGATGACGTGCCGATGGCCGCGTACGCCGTCTGGCCCGGCTTGAGGGTGACGACCGCCTGGGGCATGCTCGCGTCGAGCCACGGAGTGGCCGCCTGGGCCTCGTCGAAGCGGAGGAACGGGGCGCCGTACGCGTAACACGTCTTCGTGCCCGTGTTCTTGGCCTTCAGGAGCAGGTGGTTGATGGGGCGGTCGACCTCCTGCACGGTGACCTTGGTGGTGGCGGCGGTGCAGGTGACCGGGGCCGACTTCGCGGCGGGGGTCGCGGCCGAGGCGGCGCTGCCGAGTGCGGTGAGCGAGAGGGCTGCGGTGAGGGCCGCGGCGGCTGCGGTGGCCTTGGTGCTGAATCGCATGGCTGGTCTCTTTCGGTGTGACGGGAGCGACGCGAGCCGCGCCGAGGGGCTCCCGGATGTGGCGTGCTTGTATGGCCACAGCTTGTGCGGGGTTTCGTCCCAGGGGCCAGCGTGGGACGGCAGTTGGGGACGTTGGGACGCTTGTGCCGCTGTGAACTGCGGAAACTCCGTTCCTTGGAACGGCCGGATGGGATGGGGAGAGCGTGGGGGCTGGCGATCTCGCGGAGTTGCTGCGGGAGCTGAAGGAGAGGTCGGGGCTCAGTTACGGGGCGCTTGCCAAGCGGTTGCATGTGTCGACGTCGACGCTGCACCGGTATGTCAACGGGACGGCCGTACCTACGGAGTTCGCTCCGTTGGAGCGGCTCGCGCGGGCGTGCGGGGCCTCGCGGGAGGAGATGGTCGAGGTCCACCGGCGGTGGATCCTGGCCGATGCGTCGCGAGGGGATCGCAAGGAGGAGGCGTCCTCTGCTGCTGTTGCGGCGCCCGGTGCCGTGGACGGTGATCGTGCGCCCGGCGTCGTGATTGGTCCTGCCCCTGCGGCGGTTGGGAGGCGGGTGCCCAGGGCGCGTGTGCTCGTTGCCGCCGGTGTCGTTCTCGCGCTCGGTGCCACCGTCGTCGCCGTACAGGCCTCATCCGGCGGCGGTGACCGTGACCATGTCTCCACCGACTCCCCGAGCGCGGAGGGTGGGGAGTTGGACAGAAGCCCGGACGCCGTGTCCGCGTCGCCCTCAGAGAAGGAGCCCGGCAAGGGCAAGGGCGGCAAGGAGTCGGCGGCATCCGACAAGCCGGAGAGTGGAGACAAGGGCAAGGGTGGTGGGGGCGAGTCTCGGGGCCCCGGGGGCGGCGGCAAGGGCGGTGGTGGCGGCGCCGGTGCTGTTCCAGTGACCGTTTCCACCCAGCCTCAGTACTGGGATGCTCCCTGCGGCCATCCCTACCTCGTCGACAAAAATCCCGGCACCCTCTCCCCGCCCCCCAACGAACAGGATGCCGCCGGCTGGGTGTCCGCGAACGGCGCGGTTTCCGCCCGGGATCAGACCGTGAAGCTGACCGTGCAGGGCACGGGCAAGGACACCGTCGTCCTGGAGTCCCTGAACGTCCGCGTCGCCGGAACCAGCGCGCCCCTCGCGTGGAACAACTACAAGATGGGATACCTCGGCGTCGGGTGCGGCGGCAGCGTGCCCCAGCACTCCTTCGACGTCAACCTGGACGCGTCGGTGCCCCGCCCGACGCCGCAGGGTGGGGAGAGCGGCTTCCCCTACAAGGTGAGCGCGAGCGACCCCGAGGCGTTCTACATCAACGCGACCGCCAACACCCGTTACGTACGGTGGTACTTGGAGCTGGAGTGGTCGAGCGGCACCCGGCACGGCACGGTCCGCATCGACGACACGGGCAAGCCGTTCGCCACGAGCGGCGACCAGGGCCGTCCTGTCTTCGGGTACTCGCTCGACAGCAAGAAGTGGACGAAGACGAATCGCGGCAATGACGATGTGCCGGACCCGGCAGAGTAGTTGGGCCCGCATTCCGGAATGGCGTGTGTAGGCGGCACTTACGTGCCTAGGGTGCGAATCGAGCCATCCGACCGTGCCGAAGGAGCCGCCGCCGTGACCGTCACCGAGCCTGCCCCCGCCGTCGCACCCACCCCGCCGCTCGCCGCGCGTGCCGCCTCGGTAGGGGGCTCTCCTGTACGGGACATCCTGGCCGTGACCGCGAGGCCCGAGGTCATCAACTTCGCGGGCGGGCTTCCCGCACCCGGCCTCTTCGACAAGGAAGGCATCACCGCAGCCTTCCAAGCCGTGCTCACCGAGCAGCCCGAGCGCGCGCTCCAGTACTCCACGACCGAGGGCGAACCCGCCCTGCGCGCCGCCATCGCCGAGCGGTTCTCCGTGCGCGGGCTCGCGACCGGAGCCGACGACCTCATCGTCACCACCGGATCGCAGCAGGCGCTGTCCCTGCTCGCCACCGCCCTCATAGAGCCCGGCGAGACCATCCTCGTCGAAAGCCCCTGCTACCTCGCGGCCCTCCAGGCCTTCGGCTTCGCGGGCGCGCATGTCGTGCCCGTACCGTGCGACGAGGCCGGGATCGAACCGGACGCCCTCGACGAACTCGTCGCCCTGCACCGGCCCAAGCTGTTCTACACCGTCCCCACCTTCCAGAACCCCACCGGCCGCACCATGCCCGCCGGGCGCCGCGCCGCGATCGCGGACGTCGCCGCGCGGCGCGGTCTGTGGATCGTCGAGGACGACCCGTACGGGGAGCTGCGCTTCGAGGGCGAGCGCGTGCCGTGGATCGCCTCGTACCCCGGGGCCGAGGACCGCACCGTACTGCTCGGAAGCTTCTCCAAGGTCATGGCGCCAGGCATGCGCCTCGGCTGGCTGCGGGCGCCCGCCGCGCTGCTGCGTGCCTGCGCCATCGCCAAGCAGGCCGCGGATCTGCACACGCCCACGGTCAATCAGCTCGCTGCGGCACGGTACTTGGCGGACAGCGACCTGGACGCGCATGTCGCGCACGTCGCGGGGGAGTACCGCGTGCACCGGGACGCCATGCTCGCGGGGCTCGGGGCCGCGTTGCCGGAAGGGTCCAGCTGGCTCCGGCCGGAGGGCGGCATGTTCGTCTGGGCGAAGCTGCCCGACGGATACGACACCGCCGCCTTGCTCCCCGAGGTCGTCAAGCATGACGTGGCGTACGTTCCCGGGGCGCCGTTCTTCGCCGGGGAGCCGGACCCGACGACGCTGCGGATGTGCTTCGTGACGCAGTCCCCCGACGAGATCGCCGAGGGACTGCGGAGGCTCGGGGACGCGCTTCGGGGTTAGAGGCGCTCAGGCGTCCTGATGCCGAGGAGCTCCATGCCCTGGTGCAGGGTGCGGGCGGTGATGTCGCAGAGGAACAGGCGGTTCTCCGCGACGTCCTGCGGCGGCTTCGGCTTGATGACCGGGCACTTGTCGTAGAACGTCGTGTACAGCGACGCCAGTTGGTACAGGTACGCGGCCAGCTTGTGCGGCGCGTACTCCTCCGCGACCTCCGCCACCGTCTCCGCGAACTGGTCGAGGTGGAGGCCCAACGCCCGCTCGGCGTCGGCCAGTTCGAGCTCAGGGTGGGCCTTGGGGGAGACGTCGTCGGCCTTGCGCAGGATCGACTGGATACGGGCGTACGCGTACTGGAGGTACACGCTCGTGTCGCCGTTCAGGGACACCATCTGGTCCAGGTCGAACTTGTAGTCGCGCACCGCCGACGTCGACAGGTCGGCGTACTTCACCGCGCCGATGCCCACCTGGGCGCCGCGCTCGGCGATCTCCTCCTCGGAGAGGTCCTGGGCCTTCTCACGGACGATGGCCGACGCCCGGTCGATCGCCTCGTCGAGCAGGTCGATGAGGCGTACCGTCTCGCCCTCACGCGTCTTGAACGGCTTGCCGTCCTTGCCGAGCACCGTGCCGAAGCCGAGCTGCACCGCCTTGACGTCGTCCGTCAGCCAGCCCGCCCTGCGGGCCGTTTCGAAGACCATCTTGAAGTGCAGGGACTGCCGCGCGTCCACCACGTACAGGAGGGTGTCGGCCTTCACGTTGAAAACGCGGTCGCGGATCGCGGAGAGGTCCGTCGCCGCGTACCCGAAGCCACCGTCGGACTTCTGGACGATCAGCGGGGACGGGTTGCCGTCCGGGCCCTTCACGTCGTCGAAGAAGACACACAGCGCGCCGTTCGACCGGACCGCGACGCCGGACTCCTCAAGCATGCGGCAGGTCTCCGCCAGCATGTCGTTGTAGCCGGACTCGCCGACGATGTCCTCGTCGGCGATCTCCACGTCCAGCTTGTTGAAGACCGAGTAGAAGTAGACCTTCGACTCGTCCACGAACCGCTGCCAGATCGCGAGGGTCTCCGGGTCGCCCGCCTGGAGGTCGACCACCCGGCGCCGGGCCCGCGTCTTGAACTCCTCGTCGGAGTCGAAGAGCACCTTCGACTCCTTGTAGACGCGGTTGAGGCTGGACATCGCCTCTTCGCCCGCCTGCTCGGTTCCGTCGGCCGCCTGGTGGCCCAGCGCGTCCGGGTGCTCGATCAGGTACTGCACGAGCATGCCGAACTGGGTGCCCCAGTCGCCGATGTGGTGGCGGCTGACGACCTTCTCGCCGGTGAATTCGAGGATCTTGACGACGGAGTTGCCGATCACCGAGTTGCGGAGGTGGCCGACGTGCATCTCCTTGGCCACGTTCGGCTGGGCCCAGTCGACCACCGTCGTACCGGCCTTCTCGGCGTACGGCACGCCGAGGCGGTCGCCGTCGGCGGCGCGCGCGGCGAGGTTCTCGGTGATCGCCTTGTCGGTGACCGTGACGTTCAGGAAGCCGGGGCCCGAGACCTCGACGTCCTTCAGCAGGTCAGGAGCGTCGATCGCGTCCACGACCTTCGTCGCGAGCTCGCGCGGGTTCGCCTTCGCCTTCTTGGCGAGGGCCAGGATCCCGTTGGCCTGGTAGTCGGCCCGGTCGCTTCGTCGCAGCAGCGGGTCGGCGGTGCCGGCCTCCGGCAGGGCAGCCGAGAGGGCGTCCGCGAGGCGCTGGTGGACGGAGGCGGTGAGGGACGTGACCGAGGCCATGAATGGGTGCCGTTCTGCTCGGGTGCCTGGTTGCTGGGGGTCTAGAAATTCGAGTATCCCACGGGGTGAAAAGCGGTTTTCGCGGTTGCGGGGCGACCTGGGAGAATGACTCCGACAAGCGGTACTCACGTAGAAGCAGAGCAGAAGAAGAAAGGCGTGCCGATCGTGGCTCAGAGCACTGATACCACCGACTGGGTCTCCCGCTACGCGGACGAGGTCATCGCCGAGTCGGAGCGTCGTGCCCCGGGCAAACCGGTCGTCGTCGCCTCCGGGCTCTCCCCCTCGGGCCCCATCCACCTGGGCAACCTCCGCGAGGTCATGACCCCGCACCTGGTCGCGGACGAGATCCGGCGGCGCGGGCACGAGGTCAGGCACCTGATCTCCTGGGACGACTACGACCGGTACCGCAAGGTCCCGGCCGGCGTCCCCGGCATCGACGAGTCCTGGGCCCAGCACATCGGCAAGCCCCTCACCTCCGTGCCCGCCCCGGCCGGTTCCGCGTACGCGAACTGGGCCGAGCACTTCAAGGCGGCCATGACCGAGGCGCTCGACGAGCTGGGCGTGGAGTACGACGGGATCAGCCAGACCGAGCAGTACACCTCGGGCGTCTACCGCGAGCAGATCCTGCACGCGATGAAGCACCGCGGTGACATCGACGCGATCCTCGGCCAGTACCGCACCAAGAAGGCCCCCGGTAAGGGCGGCCAGAAGCAGTCGCAGAAGCCGGTCGACGAGGCCGAGCTTGAGGCCGCCGAGGGTTCCGGCGCCGCGAGCGAGGACGACGGCAGCGGCGGCGGCAGCGGGTACTTCCCGTACAAGCCGTACTGCGGCGCGTGCGAGAAGGACCTGACCACGGTCACGTCGTACGACGACGAGAGCACCGAGCTTTCGTACGTGTGCGCTGACTGCGGGCACACCGAGACGGTCCTGCTCAGCGAGTTCAACCGCGGCAAGCTGGTCTGGAAGGTCGACTGGCCCATGCGCTGGGCGTACGAGGGCGTCATCTTCGAGCCGAGCGGCGTGGACCACTCGTCTCCCGGGTCGTCGTTCGTGGTCGGCGGGCAGATCGTGCGCGAGATCTTCGCGGGCGTGCAGCCGATCGGTCCCATGTATGCCTTCGTGGGGATCTCGGGGATGGCGAAGATGTCGTCGTCGAAGGGCGGCGTGCCGACTCCGGCCGACGCGCTGAAGATCATGGAGGCGCCGCTGCTTCGGTGGCTGTACGCGCGCCGCAAGCCGAACCAGTCCTTCAAGATCGCCTTCGACCAGGAGATCCAGCGGCTCTACGACGAGTGGGACAAGCTGGACGCGAAGGTCGCCGACGGGACGGTGCTGCCCGCCGACGCCGCGGCGCACTCGCGTGCGGTGCGGACCGCTGCGGGCGAGCTGCCGCGGACGCCGCGTCCGCTGCCGTACCGGACGCTCGCGTCCGTCGCGGACGTCACGGCGGGCGCCGAGGACCAGACGCTGCGGATTCTGCGGGACCTGGACCCGACGGACCCGATCTCGTCCCTGGACGAGGCGCGGCCTCGCCTGGACCGCGCCGAGAACTGGATCACCACCCAGGTCCCGGCCGACGCACGCACGATCGTCCGCGCGGAGCCGGACACGGAGCTGCTCTCGTCCCTGGACGACGAGGGCCGCGAGTCGCTGCGGCTGCTCCTGGACGGCCTCGACTCGCACTGGTCCCTCGACGGGCTCACACACCTGGTGTACGGCGTGCCGAAGGTGCGGGCCGGATTCTCCGCGGACGCGACGGCGAAGGAACTCCCGCCGGAGATCAAGGTCGCGCAGCGGTCCTTCTTCGCGCTCCTGTACCGGCTCCTCGTAACCCGGGAGACGGGCCCGCGACTGCCCACGCTGCTGCTTGCGGTGGGTGCGGAGAGGGTGCGCAAGCTCTTGGGGGCGTAGCGGTACGTAGATGGGGGCGCCGTCCAGTTGCCTGGGCGGCGCCCCCATCGCGTGGGAGACATCCGCCGCGAAGCGGCGGGCTTGCATCTTTTGGACTACCGGGAGATCACTCCGGGGCAGGACGAACACCGCCCCGGGGCGAGCGATCGTGGACGTATGAAGGAAATCATCGCCATCGTCGGATGGGTCGTCGGGATCCAGGGCGCGCTCGGCGCAGCCGGACGCACCTTCGGGGACAACCCGTGGGGCCTCTTCCACAAGTGGTGGGACATCCCCACCCCCGGATACCTCGCCCTGTTCGTCGTCGGCGCCGCCCTCGCCATCTGGGGCGAGAGCAGCAAGAAGCGCGCCCGCAGCGTGGGTTGAGCCTCGGCTACGCGCTGTACTCGGAGTCCAGCTCCTCCTGGTAGCGGCCCCGGAAGTCACGCAGGTACGGGCGCAGCGTGCTCTCCGCCGGAGGGCCGCCCGCCTGACCGGTCACGCCGTACAGGTCCATCAGGTACAGGCCGAACTGGCGGGCGTTGGGGTAGTCACCGCGCTCGCTCACGTACTTCCGGAACGCCACGAAGTACGCCTCGTCGCGCGAGACGTCGTCCGGCAGCCCGGGAACGTCATCCGGAACCGGCAGCTCCTCGGCCGCCTCTCCAGCAGCCTCTCCCGCCTCCTCGCGCGGACCCGGGATCAGACGCTGGCCGCTGAGCGGGCGAGTGCGGCCGGGTGCGCCCGAGGGGACCTGGAACGCCGGGTCGACCTCCGCCTGACCGGCACGGCCCTGCTCGTCGAAGTACGCCTGCTGCTGCTCCAGGTACTCCTGGTGCTCGACGTAGGCCTGCTGTTCCGCATAGGCCTGCTGGTCCGCGTACCACTGGTCGTGCGGCTCTTCAGGAACGTACGAAGGCTGCTGAGCCGCGAACCACGGGCTCACGTGCGCCCCCGGGGCCTCCGGCTGCTGCTCCTGCTGCTCCGGCTGGGGCTCGGGCTGGGGCTCGGCCTCCAGCTGCGGCGCGGGCGCCGACGGCGTGGTCAGCTCCGGGCGCTGCTGCACCTCCGGCGCAGGCGGAAGCAGCGCCGGCTCGATACCCGCCGCCGCGAGCCCCGCGGGGGCCGTCTCGGCGAGGGGTACGCCGAACCGCGCCAGGCGCAGTGGCATCAGGGATTCGACGGGGGCTTTGCGGCGCCAGGAGCGGCCGAAGCGGGCCTGGAGGCGGGCCTGGTAGATGAGGCGGTCCTGTTCCAGCTGGATGACCTGCTCGTAGGAGCGGATCTCCCACAGTTTCATCCGGCGCCACAGCTTGAAGGTGGGCACGGGGGAGAGGAGCCAGCGGGTGAGGCGTACGCCCTCCATGTGCTTGTCGGCTGTGATGTCCGCGATCCGGCCCACCGCGTGCCGTGCCGCTTCGACGGCGACCACGAACAGGATCGGGATGACGGCGTGCATGCCCACGCCCAGCGGGTCCGGCCAGGCCGCCGCGCCGTTGAAGGCGATCGTCGCCGCCGTCAGGAGCCACGCCGTCTGGCGCAGCAGCGGGAAAGGGATACGGATCCACGTCAACAGCAGATCGAGCGCCAGCAGGACGCAGATGCCCGCGTCGATACCGATCGGGAAAACCACCGAGAAGCTGCCGAAGCCCTTCTGCTCGGCGAGCTCGCGCACGGCCGCGTACGACCCCGCGAAACCGATGCCGGCGATGACGACCGCACCGGCGACGACCACGCCGATGAGTATTCGGTGCGTGCGTGTCAGCTGCATCGCGGCCACCCGCGAACCCCTCCCTGTTCGGTTTGTTGCGAGCGACAGCCTGGCACACGCATGCGGAAGCCGGTGTGCCGGTACGGCAGGAGCCCGGCCACCACGGGGCCGGGCTCCACAACTTCCGTGCAATCGCCGCGAGTTACGCGCGAGTTGCGCGCGAGACGCGCACGTGGGCGCTATGCGCCCGGCGTCAGCTCTTGGGCTTGGAGCTGGACTTGGACTCGGAGCCCGAGTCCTTGGAGCCCTTGGAAGCCTTCGGGTCCTCGGAGGCCTTCGGGTCCTTGGAGCCGCTGCCCGAGCCCTCGCTCGCGCCGCCCGCCTTGTTCGCGGAGACGACCGCCTCGGCGGCCTCCTTCGCGGCCTTCTCGGCGTCCTTGGACAGGTCCTTCGAGCTCGGCGCCTTGTCGCCAGCCAGGCCCGCGCCGTTGTAGTCGATCGTGACGACGGCGTTCTCCACGCGCGTCACGACCGTCTGCTGCTTGAAGTATTCCTTGTCCTTCTTCAGGTCGTAGTGCACGACCGTCGTCTGGTCGCCAAGACCAGGCACCGGCTCCGTCTTGACGCTCTTCGCGCCCTCCGTCGCCTGCGCGTCCGCGACCTGCTTCGCGAAGTTGTTCTGCGCGCGCTTGGCGCCGCTGCCGAGCGACGCGTCCGAGTCGAAGCGCATCAGCGAGACGCGCAGCCAGCGGAACTGCGAGCCGTCGACGCCGTTGTTCTCAAGGCTGTCCCAGGAGCAGGTGCCGCGCGCCGACGTGTCATCGGACGTGCCCGCCTTGCCCGACTTGTCCTTCGCCTCCGGGACGAGGTCGTCGAGCGTCTTCTTCGACAGGACGTCGCAGGGCTCGGGCAGCTTGCCGAACGCGGCCTTCTCCACGGTCGCGGCCTTGTCCTTGCCCGAGGCAGAGGCAGAAGCCTTTGAACCCGAGTCCTTCTTGGCCCCGTCCGAGCCCGAGCCGGAGTCGGAGGAGCAGCCGGAGGCAATGAGGATCACCGGTACGGCGGCTGCGCAGGTGAGTATGCGGGTGAGTCGCTGTGCTGGTCGGTGCATGGTTCCTTCACTCAAGTCACTCAAGACGGCTGTCGTCGGTTCGATGGGCCACGGTACGCCGTGCCCGACGCGGACGACTCCGCTTCCGGGGAGCCGGTGCCCCGTCCGAACCGTCCCTAATCGGAGAACCTGTCGGCCAGGCTTCCGGCCAGTTCCTGCGCCTTGTCCTGCATTTCCTTGCTGTCGGGCAGCTCGGTGCGACGCCCCGGCTGCTCGTCGTACTCGACGGTCACGATGACGTTCGACGTGCGGAACACCACAGTCACCGTGCGGTGCCGGGTCGCCGAAGCGGACGTCGTGAGCGCGTCGTCGACGAAGGCTTCGTCGCCCAGGTCGTCGAGGATGCGGGGCATCAGGGCGGGAGGAGTGACGGCATCTTCCGACGAGTTGCCGGAGTCGCTGGAGTCACCGGAGCCGCTGGTGTCGCCGGAAGCATCTGTGGTGGCGCCGTCGGACGGCTCGGGGTCCGCCCCCTCCTCGTCATCGGCGGACGGGCTGTCGGACGGGGTGTCGGACGGAGTATCGGAGGGCTCGGGCAGATCCGCCTCCTGCACCTTCGACGCGTAGACCTCCGTCGCACGGGTGTCATCGCTCACGGCGTTGTCGTACGAGACGACGCGCTCGAAGTCGACGAGCAGATGGTGGGTGGCGTCCGAGGACTCCACCTTCCAGCGGCAGCCCACACGCCGGTCGGTGTCGTACGTGACGGTGGGCGCACCCTCGTACGCCTTCTCCTGCTGCTCCTCGTCCGGCATCTCCTCGATGCCGGGCAGCATCGAGTCGAGCGTGCCGCGGTCGACCTGGCCGCAGGGCTCGGGGAGCGTGCGGTACTTGCCGGGCTCGGCGGCCGCTGTCGTCCCGCCGGTGTCGCCGGGCTTCGAGTCGTCCGGCTCCCCGCCGAGCGCGCCCCCGCCCGTACAGCCGGCGAGCAGCGCCGCGATGAGAGCCGCGACGCCTGGTACGTAGGCCTTCCGCTGCACCGTATGGGCTCCTTCTCGCCGGGGATATTGGGTTGCCGCTGGTGGGCGACCGGTGGACACAATGTGTATCGCACGCAATGCCGTGGACGCCGGTCCGTGATCCCTTTCGTTGACCTTGGCGCCGGTATTTGCGCTTCGACACTTTCAAGACTTCTGTTGAACTACAGGGCACTACGGGGGAATGAGGACGTTATGTCGTACGTGGAGGTTCCCGGGGCAAAGGTACCGATCCGGATGTGGACGGACCCGGCCTCGGTGGAGGACGTCGCACTCCGGCAGCTCCAGAACGTGGCGACCCTGCCCTGGATCAAGGGCCTGGCCGTCATGCCGGACGTCCACTACGGCAAGGGTGCGACGGTCGGCTCGGTGATCGCCATGCAGGGGGCGGTGTGCCCTGCGGCGGTGGGCGTCGACATCGGCTGCGGGATGTCGGCGGTGAAGACTTCGTTGACGGCCAATGATTTGCCGGGGGATCTTTCGCGGCTGCGGTCGAAGATTGAGGCTGCGATTCCGGTGGGGCGGGGGATGCATGCGGATCCGGTGGATCCGGGGCGGCTGCATGGGTTCGGGACGTCCGCGTGGGACGACTTCTGGTCGCGCTTCGACGGGATCGCCGATTCGGTCAAATTCCGTCAGGAGCGGGCGACGAAGCAGATGGGAACGCTCGGATCCGGAAATCATATGATCGAAACTTGTCTCGATGTGGACGGGGTCGTGTGGCTGATGCTGCACTCCGGCTCCCGGAACATTGGCAAGGAGCTGGCCGACCACCACATAGGGGTGGCCCAGAAGCTGCCGCACAACCAGGGCCTGGTCGATCGTGACCTCGCGGTCTTCGTCTCCGAGACCCCGCAGATGGCGTCGTACCGAAATGATCTCTACTGGGCTCAGGAGTATGCGAAGTACAACCGCGCGATCATGATGGCGCTCCTCAAGGACGTGATCCGCAAGGAGTTCAAGAAGGCGAAGCCGACCTTCGAGCAGGAGATCTCGTGCCACCACAACTATGTGGCGGAGGAGCGGTACGACGGGATGGACCTGCTGGTGACTCGCAAGGGGGCGATCCGTGCGGGCTCTGGCGAGTACGGGATCATCCCCGGCTCTATGGGGACCAGTTCTTACATCGTGAAGGGGCTCGGGAACGAGAAGGCCTTCAACTCGGCTTCACATGGCGCGGGTCGGCGTATGAGCCGTAACGCGGCGAAGCGGCGTTTCACGGTGCAGGACCTTGAGGAGCAGACGCGGGGCGTTGAGTGCCGTAAGGACTCGGGTGTCGTGGATGAGATCCCGGGCGCGTACAAGCCGATCGAGCAGGTCATGGAGCATCAGCGTGACCTTGTTGAGGTCGTGGCGAAGCTTAAGCAATTCATTTGCGTGAAGGGCTGAAATGAGAGTGGGGCCCGAGCTGTTGTCAGCTCGGGCCCCACTCTCAGCGTGCTAGCGCCCGCTCGGCATCGGTACCTGGCCGGTGTGGAGCCGCCACAGGCGCAGATGGCAGCTCTTCTCGGTTCGTCCCAGTTCCTTGGCCGCAGTCGCGTCGTTGCTGAGCTGGAGCAGGATTCGGTCCTCCCACTCCTTCCAGAGGCGTCGGCCGCTGACAGCTCTCATGCCAGCGGGACGTTCCCACGAGGTGAACGAGTCGACGGCTGCCTGCTTGCGCTCCAGAGCGAGGCAGCCTGGGTAGTAGAGATCCGTTCCCAGGGCTTGGGCTGTCTCCCGCGTAAAGGGAATGTTGTAGATCTTGTCGCGGGTGTTGCGTTTGATGAAGCGCTGGATGCCCGTGAGCTGCCGGACGTAGCGGCAGAGATAGACACCGACGGCAGTGCTGGCCGTTGTGAGAGAGATGTAGGGGCTGCCGTCCTTGCAATACCCCACTGCGCCGTCAGCGTCGATGACTCCCCGCAGGTAGTCGCGCCGCGAGAACTCGACGCGTGGCGGGGTGATCGTCTTGGACTTGCGACCGTAAGGCAGGCCGAGTTGGTTCAGCTTGGTCCGCGCTTCGAGGGAGTACAGGCTCCACATGGCCGAGTGATGGTTCTCGGCGAAGTTCGTGGCCCGGGTGCGCTCGCTGATGGTGCTGTTGTACGGAGTCAGGCGCTGGAACTCGCGCAGGATTGAGATGTCGCGCACGTTGATCTCGACGCTCAGTCGACCCTTCTGCCCTGCCTCTTGTGACAGATGCCCGTCGGCCTGCAAGAAGCCGAACATGTAGGCGTACTCAGGGACTTCGAGGTCCATGAACTGCGGTGGGAGCGCGTTAGGCTCGCGTTTAGCCATGAGGAAGCTCTAGGCCTTCCTGTGTGGTCAGGCCCTCGGCCGGGATTGCAGTCCCGGCCGAGGGCCGTTCTGTTTTTGGTTGTCGACCTGAGCCTAGGCAGGTCAGACGCCAACAGGCATGGCGATACGACGCGTTCACCGATGTGGGTGACTCGCGTCTGGTGCGGGCGGGCCCCGGAGGGTTAAAGCTCCCGGTGGATCTTCGTGTTTGAGGCCTGGGCGCGGGGGCGGACCACCAGGAGGTCGATGTTCACGTGGGGCGGGCGGGTTACCGACCAGGTGATCGTGTCCGCCACGTCCTCCGCCGTGAGGGGGGCGGACACGCCCGCGTAGACCTTCGCGGCCTTCTCCTCGTCGCCGCCGAAGCGGGTCGTGGCGAACTCCTCCGTCTTGACCATGCCGGGGGCCACCTCGATGACGCGCACCGGAGTGCCGACGATCTCCAGGCGGAGGGTCTCGGCGAGGACGTGCTCGGCGTGCTTCGCGGCCACGTAGCCACCGCCGCCCTCGTACGTGCCGTGGCCGGCCGTGGAGGAGAGGACCACGACCGTGCCGTCGCCGCTCGCGGTGAGTGCGGGGAGCAGGGCCTGGGTGATGTTCAGGGTGCCGATGACGTTCGTCTCGTACATCTGGCGCCAGTCGGCGGGGTCGCCGGTGGCGATGGTGTCGGCGCCGAGCGCGCCGCCCGCGTTGTTGACGAGGACCGCGACCTTGCGGAAGGCGGTGGCGAACTCGTCCACGGCGTCGCGGTCGGTGATGTCGAGGGCGTACGCCATCGCGTCGTGCCCCGCGGCCGTGATCTCGGCGGCGAGGGCTTCGATGCGGTCCTTGCGGCGGGCGGTGAGGACGACGCGGTAGCCGGCGGCCGCGAGTCCGCGCGCGGTGGCGGCGCCGATGCCGCTGCTCGCGCCGGTGACGATCGCGATGCGGGTGGCGGCGGGCGCGGCGTTCGCGGCGTTCGCGGCGGCGGTCATGGCTGCTCCTATGGCGTACGTACGTTCTGTCCTGATCCTCGGCCAAGGATAGGCGGGGTCGTCGATGCCCTCAGCGGCCTCGCGGCGCGTACATGATGACGGCCATGCCCGCGAGGCAGATCAGCGCCCCGGTCACGTCCCAGCGGTCGGGACGGTAGCCGTCGGCGACCATGCCCCAGGCGATGGATCCCGCGACGAAGACGCCGCCGTACGCGGCGAGGATGCGGCCGAACTCGGCGTCGGGCTGGAGCGTGGCCACGAAGCCGTACACGCCGAGTGCGATGACGCCCGCGCCGATCCACGCCCACCCTTTGTGTTCGCGCACTCCTTGCCAGACGAGCCAGGCGCCGCCGATCTCGAAGAGTGCGGCGAGGGCGAAGAGGGCGGCGGAGCGGGCGATGAGCATGGGGGAATCGTGGCATGGGGCGGAGTCCGTCAGGGGGTGTCGGCGCTGCTCAGGTCGACGCTCCAGTCGTTGCAGCGCATCCAGTGGCCCTTGGGGTACTCGAAGTCGCACGGACCCTGGAGCGTGAAACCGGCTTTTCTGCATACGCCGTTGGAGGCGGTGTGGTCCTGGGACGGGAACGCGTGGAGATGGCGGCGGGGGTCGGCGGAGCGGGCCTCGGCGATGATGAGGCATGCGGCTGTCGCCGCGATGCCGCGGCCCTGGAACTCGGGCAGTACGCCCCAACCCGTCTCCCACGCGGGCTCGCCCTGCCAGGTGGTCTCCCAGTAGCCGATGGAGCCGACGGCGTCCGTGCCGAGGGCTATGCGGAACATCTGGCCGCTGCCGTTCATCGTGAGGTACCTGCGGTGCCGGGCCAGCAGCTTTTCTTCTGTCTCGGGCCCGCCCAAGTGGGCGGTCATCTCGGCCGAGTTGTTCGCGACCAGCAGGGGGAGGTCGTCGTCCGACCAGGGTTCGAGCTGTACGGGTGCGGGGGCTCGCGGCGGCGGGTTCTCCATGTCTTGACGCTAGACGGTGCCTCTGACAATCGCCCCGCGGCGGGTTTCCCCCCGTCCCCCCCCGTCCCGCCCGTCCCGCCCGCCCCAGCTCTCAATCAGCCTGTGCGTACGCCGTTGGGGGCACGCCCACCGTTGTTGTGAAGTCCCTGATCAGGTGGGCCTGGTCGGCGTAGCCCAGCGTTGCCGCCAGTTCTGCCCAGTCCACCTCTGTGTCCGTTTCCGCGCGTTCCAGCGCCTCGTGGATCCGGTGGCGCAGGATCAGCCACTTCGGGCCGACCCCCACGTACGCCGAGAAGAGCCGCTGCAGGGCCCGGACCGACAGGCCCTCCGCCCGTGCGAACGTACCGACCCGGCGGATCCCGCGGTCCGTGCGGATGCGTTCTGCCAGGGCCATGGCGAGGTCGGCCTGGGGGTCGGGCGTGGGCCCGAGGCTCAGCAGGAAGGCGTCGAGGGCCGCCACGCGCGCGTGCTCATCGGCGGGGGAGAGCACCGCGTCCAGCGCGCCCTCGGGGACCTCCCCGAACACCTCCTCCAGGGGCAGCAGCCGTCGCCCCGTCCACGCGGACACCGGCGCCGACGGGGCGAACGGCCGGAAGCCGCCGGGACGGAACTTCACCCCGCACACCCGGCCCCGCCCCTCCAGCTTCTGCGTGAAGAGGTCGAGGCCGATCCCCGCCACCTCGGCGAACGGCTCCTGCCCGGGGAGTCGCTGGAAGACGACGTTCACGGACGGGTGCGGCACGATGTGCGAGGCGTACGGCTCGGTCAGGTCCCAGTCGATCAGCCAGTACTGCTCCACGTAGGGGCGCAGTACGGCCGCGCCCGGAGCGATGCGGCGGAAACGCACGCGGGCGAAGAGCCCGGCGGCGTCGACGATGCCGCGGGTGTCGGTCCGCGGCCTCGGGCCGGGAGCCGCCCCAGATGCGGACCCAGAGGCGGAAGCAGAGGCGGAAGCGGAAGCGTCGGCCATGGCTGGATCGTATGCCGGGGTCTCTCGCCCGTGTCGTGTTTCTTCAAGCCACGGCAGTGGCCGCCGCCTTACCGTCACGCCATGAGTGAGAACAGCTTGGCCGACCTCCTGAAGGCGGCCACCACGCACGCCGTCCCCGTGGTCCGCGCCATCCCCGATGAGCGCCTCGACTCCCCCACTCCTTGCGCCGAGTACGACGTAAAAGCCCTGGTCAACCACCTTCTCCAGGTGATCGTCCAGTTCCAGGCGCTGGCCGCGAAGCAGGACTCCGACTTCAGCGAATCCCCCGACTACGTGGCCGAGAGCCCCGACTGGCGCGACCGCTTCGCCGACGAGGCGGGGAAGCTGGTCGCCGCCTGGGCCACGCCCGGCGCCGATGAGGGCACCACGGGCGCGATGGCCATGCCCGCGAAGACCGTCGGGTGCATGGCACTGCTCGACCTGACGGTGCACGCCTGGGACCTGGCCCGCGCCACGGGGCAGGAGTACGAGCCCGCCCCGGAGAGCAGCGGCGTCATCGCCGCGCTGCGGGAAGCGGTCGCGGGGCTGGCTCCGACCGCCCGGAAGATGGGTGTCTTCGGGGAGCCGGTCTCCGCACCCGAAGGGGCCTCCGGGCTGGAGCAGCTCCTGGCGGAGACGGGCCGGGACCCCCGCTGGACCCCGCAGGCCCCCACCGCGGCCTAGCCAGGCCCCACCGCGGCCCAGGCCCCACCGCGGCCTAGTCCTTGCCCGGCCCCCGCCCCGCCTCCTCGCGAGCGCGCAGTTCTCCGTGGAGACGGGCGAACGCCGCGCACACCAGCGGCATGACCAACGGGGGCAGCAGGAGCAGGCCCACGGCCGTGGGCAGGATCATCACCAGCACGCCGGTGATCCATACGTTGTCGTCGCTGAGCCACAGCATGCCGAGCCCGGCGAAGTGGGCGAGAGGGGCGGCCGCGTACCCGGCCAGAAGGACGACGAGTGCCGCGCCCGCGGTGAGCAGCGTGCCGAGGCCGAGGGTGCGCGTACGTGCGCGGCGGGTCAGTACCCACGAGCGGTACAGCGCCACGAACGGGGAGCGGCGCTCAAGGACCGTCTCGGCGGTGGCCAGCGACAGGCGGAAGTACAACAGCGGGCCCAGGCACATGACGGCGATCGGCAGCACCCACCCCACCAGCGTGTAGAGCGGGGCGGCGGTTTCGCCGATGGGCGTGGGCTCGACTCCGGGCACATCGCCACGCTCGACGGTCATCCACAGCACATAGCCCGCCAACGCCATGGCGCCCACGACCAGACCGCTCAGAGCGTTGACCGCGAGGGCGGCGGGAAGGCGCCGCCGGGTACGCCGCCACAGCTCGCGGACGGTCAGCGGTCCGCCGTCGCGCGCGTCGGCGTGGGAGTCGTGGGAGTCGTGCGCGCCGGCGACTGCGTACGCGGTGTGCAGGACGGAGACGACGAGGAGGGCCAGGACGAGCAGCAGCAGCGACTCCACGAGACCGACCATCACCAGCGGGAACCAGCCGCCGTCGGCGTAGGCCACGTAGGAGTCCTCGTTGGCGATGTTGCGGTCCGCGTAGTCCCGGACGCCCTCGAAGGTGTCCCACGCCGCCGTGAATCCGCCGGCCACGATCGCGCAGCCGAGCACGGCTGTCAGGGCGGACACGCGGAGGGTGAATCCGTACGGCGCGCCGCGGTGGTGTCCGGTGGCGCCGAGCGCCCCGGTGATGCTGCCGCGCGGCTGGTTTCCGTCGTGTGCCATGAGCCGGTCTTGCCTCCGTACCTCCGTGCGGCTGTGTGGTGACTGCACGCAAGACGCCGTGCGGGGCGGGTGGGGTTCCCGAGGCGGACAAGCCTGGCCGAAGCGTGGCCCGGGAACCGAAGCGTGGCCCGGGAACCGAAGCGTGGCCAGGGAACCGAGGCGTGGCCCGGGAATACCCCCTGGCCCGCCACCGTTCCGCAGGTATAGTTGAACCGTCAACAACCTGTGGAGAGTGAGTCAGCCATGCAGTCCGGATCCGGCATGCAGTTCGGGATCTTCAGCGTCGGCGACGTGACGCCGGACCCCACGACGGGCCGCACCCCCACCGAGCACGAGCGCATCAAGGCCATGGTGGCCATCGCGCTGAAGGCCGAGGAGGTCGGGCTCGACGTCTTCGCGACCGGCGAGCACCACAACCCGCCGTTCGTTCCCTCCTCGCCCACCACGATGCTCGGCTACATCGCCGCCCGCACCGAGAACCTGATCCTCTCCACCTCCACCACCCTCATCACCACGAACGACCCGGTGAAGATCGCCGAGGACTTCGCGATGCTCCAGCACCTGGCCGGCGGCCGGGTCGACGTGATGATGGGCCGCGGCAACACCGGCCCGGTGTATCCGTGGTTCGGCAAGGACATCCGCCAGGGCATCAACCTCGCCGTCGAGAACTACGCGCTCCTGCACCGCCTGTGGCGCGAGGACGTCGTGACGTGGGAGGGCAAGTTCCGTACGCCGCTGCAGTCGTTCACCTCGACGCCACGGCCGCTGGACGGCGTCGCGCCTTTCGTGTGGCACGGGTCGATCAGGTCGCCCGAGATCGCCGAGCAGGCCGCGTACTACGGAGACGGCTTCTTCCACAACAACATCTTCTGGCCGCAGGAGCACACCAAGAAGATGGTCGACCTCTACCGCCGCCGGTACGCGCACTACGGCCACGGCACCGAGGAGCAGGCGATCGTCGGGCTCGGCGGTCAGGTCTTCATGCGGAAGAACTCCCAGGACGCGGTGAAGGAGTTCAGGCCGTACTTCGACAACGCGCCCGTCTACGGACACGGCCCCTCCCTGGAGGAGTTCACGTCCCAGACGCCGCTGACTGTCGGCTCCCCGCAGGAAGTCATCGAGCGGACGCTGTCCTTCCGCGACACCGTCGGCGACTACCAGCGCCAGCTGTTCCTGATGGACCACGCGGGCCTGCCCCTCAAGACCGCCCTGGAGCAGCTGGACCTCCTCGGCGAGGAGGTCGTCCCGGTCCTGCGCGAGGAGTTCGCCAAGAACCGCCCGGCGAACGTCCCGGACGCACCGACGCACGCCGCCCGCGTGGCGGCGTCTCAGGCCGGGGATCAAGCCGAGGAGGCCACCGCATGAAGCTCGTCGTCTCCGCGGGACTGAGCGTCCCTTCCTCCACCCGCCTCCTGGCCGACCGCCTGGCAGCGGCCACCGGACGCCACGCCGACGTGGAGATCGAGGTCGTCGAACTCCGTGACCTGGCCGTGGAGATCGCGCACAACTACGTCACGGGGTTCCCCGGCCCGGAACTGGGCGCGGCGGCCGAAGCGGTGAAGGGCGCGGACGGTCTGATCGCCGTCACGCCGGTCTTCTCGGCCTCGTACAGCGGTCTGTTCAAGTCGTTCTTCGACGTGCTGACCGTCCTGGACAAGGACGCCGTCGCCGGTACGCCGGTCCTGATCGCGGCGACCGGCGGCACCCCACAGCATTCGCTGGTCCTGGAACACGCGTTGCGTCCGCTGTTCGCGTACCTGCGGGCGGTGGTCCTGCCGACGGCCGTGTACGCGGCGTCCGAGGACTGGGGCGCGGACGGCCTGGACGAGCGGATCGAGCGGGCGGCGACAGAATTGGCCGGAATCATGCGGCCCGCGCCGGTCCAGGAGGAGGAGCTGATCGAGGGGTTTGTCCCCTTCGAGCGGCAACTGGCGGCGCTGCGGCCGGAGTAGATCCGGCGTACGCACAAGGGACGCGGGGACGCGGGGACGCGGGGCGTCAGGGCCACACCAGGCAGTACGCCTGATGCCCCGCGTCATGCAGCCGGTGGCTGAAGTCCTGCCATTCGTGCAGCAGTTGGTAGACGTTGAACGCGTCGCGCGGGCCGCCGCGGTCGGGGACCGTGGACCAGATGAACGCCGCTGCGCCGACCGACTCCTCGCCGACGCCGCGCAGCGGGTCGACGACCGTCATGGGGAGCTTCACCACGGCGTAGTCGGGATGCAGGACGACCAGTTCGAGCGGGGGCACCTTGTGCAGGGGTATGCCTTCGATGCCGGTCAGGACCATCGCGGCCACCGTCTCCGGCTTGATCTTCGTGAACATGCCGCCCATGCCGAGCTCATCACCGCCGAGCTCTTCGGGGCGCATCGAGATGGGCACGCGGGCGGCGGTCGCGCCGTCCGGGGCTCCGAAGTACTTGTAGGTCACCCCGCCCACCCGGCCACTCCTGGTTCCCGCCCGGTCCTGCTCCGAATCGCCCCGTGCCAAGGCCTCCGCCTCGGCCGCTTCCGCCTCGCGCCGGTGCTTGCCGATCCGCCGGGCACGCCGCGGACCCAGGCCGTCGGTCCCCTCGCCCAGTCCGCCACCGCGATGCATATCTCCACCCGACTGCTTTTCCAGGGCGCCCGCCCCTGCTTTTCTAGGCCTCGCGGCCCCCGCCGCGCAACCCGATCATCGTGTCAGTGACCTCCCCCACGGTCACCGGCTAAAACGTGGAGTGAAACACCTGTCCGCAGGATGTCCGAAGCCTCTGACACCATGGTTCATGTGAGCTTCCCGTATAGCGCCCCAGTTTCGCAGACTCTTTTCGACCGTGCGGCGGCCGTGACGCCCGGCGGTGTGAACTCTCCCGTGCGCGCTTTCCGCGCTGTGGGCGGTACGCCCCGCTTCATGGTGTCCGGTACCGGTCCGTACCTGACGGACGCCGACGGCCGTGAGTACGTCGACCTCGTCTGCTCGTGGGGGCCGATGATCCTCGGCCACTCCCACCCCGATGTGATCGCCGCCGTGCAGGAGGCCGTCGCCCGGGGCACGTCCTTCGGTACGCCCGGCGAGGGCGAGGTCGCGCTCGCCGAGGAGATCGTCGCGCGCATCGCGCCCGTCGAGCAGGTGCGGCTCGTCTCCAGCGGTACGGAGGCGACGATGTCCGCGATCCGTCTCGCGCGCGGGTTCACCGGCCGCGCCAAGGTGATCAAGTTCGCCGGGTGCTACCACGGCCATGTCGACGCGCTGCTCGCCTCCGCCGGGTCCGGTGTGGCGACTCTCGGGCTTCCGGACACCCCTGGGGTCACCGGCGCCCAGGCGGGCGACACGATCGTCGTTCCGTACAACGACCTCGAAGCGGTGCACGAGGCGTTCCACACGTACCCCGGCGAGATCGCGTGTGTGATCACGGAGGCGTCGCCCGGCAACATGGGCGTGGTGCCGCCGGGGCCCGGGTTCAACCAAGGCCTCAAGGACGCGTGCGCGAAGAACGGCGCGCTGTACATCTCGGACGAGGTGATGACCGGCTTCCGTACGTCGAAGGCGGGCTGGTTCGGCGTCGACGGGGTGCGGCCCGATCTGATGACCTTCGGCAAGGTCATGGGCGGCGGCTTTCCGGCCGCCGCTTTCGGTGGCCGGGCGGACGTCATGGAGCACCTCGCGCCGGTCGGTCCCGTCTACCAGGCGGGCACCCTGTCGGGGAACCCGATCGCGACGGCCGCGGGCCTCGCGCAGCTGCGGCTCCTGGACGACGCCGCGTACGACAGGGTCGACACCGTCTCCGGGCAGCTGCGCGCCCTTGTGACCGACGCGCTCTCCAAGGAGGGCGTCGCGCACCGGCTGCAGAACGCGTCGAACATGTTCTCCGTCTTTTTCACCGAGCGTGAGGTGCGGAACTACGACGACGCGAAGACCCAGGAGTCGTTCCGCTTCACCGCGTTCTTCCACTCGATGCTGTCGCAGGGCGTGTATCTCCCGCCGTCGGCCTTCGAGTCCTGGTTCGTGTCCACCGCCCATGACGAGCGGGCGGTCGAGCGGATCGCCGCGGCCCTGCCCGCGGCGGCGCGCGCGGCCGCCGAAGCCACTGAATCCACCACGGAGGCCACCGCATGAGCGCGGGCAGCGAGCTCACTGTCGTCCACCTGATGCGCCACGGCGAGGTGGAGAATCCGGACGGGATCCTTTACGGGCGCCTTCCCGACTACCACCTCTCCGAGCTGGGGCGGCAGATGGCCGACCGGGTCGCCGAGTACCTCGCCCCGCGTGACGTCACGCACGTCGTGGCTTCGCCCCTTGACCGCGCGCAGGAGACGGCGACGCCGATCGCCAAGGCGCAGGGCCTGGATCTGGCGACGGACGGGCGGCTCATCGAGGCGGGCAACGTCTTCGAGGGCAAGACCTTCGGTGTCGGCGACGGCGCGCTGAAGAAGCCGGAGAACTGGAAGCATCTGTTCAACCCCTTCAAGCCGTCCTGGGGCGAGCCGTACATCGAGCAGGTCGTGCGGATGATGGGCGCTCTGGACGCGGCGCGGGACGCGGCCCGTGGGCATGAAGCGGTGTGCGTCAGCCATCAGTTGCCGATCTGGATCGTGCGGAGCTTCGTGGAGAAGCGGCGCCTGTGGCACGACCCGCGCAAGCGGCAGTGCACGCTCGCCTCGCTGACGACGTTCACGTACCGCGGCGACAAGATCGTCTCGGTGGGGTACACGGAGCCCGCGCGGGATCTCGTGCCCGCACACCTCCTCGCCGGCGCCAAGCCGGTGAAGGGGAAGGCGAAGGCGTTCGGCGCATAAGCGCTCCGCTGGTATTGCCGTCGATTGTCTGCGGCGTCGTCGTGGCTGGGCGCGCAGTTCCCCGCGCCCCTTCGGGGCGCCCACGCCAGGTAATCGGCTCGCGACTGTATGTCCGTTCTCGGTAAAAGACACTCAATATGTGTCTACTTGTCGGAACCCCATTGTTCGTCGCGCCCTCTAACGGGGCGTCCCTCATGCATGGATGCGTGCAGGGCTGCAGGGCGCGACGAATGGGGATGGAATGCGCGACATCAGTCGCAGGGGAATACTCGGCCTCGGAGTCGGGACCGCGGCCGCTTTGGGGCTCGCCGGCTGCGGCACGGGCGGCGGCAGCCATTCGGCCGGTTCCGCGGAGGGCGCGAAGGACGGCCGGGGTGGCGACAAGCACCCGGCGAAGCCGATCGGTGACGGTTCGACCTCGTACACGGGGAAGCAGCCCAACCAGCCGGGCAAGCCCGTTCCCCTGCAGCCGGGTGAGACGCCCCCGCAGTTCGTGATCTTCTCCTGGGACGGTGCGGGCGAGGTCGGCAACGGTCTCTTCCCGCGCTTTCTGAAGCTGGCCGAGGATCACGACGCAGGGATGACGTTCTTCCTCTCCGGGCTTTATCTGCTGCCCGAGTCGAAGAAGCGGCTCTACAAGCCGCCGAACAACGCGGTCGGCGCCTCCGACATCGGCTATCTCACCGACGGTCACATCAAGGAGACGCTGAAGTACGTCCGCCAGGCCTGGCTCGAAGGCCACGAGATCGGCACGCACTTCAACGGGCACTTCTGCGCGGGCAGCGGCACGGTCGCCAACTGGACGCCCGCGCAATGGCAGAGCGAAATCGACCAGGCCACCTCCTTCGTCAAGGAATGGCGCACGAATACCGGCTGGACCGACCTGCCGTCGCTGCCTTTCGACTACGACAAGGAACTCGTCGGCGGCCGTACGCCCTGCCTCCTCGGCCAGGAGAACCTGCTGCCGACGGCGAAGAAGCTCGGCTGGCGTTACGACGCCTCGTCGCCCGGCGGCCGTCAGCGCTGGCCCCAGAAGAAGATGGGCGTCTGGGACCTGCCGCTGCAGGCGATGCCGTTCCCCGGGCACTCCTTCGAGGTCCTGTCCATGGACTACAACATCCTGGCCAACCAGTCGCAGAACTCCACGAAGGCGCCGCCGGCCAACTACCCGGGCTGGCGCAAGCAGGCCACCGAGTCCTACATCGCCGGATTCAAGCGCGCCTACGAGACCAACCGTGCGCCGTTCTTCATCGGCAACCACTTCGAGGAGTGGAACGGCGGCATCTACATGGACGCCGTCGAGGAAGCCCTGAAGCACATCGCGGGGAAGAAGGACGTACGCCTGGTCTCCTTCCGGCAGTTCGTCGACTGGCTCGACGTCCAGGACCCGAAGGTCCTCGCCGAGCTGCAGGGCCTCGAGGTCGGCCAGGAACCCGTGGGCGGCTGGAAGGGGCTCGGAAAGGCGGTCTGAAATGGGACTTTCCGCAACCCCGGGGGGTGCGGAAGATCCCCGAAACAGACATGCGAAACTTTTCACATGAGTGCCGCCTGCCGCGCCCCCCACAGCACGAACCGCAGCCGTAGCCGCAGCCGCGCCGCCCTTCTGGGCGCTGGGGCCGCGGTCGCCGCGCTGACCCTGTCGGCGTGCAGCTCCGGCGGCACGTCAGGCGGCTCCGGGAACACGAACTTCGTCACCGGCTCCGACGGCATCGCCACCGCCGGCAAGGGCGAGCGCCAGGACGGGCCGAAGCTCGAGGGGGAGACCCTCACGGGCAAGCACCTCGACGTCGACGACTACAAGGGCAAGGTCGTCGTCCTGAACGTGTGGGGTTCCTGGTGTTCGCCCTGCCGGGCCGAGGCGCCGAACTTCGCGAAGGTCTCGAAGGAGACCAAGGGCAAGGACGTGCAGTTCATCGGGATCAACACCCGTGATCCGCAGAAGGGTCCCGCGCTGACGTTCGAGAAGGAGTGGAAGATCTCCTACCCGAGCCTGCACGATCCGATGGGCAAGCTGATGCTGCGCTTCCCCAAGGGCACGATGAACCCGAAGTTCATCCCCTCCACGATCGTCCTCGACCGCGAGGGAAAGATCGCGGCACGCTCGCAGCAGGCGCTCAGCGAAGACAAGCTGCGCAAGATGATCGACCCGCTGATCGCGGAGGAGTGATCTCCCGGTGATGTCCACTCTCGCCGCCGTCGGCGAAGCGAACCAGACCGTCATGAACGGAGCGCTCGTCCTCGCGCTGCCCATCGCGGCCCTCGGCGGTCTCGTCTCCTTCTTCTCCCCGTGCGTACTGCCGCTCGTGCCGGGCTATCTGTCGTACGTCACCGGGGTCGGCGGCACGGACCTCGCGGAGGCCAAGCGGGGGCGGATGGCCGCGGGGGCCGGGCTCTTCGTGCTCGGGTTCACCGCCGTCTTCGTCTCCACGGGCGCGCTCTTCGGGTTCGTCGGGCAGAACTTGCAGGACTACCAGGACGTCATCACCAAGGTGCTCGGCGTCCTGATGATCGCTCTCGGCATCTTCTTCATGGGGCTCATGCCCTGGCTGTCCCAGCGGGAGTTCCGCTTCCACAAGAAGCCGGCCGCGGGGCTCGCGGGGGCTCCGGTGCTCGGCGCGCTGTTCGCCGTGGGCTGGGCGCCCTGCGTGGGGCCCACGCTTACGTCCGTCAACTCCCTGGCCCTCGACCAGGGCAGCGCGGGGCGCGGGGCCATACTGAGCGTCGCGTACTGCGTGGGGCTCGGGCTGCCGTTCATCCTCGCGGCGGTCGCCTTCCGCAAGGCGCTCGGTGCCTTCAGCTGGGTGAAGAAGCACTACGTCTGGGTGATGCGCATCGGCGGCATCATGATGATCGCGACCGGGCTGCTCCTCGTCACCGGAGTGTGGGACAGCATCGTGCAGCAGATGCAGGTCTGGTCCAACGGCTACACGGTGGGGATCTGATCCATGAGCAAGACCGAAGCCCCTGAAGAGCAGAGTGATCTGGGCGCCGCGGGCTCCCAGCTGTCCACCGCTCCCGTGGACCGGGCGATGCCCGGCTCCTTCGGGGGCCGGCGCGCTCCCGGCGCCGCCGGGTGGCTCGTCTGGACCGGCCGTGAGGTTGTCGGCTGGGTCCGGTGGATGTGGCGGCAGCTGACCTCGATGCGGGTCGCGCTGCTCCTGCTGCTGCTTCTCTCGCTCGGCGCGATCCCCGGCTCGCTGATCCCGCAGACCAGCATCGACGAGCTGAAGGTCCAGGACTTCAAGAAGGCGCACACCACGCTCGGGCCGCTCTACGAGAAGTTCCAGCTGTTCGACGTCTACAGCTCCGTGTGGTTCTCGGCGATCTACATCCTTCTCTTCGTCTCCCTCATCGGCTGCATCGTGCCCCGCACCTGGCAGTTCGTGGGCCAGCTGCGCGGCCGGCCGCCGGGCGCGCCCAAACGGCTCGACCGGCTGCCCGCGTACACCACGTGGCGCACCGAGGCCGGGCCCGATGAGGTCCACGAGGCCGCGCTCGGTCTGCTCAAGGGGCGGCGCTTCCGCGCGGACCTGACGGCGGGCAAGGGTGCCGCGGGGGCGTCCGTCGCCGCGGAGAAGGGCTACCTGCGTGAGGCGGGCAACCTCTTCTTCCACATCTCGCTGATCGTGCTCCTGGTGGCCTTCGCCGTCGGCGCGCTGTTCAAGTCCGAGGGCGGCAAGCTCATCGTCCAGGGGGACGGGTTCTCCAACACCCTCACCCAGTACGACAACTTCAAGTCCGGCAACCTCTTCAACACCGACGACCTGGCGCCGTTCAGCTTCAAGCTGGACAGCTTCGAGTCGTCGTTCGAGAGGAAGGGCCCCGAGAAGGGGACGGCCCGCACCTACCGGGCGAACGTCACCTACAGCGAGGGCATCGACGGCCCCGAGAAGAAGCAGGCCATCGAGGTCAACAAGCCGCTCGAGGTCGACGGCTCGAAGGTCTACCTCATCGGCCAGGGCTACGCCCCGACCGTCACCGTGCGCGACGGGAAGGGCAAGGTCGTCAGCAGGCAGTCCACGCCGCTCCTTCCGATCGACTCCAACGGCACGGCCACCGGCGCGATCAAGATCCTCGACGGCTACCGCGACAAGAACGGCAAGAAGGAACAGCTCGGCTTCAACGCCTTCTTCGTGCCGACGTTCGCGGGCGCGGGCCAGGGCCAGATGTTCTCCCAGTTCCCCGCACTGGACTACCCCGTGCTCGCGCTGTCCGCGTACCACGGAAGCCTCGGTGTGGACTCCGGTCTGCCGCAGAACGTCTATCAGCTGGACACCAGCAAGATGGCCAAGTTCAAGGACTCCAAGGGCGAGCTCCTCAAGCAGCGGATGCGGCCGGGCGAGACGATGAAGCTGCCTAACGGCGCCGGCTCGATCACCTTCGAGAAGGACATCAAGCGCTGGGCGACCTTCCAGATCTCCCAGCAGCCGGGCAGCATGTGGGCGCTCGTCGGGGCGGTCTCCGCCATCGTCGGCCTCGCCGGATCGCTGTTCATCCAGCGCCGCCGCGTGTGGGTGCGGGCCGTGCGGGGCGCCGACGGCGTCACCGTCGTCGAGATGGCAGGGCTCGGCCGCAGCGAGTCCGCCAAGCTGCCCGAAGAGCTGGGCGACCTCGCCGCGCACCTTCACGAGAAGGCGCCGAGCGCGCCCGAACCCGACCGTGCCGATCAGGCAGAGCAAGCCGAGCACGCCGATCAGGCCGAGCAAACCGATCATGCCGACGATTCCGATGCCGAGCATGGTGACTCCACCCCCCAAGTTGTTCCTGCCGAAGGGGCTGAGAAATGAATCTCGCCACCACCCTCGCCGCCGAACCGAACGAGAACCTCGCGAGCATCAGCAATGTGCTGATCTACTCCGCGATGGCCGTCTATCTCCTTGCCTTCTTCGCGCACATGGCGGAGTGGATCCTCGGCAGCCGCAGCAAGGTCGGCCGCACGGCCGCCGCGCTGACCCCCCGGACCGAGACCGCCGCCAAGGCGCCCGGCGTCACCGTCAAGGCCAAGGGCGGCACCGCCGTCCTCGACCGCCCGAAGTCGGCCCCCAAGGTCGTCACCCGCTCCGTCACCGGAACCCGCGATGTGCCGGACGGTCCTGGTGCGGCGGCCGGTGACGAGAAGGGGGACCTCTACGGCCGTATCGCCGTGTCCCTCACCGTGCTCGCGTTCCTCGTCGAGTTCGGCGGTGTGCTCACCCGCGCCCTTTCGGTGCAGCGGGCGCCGTGGGGCAATATGTACGAGTTCAACATCACCTTCTCCACCATGGCCGTGGGTGTGTACCTCGTGCTGCTGGCGCTGAAGAAGAACGTCAGCTGGCTCGGCCTTCCGCTGATCACCACGGTCCTCCTCGATCTCGGTCTCGCCGTCACTGTCTTGTACACCGCCAGCGACCAGTTGGTTCCCGCCCTTCACTCGTACTGGTTGTGGATCCACGTCTCCACCGCGATCTTCTGCGGCGCCGTCTTCTACGTGGGCGCGGTCTCGACGATCCTTTACCTCTTCCGCGACTCCTACGAGAACAAGCTGGCCTCCGGCGGGAAGCCGGGCCGCTTCGCGACCTCCGTCCTGGAGCGCCTCCCGGCCGCGGCCACGCTCGACAAGTTCTCGTACCGCGTGAACGCCGCGGTCTTCCCGCTGTGGACGTTCACGATCATCGCGGGCGCGATCTGGGCGGGCGACGCGTGGGGCCGCTACTGGGGCTGGGACCCCAAGGAGGTCTGGTCCTTCATCACCTGGGTCGCCTACGCCTGCTACCTCCACGCACGCGCAACAGCAGGCTGGAAGGGCCGCAAGGCCGCCTACCTGGCCCTGATCGCCTTCGGCTGCTGGCTGTTCAACTACTACGGCGTGAACATCTTCGTCACCGGCAAGCACTCGTACGCGGGTGTCTGACGCGGGCATCTGACCGCTCCGCCGGGAGTGCGGAACGGCTCGTACCGGGTCAGGCTTGGGCCATGACGGCGATGATCGGGCAGGGCGTAAGCAGGACGGAGAGCTCCAGCGGTACCGGGAAGCCGGTTCAGCATCTTCATCAGGAGCTTCACCTTCCCCACCCGGTGGAGAAGGTCTGGGCGGCGGTGGCCACCCCGGAGGGTCTTCCGGGGTGGCTGGCCGCCGCTGATGTGTTCGAGCCGCGGCTCGGTGGCGCAGTCTCGCTGCGGTGGCTCAACGGGGACGAGGCGGCCACCCACTCCGGGCACATCACCGCGTGGGACCCGGAGCGGGTCGCCGAGTACACGATCGACCTGCACGGACGGTGCCGCTTCCACCTGGAGGCGGCGCACGCTCAAGCGCAGGCCACGACCCTCCGCTTCACGAACGAGTTCGCCGGCGACGACGAGCTGCGCCTCGACTGCCTCGCCGGGTGGCACAACCACTTCGAGTTCCTCGTCGACGCGCTCGACGGGCGGCCGAAGGACTGGTCTACGTGGAGCCTGGGCCGGTGGAATGAGCTGCGGCACGCCTACGGGCAGAGCGAGTGATCAGTTCAGCCTGCACCTGCCACCCTCAGCAGCAGCTTTCCCGTGCTCGTGCGCGCCCCCATCAAGCGGTGCGCGTCGGCCGCGTCCGCCAGGGGGAACTCCGCCGTCACCGGCAACTCCACCGTCCCGTCGGCCACCTTCGCGAAGGCCCGCGCGGCGACCTCACGCAGGGCCTCGGGCGCCGACTTGGCGAGGGAGAGGATCGAGAAGCCGAAGACTCCGAGCCCTGTCCCGTACAGCTCCGGCTGGCCCACCCGCCACGGCTCCGCCGAGCTCGCGTTGCCGAACGAGACGAGCCGCCCGAAGACGGCGAGCGCGGCGAGGCCGCCGCGGAAGGTGTCGCCGCCGACCGGGTCCAGGGCGAGGTCCACCCCTCGTCCGCCGGTCGCCGCGCGCACCTCGGCGGCGAAGCCGTCCCCGGAGTCGCTGGAGTCCCTGGAGTCCCCGGAGCCCCCAGAGTTCTCGATGAACACCTCGTCGTATCCGTGCTTCAGCGCGTACTCCGCCTTCGCCTCGCTCGATACGACGCCGTACACCGCGCCCGCCCCGCCCGCCTTCGCCAACTGGCCCACCACCGTGCCGATTCCGCCCGCCGCGCCCTGAACGAGAACCGTCTCGCCCGCTCGCAACCGGCCCACCTCGTGCAGCAGCGCGTGTGCCGTGGGCAGGACCGTGGGCAGCGTGGCGGCCGTGCGCAGGTCCACGCCGCTCGGCAGGGCGAAGACCGTCGTCGCATCGGCGAGCGCGACCTCCGCGTACGCCCCGCCGTCGGTGAGCGCGGCGACCTCCTGGCCGACCTCGAAGCCCTCGGCGCCCGCGCCGAGTGCCCGGACGTGCCCCGAGACCTCCAGGCCGGGCACGTAGGGGAGCGAGGGGACGCGGTAGCCCTCGCCGCGCGCCTTCAGGTCGGCGAAGTTCACGCCGGTGTAGGCGACGTCCACGGTGATCTGGCCCGCGCCCGGCTCGGGGATGCCCCTCGTGTCCACCGCCTTGAGGACCTCGGGGCCGCCGTACTCCTGGAGCTGGATCGCGCGCATGGGTGAGCACCCTTCGAGTGTTCAATGGGAAGCGAACACTCGGAGTGTATGGTTCTCATCGAACACTCGGCAAGGGGCTGAGGGCAGGAAGGGACAGGAAGGGATCGGACGTGGCGAACACTCACCACCGCGCGGCGCCGGTGCACGTCCACCCGGACGAGGTGCCCGTGCTGACCGCGCTCACCGCGCTCGCCGACCCCGTACGCCTCGAACTGGTACGGGAGTTGGCGTCGTCCCCCGACTGGACCCGCGCCTGCGGCAGCTTCGACGTACCCGTCGGCAAGGCCGCGCTGAGCCATCACTTCGGGGTGCTGAGGGGAGCCGGCCTCGTCGAGCAGCGGGACGAGGGGCCCCGGCGGGTCAACCGGCTCCGCCGGGAGGAGTTCGAGGCGCGCTTCCCCGGGCTGCTCGCGCTGGTCCTGCTAACCGACTAGTCGGCCGGATCAGTCGACGCCGTCGCCGACACCGATGTCCTCGCGCCACAGCTCCGGCCGTGCCGCCACGAAGTCCCGCATCATCGTCACGCACGCGGGATCGTCGAGGATCACGATCTCCACGCCGTGCTCCGCCAGCCAGTCGTGGCCGCCGTGGAACGTCCGGGCCTCGCCGACGACCACCCGCGAGATCCCGAACTGCCGCACCAGGCCGCTGCAGTACCAGCAGGGCGAGAGCGTCGTGACCATCGTCGTCCCGCGGTACGTGCGCTGCCGCCCCGCGTCCCGGAACGCCGCCGTCTCCGCGTGCAGGGACGGATCGCCGTCCTGGACGCGGCGATTGTGCCCGCGCCCCAGCAGCGCCCCGTCCGCGCCGTAGAGCGCGGCGCCGATCGGGATGCCGCCCTCCGCGAGGCCCTGCCGGGCCTCCTCGACGGCGGTCGCGAGCCATGCGCGGGCCTGTGCCTGATCCAAGTGGTCCATGTGCGCACCTTCCTCCGGTGCCATCGTCCCCGCCGATGACCCCATCGGCAGGACGCCCCACTGGCTCGTGGACCAGCGCATACGCCCGCTCGTAGCTTCAGGGCATGAACTCCATGACCTCAGAGAACAAGGGCACGGCCCAGCTCACCGCCGCGATGGTGCTCTCCGGCACCCTCGGGATCTTCGTCGTCGAGTCGGGTGCTTCGGCCTTCAACGTCGTGTTCTTCCGCGTGCTGTTCGGCGCCCTTGCCCTCGGTGCCTACGCCTTCGCCCGCGGCTACTTCCGCGACCACGGCCTCACCCCGAAGAAGCTCGGACTCGCGGCGCTCGGCGGCGCGTTCATCGTCTTCAACTGGGTGTTCCTCTTCAAGGCGTACGAGGCGACCTCGATCTCCCTGGCCACCGTCGTCTACCACACGCAGCCGTTCCTGCTGGTGCTGATGAGCGCCCTCATCTTCCGTGAGCGGCTGACCAGGCATCAACTCATGTGGCTTGCAACCGCCTTCGCCGGTCTCGTGCTCGTCTCCGGGGTGCGTCCCGGCGACCTCGGCTCACTCGCCGGCATCGGCCTCGCGCTCCTCGCCGCCCTGCTCTACGGCCTCTCCACCCTCGTCACCAAGCGCATCACCGGTGTGCGACCCCACCTGATCGCCCTCGTTCAAGTCCTTGTCGGCATACCGCTGTTGCTGCCCTTCGCGGACTTCGGCGCGATGAGCGGCACCGGCGCAGGCTGGGGCTGGCTCGTCGGGCTCGGCGTCATCCACACGGGACTGATGTACGTCCTGATGTACGCGGCGTACGCCAAGCTGCCCACCGCCAAGATCGCCGTACTCGCCTTCACCTACCCGGCGGTCGCGATGGTCGCCGACTGGGCCGTCTACGGGCACCACATCGGGCTCGTCCAGGCGCTCGGCGTACCACTGATCGTCCTCGCGAGCCTGAAGGTCAACCGCGTCAAGTCGCCCAGGACAGTCGCTAGTTCACCGGCTCCGCTGCCTGCTCCCGCACCAGCCGCACCGACTGCTCGATGAACAGCCGCACATGCGCGGGAAGCCGCTTGCCCGAGCGCCACGCCAGCTGCGTGTGCAGGACGAACGGCGGCTCCCACGGCAGCGCGACGAGCACCCCCGAAGCCAGCTCGTCCCGCACCGCCATCCGCGGCAGCAGCGCCACCCCGAGGCCACCGGCGACACCCCGCTTGGTGGCCTCGATCGTGCCGAACTCCATGAAGGGCGGCGGAGCGCCGTTCCGTACCCGCAGCTCGTCCTCGAACAGATCCCGGTAGGGGCAGCCCGGCTCCGTCCCCACCAGCTGCACCGCCGCAAGATCGCCCGTGACGAGCGAGTCGCCCCCGTGCCCGGCCAGCGGATGCGTGGGCGCGCAGACCAGGACCAGCGGCTCCTCGGCGAGGACCTCGGTCTCCAGGCCCGCGTGCTCGGTCTCCCGCTCCATCAGGAACCCGACGTCGTACGTACCCTGCCGCAGCGCATGGCGGGTCTCGTCGCCGAGCGTGGGGCGCAGGGAGAGCTGCACCTTCGGGTAGCGGTGGTGGAAGAGTTCGAGCAGCGGGGGCAGGCGGTAGGACGTCAGCGACTCCATCGTGCCGACCGCGATGGCGCCGCTCGGCTCACCGGCGTCCACGACCGCGGTCCGCGCCTCGTCCGTCAGCTCGATGATCTGCCGGGCGTAGGGGAGCAGGCGCTCGCCCGCCTCCGTGAGGCGGATGCGGCTGCCGAGCCGGTCGAAGAGCTCGGTGCCGAGTGAGGACTCCAGGGAGCGGATCTGGCTGGTGACGCTGGACTGGGCGTACTTCAGCTCGGCCGCGGCCTGCGTGAAGCTGAGGACGGTCGCGACCTTCTCGAAGGTGACGATCAGCCGTAGTTCCATCAGCCGTCGCTGCCCTTGTCCTTCTTCTTCCCGTCCGGGTCCTCGTCCCTGAGGGACTTCAGGAACTCGGGGTTGTCGTCCGGCGCCACCCACTGACCGCCGCGGCCGCCGCGCCCGGGACGCGTGACACCCCCGGCGGCAGGCGTCTTGCGCACCTTGCCCGTGACGAACCAGGCGATCGGGCCGAGGAGAACCTCGCCGAAGAGCAGCACGATGATGACCCAGACCACCTTCGGCAGATGCCTGATCTCCTTCTCAGGAGTGTTCAGGACATCGATGAAGGCGTAGATCCACACCGCCAGGACCAGCAGGAACGGCAGATACCTGAGCATGATTGCGCGATTCCCCAAGCGACGAAGGAAGGGCGGCGTGCGAACCCCGGTGACCCGGCCAGGGTAGCCGGTGGCCGATACTGGGACGCATGGCTTATGACGATCTTCGCTCCCTGCTCCGTGCACTGGAGCGCGAGGGCGATCTCAAGCGCATCAAGGCCGAGGTCGATCCGTATCTGGAGGTCGGCGAGATCACCGACCGGGTGCAGAAGTCCGGCGGCCCCGCGCTCCTCTTCGAGAACGTCAAGGGCTCCTCGATGCCCCTCGCGATGAACGTGTACGGGACGGACCGCCGCCTCCTGAAGGCGCTCGGCCTGAAGTCGTACAGCCAGATCAGCGAGAAGATCGGCGGCCTCCTCAAGCCGGAGCTGCCGCACGGCTTCGTCGGCGTGCGCGAGGCGTTCGGGAAGCTCGGCGCGATGACGCACGTACCGCCGAAGAAGGTGAAGTCCGACAACGCGCCCGTGCAGGAAGTCGTCCTCACCGGCGACGACGTCGACCTGGAGAAGCTGCCCGCGCTCTTCACCTGGCCCGAGGACGGCGGCTCCTTCTTCAACCTGGGCCTGACCCACACCAAGGACCCGGACACCGGGGTGCGCAACCTCGGCCTGTACCGCCTCCAGCGCCACGACAAGCGCACCATCGGCATGCACTGGCAGATCCACAAGGACAGCCGCAACCACTACCAGGTGGCCGCCCGCAGGGGCGAGAAGCTGCCGGTCGCGATCGCCTTCGGCTGCCCGCCCGCTGTCACGTACGCGTCGACGGCGCCGCTGCCCGGCGACATGGACGAGTACATGCTGGCCGGGTTCATCCAGGGCAAGCGCGTGGAGATGGTCGACTGCAAGACGGTCCCGCTCCAGGTCCCCGCGCACGCCGAGGTCGTCATCGAAGGCTGGCTCGAGCCGGGCGAGATGCTCCCCGAAGGCCCCTTCGGCGACCACACCGGCTTCTACACGCCGCAGGAGGACTTCCCCGCGCTGAAGATCGACTGCGTGACGATGCGGAAGCGTCCGCTGCTCCAGTCGATCGTGGTGGGCCGCCCGCCGACGGAGGACGGCCCGCTGGGCCGCGCCACCGAGCGCTTCTTCCTGCCCCTCCTCAAGGTGATCGTCCCGGACATCGTGGACTACCACCTGCCCGAGTCCGGCGGCTTCCACAACTGCGCGATCGTCTCGATCGACAAGAAGTACCCGAAGCACGCGCAGAAGGTCATGCACGCCATCTGGGGCGCCCACATGATGTCGCTGACCAAACTGATCGTCGTCGTGGACAAGGATTGCGACGTCCATGACCTGCACGAAGTGTCCTGGCGCGCGCTCGGCAACACCGACTACGCGCGCGACCTGACGGTGGCCGAAGGTCCCGTCGACCATCTCGACCACGCCTCCTACCAGCAGTTCTGGGGTGGCAAGGCGGGCATCGACGCGACGAAGAAGCTGCCCGAAGAGGGATACGTACGGGACGGAGGCTGGCCGAACATGGTCGAGTCCGACCCGGAGACGGCGTCGAAGGTCGACCGCCGCTGGAAGGAGTACGGGCTCTAAAGATGAGTGCTGATTCAGCGACCCCGGAACTCTTCGGGCCCGAGCCCGCCCCGCCCGGCAAGGTCAAGGCGTTCCTGCGCCTCGTCATGATCGAGCACTCGGTCTTCGCCCTGCCCTTCGCCTACATCGCCGCGCTGACCGCGATGTTCCAGCTGGACGGGAACATCCACTGGGGCCGGCTGCTCCTCGTCACCATCTGCATGGTCGGCCTGCGCACGTTCGCCATGGCCGCGAACCGCGTCATCGACCGGGAGATCGACGCCCGTAACCCGAGGACCGCCCACCGCGAGCTCGTCACGGGCGCGGTCTCGGTGAAGTCCGCCTGGACCGGCGCGCTGATCGCCCTCGTCGTGTTCCTCGGCGCCGCCGCCCTGCTCAACCCGCTGTGCCTGGCGCTCGCGCCCGTCGCGGTGATCCCGATGGTGGTCTATCCCTACGGCAAGCGGTTCACGAACTTCCCGCAGGCGATCCTTGGCCTTGCCCAGGCCATGGGGCCGGTCGGCGCCTGGATCGCGATCACCGGCGAGTGGTCCTGGCAGGCGGTCATCCTCGGCCTCGCGGTGGGCATCTGGATCGGCGGCTTCGATCTGATCTACGCCTGCCAGGACGTGGAGACGGACCGCGAGGTCGGCGTGCTCTCGGTGCCCGCGCGGTTCGGCATCGCCAAGGCCATCTGGGGTGCGCGCGCCTGTCACCTGGTGACCACGGCGCTGTTCGTCTGGTACGCGGCGGACACCGGAGCGGGCGTCTTCTTCTGGCTGGGGCTCGCGGTGGTCGCCGGGGCGTTCGTCTACGAGCACAACATCGTCAAGCCGCACGACCTCTCGCGGCTCAACCGCGCCTTCTTCCAGGTCAACGGCTTCATCGGCATCGCGCTCTTCGTCTGTGCGCTGCTCGATCTGCTGGTGCGCGGCCTGACCGTCTAGGCTCACAGCGTGAAGCAAGGAGATACGCAGCGTAAGCCTTGGATCGTGGGGGTTTCCGGTGCCTCGGGGACCCCGTACGCCACAGCCGTGCTGCGGGCGCTGCTCGCGGCCGGGGAGAGCGTGGACCTGGTGGTCTCGCGGGCCTCGCGCCTGACGATCCTCGACGAGACGGGCATCGCCTTCCGGGACGCGCACTGGCAGGACGACCTGCGGGAGTGGCTCGGGCGTGGTGCCGACGGGAAGCCCGGGACCTTCGACGTGCCGGTGGACGACGTGCGGTACTGGGCGGCGGGGGATCTGGCCGCCGGGCCTTCGTCGGGGTCGTACGCGACCAAGGGGATGCTGATCGTGCCCGCGTCGACGGCGTGCGTGGCCGGGGTGGCGCTGGGACTCTCGAAGGATCTGCTGCAGCGGTCGGCGAGCGTGACGCTCAAGGAAGGCCGCCGGCTCGTGGTCTGCGTACGCGAGACGCCGCTGAACGGACAGACGCTGAAGCACTTGGTGACGCTGGACGAGGCGGGCGCGGTCGTGCTGCCCGCCTCTCCGGCGTTCTACGCGGGGGCGACGCACATCCAGGATCTGGTGGACTTCGTCGCCGGGCGGACGCTGGATGCGGCAGGCGTGCCGCATCAGCTGTACCGCCGTTGGAAGGGAGAGCTCGGTTCGGGCTCCGCCCCTTCGGCGGACTAGCACCTGGTCGCGCACTCCTGAGTGCCTTTTTCTGAAGATTCATAGGGCATAGACCCTGTTGTGCCTTAGATTCTGAACATAGACTCGCGGTATCGCTGAATAATGAAAGGCATCGCACCTATGGACGCCGTGGACAGGCAGCTCATCCAGGCTCTGCGCGAGAACGGCAGGGCCTCGTACGCCGAACTTGGCCGTCTCGTCGGCCTCTCGGGACCGAGCGTCACGGACCGGATCAACCGCCTCGAAGCGGCGGGTGTCATCACCGGCTACCGCGCGACCGTGGACTCCGCATCGCTCGGCCTGGGCGTCATCGCCCTCATCGGCATCTCCCTCTCGGACGCCGCCGACCACGAGGACGTGGCGCGGCGCCTGAAGGACCTGCACGAGATCGAGGACTGCTGGTTCATCGCGGGCGACGACTCGTACATGCTCAAGGTCCGGGCGAGTGACGTGGACGGCCTGGAGAAGACGATCCGCAGGCTGAGCGGCACGAAGGGCGTCTCAAGGACGCGTACGACGATCGTGCTCTCCACGAAGTGGGAGAACCGCGTCGGGGAGCTGCCCGAAGAGGAGTGAGCTCCGGGGCGTACCGTTGGCGGGAGTTTGTGGCGGGTCGTAGGGAGAGGTAAGGGCGAGGGCATGGACGCAGGTCTCAAGCGCGATCTTGAGCAGAAGGTCCGGGACGGTGAGCGGCTGTCCCGCGAGGACGGCATCGCCCTCTACGAGTCGGACGATCTCGCCTGGCTCGGCGGTCTCGCCCACGAGGTGCGCACCCGCAAGAACGGCGACGTCGTGCACTTCAACGTCAACCGCCACCTCAACATGACGAACGTGTGCACCGCCTCGTGCGCGTACTGCTCGTTCCAGCGCAAGCCGGGCGAGAAGGACGCGTACACGATGCGCATCGAGGAGGCCGTCCGCCTCGCCAAGGCGATGGAGGGCGAGAACCTCACCGAGCTGCACATCGTCAACGGCCTGCACCCCAACCTGCCGTGGCGGTACTACCCGCGTTCGCTGAGCGAGCTCAAGAAGGCGCTCCCGAACGTCTCGTTGAAGGCGTTCACCGCCACGGAGATCCACCACTTCGAGACGATCTCCGGGATGTCGGCGTCCGACATCCTGGACGAGCTGATCGAGGCGGGCCTGGAGTCGCTCACCGGCGGCGGCGCGGAGATCTTCGACTGGGAGGTCCGCCAGCACATCGTCGACCACCGCACCCACTGGGAGGACTGGTCGCGCATCCACCGCCTCGCGCACGAGAAGGGTCTCAAGACCCCGTGCACGATGCTGTACGGCCACATCGAGGAGCCCCGGCACCGGGTCGACCACGTGCTGCGCCTTCGTGAACTCCAGGACGAGACCGGCGGGTTCCAGGTCTTCATCCCGCTGCGCTACCAGCACGACTTCGTGGACATGAAGGACGGCAAGGTCAGGAACCGCCTCCAGGCGCGGACGACCATGGCGTCGGGCGCCGAGGCCCTGAAGACCTTCGCGGTCTCGCGCCTCCTTTTCGACAACGTCCCGCACGTCAAGGTCTTCTGGGTCATGCACGGCCTGCAGACGACGCAGCTCGCGCTGCAGCACGGCGCGGACGACATGGACGGCTCGGTCGTCGAGTACAAGATCACGCATGACGCGGACAACTTCGGCACGCCGAACAAGCTGACGCGCGAGGACCTGCTCGACCTGATCCGCGAGGCGGGCTTCCGCCCCGTCGAGCGGAACACGCGCTACGAGTCGATCCGTGAGTACGAGGGTCCTGACCTGTCGCTGCGAGAGACGCCGCAGGCGATGCGGGTCTGACGGCCTCCCTGCTGACGACGAGCCCCGGCCGGTGAGGCCGGGGCTCGCTGCGTTGTCCGCGATGCGGAACACGGTTGAGGCACGGGGTGGGTAATAGTTAATCTAGCTCTATGACACTTACCTTCCGGCTGGACCCGGAGATCGACCCCGCCCTCCGTGACGGCGTCCTCGCCCTCTGGGTCGACGTGTCCAACGCCGACGGGGCCGTCGGTTTCGTACCGCCCGTGACGGTCGACGACATCCGGCCCGAGTGGCTCAAGCGCCTGGCCCAGCTGAGCAAGGGAGAGACCCGGCTGCTCGTCGGGTACGACGAGGACGGCGCCGTCGCCGCGACCGCCTTCCTCGCGTACAACACGCACCGGCTGATGACGCACTGGATCTGGCTGTACGTGGTGATGGTGCATCCCAAGCACCAGGGCAAGGGATACGGGCGCGACCTGATGGCCGCCGCGGCAGACGCGGCACGCGGGCTCGACGGCATCGAGGCGATACGGCTGACCTGCCGGGGCGGCACGGGAGTCGACCGGTTCTACGAGTCGTGCGGATACAAGGAGGTCGGGCGTGTGCCCGGCGCGATCCGCGTCGCCCCCGGTGACGACCGGGACGACATCACCATGCTTCTCCCGCTCGGCTGACGGTTCGCGCGAGGGCTCACCCCCTTGCCGGGCGCGACCCCTCGCGTGCTTCACTGGAGGGGCTCGTCCTACTCGGGCCTATTTCGGAACGGAAGAGTGGATTGACATGCTCCGCTACACGCTGATGCGCCTCGGGGTCTTCGTGGGCTGCTTTTTCGCGGTCTGGGGACTTGTCTATGTCGGGGCCCTGCCGAAGGGGCTCGGGGACTCCAACCTCCTCTGGGTCCTGCTGCTCGCCCTCGTCATCTCCGCGCCCATCAGCTTCGTGGTGCTGCGCAAGGAGCGCGACCGTGCGTCGGTCCAGGTCGTCGAGCGCGTGGAGCGCACCAAGGCCAACCTGGAGGCGAACCGCACCCAGGAGGACCTCGCCGACGACGCGGCCCGTGCTGCGAAGTCATAGGCGTCCTAGTCGCCCTAGGCGTCCTTTAAGGGTCGCCAGTGTCGTAAGTTTCGTCACAAAGCCCCTCAACCCCGGCAATGGAGCGCACCGCTCCAGGCCGGGGTTTCTTGCGTCCCGGGGGTGACTCTGCCTCTGATTGGCCCCGTCTGACCCAAACAAGACCTTTGATGTTCTCAAAGTTCAAGTGTTAACGTGTTCGACATGAAGACAGCAGCCGCGCACCGCATCGCCATGAGCGTTCCGCTCGTGGCGCGCCTGCATGTCGATCTCTGCCGCTGCATGTCCGCGGCCTGTCGTTGCCGTCGTTGAACAGCGCGAGCGACAAGCATCAAGTGACATCTGCATTGCAGCGGCGCCGTTACGGCCGTTCCTTCTGACCCCTCGCGGTCGCCGCTCCCTCACGTCCCCCGCCATTACCCGGAGTGTGTCCGTGTCCGCGAACTCCCCCGTATCCCCGGCCGACAAGGTCGAGCAGCCGAAGTCCGGCTCCCGGATACCCAAGTTCCTCAAGCTGCCCTTCTGGGCCCAGATCCTCGGCGGTCTGGTCCTCGGTGTCCTGCTCGGCTGGCTGGCCCGCAGCCAGGACGTGTCCTGGCTCGTCACCACCCTGGACAAGGTCGGAAGCACCTTCATCGGGCTCCTGAAGCTGGCGGTCGCCCCGCTCGTCTTCTTCGCGATCCTGGTGTCGATCACCAACCTGCGCAAGGTCAACAACGCGGCGCGGCTCGCCTCGCAGACGCTGGTCTGGTTCATGATCACGTCGCTGATCGCGGTCGTCATCGGCCTCGCGATCGGGCTCATCACGAACCCGGGCGCCGGCACCGGCCTCACCCCGAAGGACGGCGCCAAGCCGGAGACCTCGGGCTCCTGGATCGACTTCCTCACCGGGATCATCCCGACGGACGTCATCACGCCGTTCACCGAGCTCAACGTCCTGCAGATCGTCTTCATGGCCGCCGTCGCCGGTGTCGCCGTACTGAAGATCGGTGACAAGGCGCAGCCGATCCTGGACCTGAGCGAGTCGGTGCTCGCCCTCCTCCAGAAGGCCCTGTGGTGGGTCATCAAGCTCTCGCCGATCGGCACCATCGGCCTCATCGGCTTCGCCATCGCCGACTACGGCTGGGACCTGATCAGCAAGTACGCGACGTTCACCGCCGACATCTACATCGGCTGCGCCCTGGTGATGTTCGGCGTCTACCCGCTGCTGCTCTCCACGGTCGCCAAGGTCAACCCGCTGCAGTTCTTCAAGGGCGCCTGGCCCGCGATCCAGCTCGCCTTCGTCTCGCGCTCCTCGGTCGGCACGATGCCGGTCACCCAGAAGGTCACCGAGCGGCTCGGCGTACCGAAGGAGTACACGTCCTTCGCGGTGCCGTTCGGCGCCACCACGAAGATGGACGGCTGCGCCGCGATCTACCCGGCGATCGCCGCGATCTTCGTCGCGCAGATCTTCGACGTGCAGGTGGGCATCAAGGAGTACCTGCTCATCGCGTTCGTCTCGGTGGTGGGTTCCGCGGCGACGGCCGGTCTGACCGGCGCCACGGTCATGCTGACGCTGACCCTGTCGACGCTGGGCCTCCCGATGGAGGGCGTGGGTCTGCTGCTCGCCATCGACCCGGTCCTGGACATGATGCGCACGGCCACGAACGTGGCGGGACAGGCCGCTGTTCCGGTGATCGTCGCCGCCCGCGAGAAGATTCTCGACCGTGAGGCCTACGAGAACGCGTCGGCTTCGCCGCTCGACGAGTTCGACGGGTCTGTCGACGAGCCCCAGGCGGTGCCTGCCGCCGCCTGACGTCCCCCGGCTCGACCGCGACGTGCCCCCGTACCCATGTCTGGGTACGGGGGCACGTCCGGTGCGGGGGTCGTTTCTTCCGGCTACTTCGGGTCGCGGTTGTAGATCGCCTTCGACCAGTGGTAGCCGAGCGCGGAGAGCGCCACGCACCAGGCGATCGTGATCCACCCGCTGTTGCCGATCTCGCTGCCGAGGAGCAGGCCGCGCAGGGTCTCGATGGCCGGGGTGAACGGCTGGTACTCGGCGATCGGCTGGAACCAGCCCGGCATGGAGTCGACCGGGATGAAGGCGCTGGACAGGAGCGGCAGCAGGATCATCGGCATCGCGTTGTTGCTGGCGGCCTCGACGTTCGGGCTGGCCAGTCCCATGCCGACGGCGACCCAGGTCAGTGCCAGGGCGAACAGGACGAGCAGCCCGAACGCGGCCAGCCACTCCAGCGCCGTCGCGTCCGTGGACCGGAAGCCGATGGCGACGCCGACGGCGCCCACGAGGACCACGCTGGCGACCGCCTGCAGCACGCTGCCGACGACGTGCCCGATGAGTACGGATCCGCGGTGGATGGCCATGGTGCGGAAGCGGGCGATGATGCCCTCGGTCATGTCCATGGAGACGGAGACGGCGGTGCCGACGGTGGTGCCGCCGATGGTCATCAGCAGGATGCCCGGGACGATGTAGGCGATGTAGTCGGAGCGGTCCGCTCCGCCGCCGCCGATGCCCGCGCTCATCACGTCGCCGAAGATGTAGACGAAGAGCAGCAGCAGCATGACCGGGGTGAGCAGGACGTTCAGGGTGAGGGAGGGGTAGCGCCGGACGTGCAGGAGGTTGCGTCGCAGCATCGTGGACGAGTCGCGGACGGCGAGGGAGAGGGAGCTCATCGGACGTTCTCCTTGGGCTGGTTGGGGATGCCGGCCGGGCCGGTCAGGGCGAAGAAGACGTCGTCGAGGTCGGGGGTGTGCACGGTCAGTTCGTCGGCCTCGATGTCGGCGGAGTCGAGCCAGTCGAGGATGGAGCGCAGCTCGCGCTGGGTGCCGTCGCTGGGGATCTGGAGTGACAGGGCTTCGTCGTCGCGGGTGACTTCGTGCAGTGCCGCGGCGGCCGACTGGTAGGCGGTCGGGTCGGTGAAGCGGAGGCGTACGTGGCCTCCGGGGATGAGCCGCTTGAGTTCTTCGGCGGTGCCTTCGGCGGCGATCTTGCCGTCGTTCAACACCGCGATGCGGTCGGCGAGTTCGTCGGCCTCTTCCAGGTACTGGGTGGTGAGGAAGACGGTGACGCCGTCGGAGACGAGCTCGCGGATGATGCCCCACATGTTGTGGCGGCTGCGGGGGTCGAGGCCGGTGGTGGGTTCGTCGAGGAAGATGATCCGCGGGTTGCCGACCAAGGTCATGGCGATGTCCAGGCGGCGCTTCATGCCGCCGGAGTAGGTGGAGGCGGGCTTCTTGGCGGCCTCGGTGAGGTCGAAGCGTTCAAGGAGTTCGGCGGTGACCCGTCGGCCTTCGCGTCGTGAGATGTGGTGCAGGTCGGCCATGAGGAGCATGTTCTCCTCGCCGGTGATCAGTCCGTCGACGGCGGAGAACTGGCCGGTGACACCGATCGCGGCGCGCACGCCGTCCGGTGATGTGGCGATGTCGTGGCCCGCGACTTGGGCCTGGCCGCCGTCGGCGGTGATGAGGGTGGAGAGGATCTTCACGGCGGTGGTCTTGCCGGCGCCGTTCGGCCCGAGCAGCGCGAACACCGACCCCGCGGGGATGCTGAGATCGATGCCGTCGAGGACCGTCTTGTCGCCGTAGGACTTGCGCAGGCCGACGGCGGAGACTGCGGCCGAGGGCGGGGTGCCGTTGTTCTGGCTGGACGTGGACATGACAGATGAAGGCATGGGCCCTCCCGATCGAAGGCTGAAGTGGGTGAAGGGGATGCTGTGTGTGAGGTGCTGCTGCGCGTGGGGGTGCTGCTGTGCGTCTGTGGTGCCTGCGTTGTCAGGGGTCAGGCGAGGGGGCGGGCGCGGACGATGTCGATGTTTCCGTGCCGGGTGCGGGCGCGGATCTTGACGGTGTCCTCGCTCTCCTCCGGGCCCTCGGACGAGGTGAGCAGGTTGCGCACCTGCCCCTTGTCGGAGCTGACGTCGAGCCAGGCGGCCGTGCCCTCGCGGATGCCGACCTCGATGGCGCCGTAGTTGGTCTCCAACTGGACGGTGCCGCGGGCGGCTTCGGCGATGCGCAGGGCGCCGTGTGCGTTGGTCGCGGTGACCGAGCCCTCGGCGCGCGCGACCTCGATGGCGCCGTTGGCGCCGCTCACCCGCAGGTCGCCGGTCGCGGTGCCGACGGTGGTGTTGCCGTGCGAGTTCTTCAGTACGGCGGAGCCTTCGACGAGGCCGACGCGGATGCTGCCGGAGCTGGTGGTGATCTCGGCCGCGCCCTCGGCCCGGTCGACGGTGATCGAGCCGTGGGAGACGGTCAGGTTGAGCGGCCCGGTCGTGTCGAGGCGCACGTCGCCGCCCGAGGACTTCACGCGGACCTTGCCGAGCCTGCCCTCGCCGAGCACCTGGGTCCAGGAGCCGCTCACCTCGACGTGTGAGCCGGTGGGCAGTTCGACCGTCACGTCGACGGCGCCGGTGGGGCCGATGATGAGGCGCTCCTTCGTCCTGATGTTCAGAACGCCGCTCGCGTACGTGACCTCGGTCTGCTCGGCGGCCCGCACGTCCTTGTCCCTCTTCGGGTTCTGGGCCGCGACCTCGACGAGGGTGTCAGGCCGGTCGCCGGCGGTGAACCGGATGGAACCGGCCCCCACGTGCGCCATGACCGAGATCGGTTCGGGAGTGTCGAAAGAAGGCATGGCTGTCCCGTCCTCTTGAGTCTTTGGGGCGTCCCCGCTGGTGGGACGTGGTGTGGGTGAAGTGGTGGGAGGGGCGGGACCGGGGCGCGGTCAGCGCACCCAGCCCGTGATGCTCTGTCCGATCGTTTGTGCCTTCTGCGTCGTACGCGGCCGGGTGTCGCCGTCGACCGCGGCCGACACGGCGCGGATCAGCCACGCGTTGACCGAGAGGCCCTCGCGCCCGGCGGCCTCCTCGGCGCGGGCCTTGAGGTGGGCCGGCAGGCGCAGGTTGACGCGGGCGGTGCCGCCTTCGTCGCCGTCGGCCGGAGCCGGGGTCTTGAACGGTTCGACGGGCGTGGATGGCTCCACGGTGGCGCCACTGTCGCCGGGCGGCAGCGTCACCACGAAGTCGGGGTCGAGCCCACGCAGCCGTACGTCGACCGAGCCGGGGGCGAGCTCGCGGGTGATCTCGTCCATGGCGGCCGAGAGTACGTTGAGCATGGTCAGCCGGGTCGCCGACTCCAGGGGAGCGGTGAGCCGGTCGGCCAGCTCGCGAGCGTCTTCCCCGCCGGCTTCGGCGGCCACCGCGAGTTCGCGGCGGAGGGTGTCGACATACGGGGTGAGGTCCATGACGTCATCATGGCACCATCATGGCGCCACGCGCAAGCCCGGTGGCACCGTGTGGCACCGTGTGGCGCCGCGTGGTGTCGAGTGGTGCCATCTGGCGCCGAGCGTGCCGACCGTAGGCTGGACCTTCTGTGCACAGGCTGTGTGGGAGGGGGCGCCGGGGTGGGCGACATGAAGGCCGGGGTGGCCGGGGTGGCCGGGGGTGCTGTGGGGAAGCGGCAGAAGCGGATGCCGCGGGCGGTGCGGGAGCAGCAGATGCTGGACGCCGCGGTGCGGATCTTCGGGCAGCGGGGTTACCGGGCGGCTTCCATGGACGAGATCGCGGAGGTCGCGGGGGTCTCGAAGCCGCTGGTGTACCTGTACCTGAACTCCAAGGAAGAGCTGTTCACGGCGTGCATCCGGCGGGAGGCCGCGGCGTTGGTCGCGGCGGTGCGGGACGGGGTGAGCGGGGGCGGTCCTGCCGACCGACAACTGTGGTCCGGCTTGCGGGCGTTCTTCACGCATACCGCGGAGCGGCCCGACGCGTGGGTGGTCCTGCACCATCAGGCGCGGACGCAGGGGGAGCCGTTCGCCGCCGAGTTCACCGTGATGCGCGAGGAGATCGTGGCGTTCGTGACGTCACTGATCGCGGAGGCGGCGCGGGAGGCACACCGGAAGCCGGAGCTCGCGGAGCGCGAAGTGGCGGGCTTGGCGCAGGCGTTGGTGGGGGCTGCGGAGTCGCTCGCCGGTTGGGCGAACGGTGACCCTTCGGTGTCCGCGAAGGAAGCCGCGGCGACGCTGATGAACTTCGCGTGGGCGGGGCTGGGGGAGTTGATGGAGGGGCGGCGGTGGGTTCCCTAACGGATGGCCCCGCTGAGGTGGATCTTTCCGGTGGTGCCGCGGAGCTCGAAGTGGGGGCCGTCGGCGGCGTAGGTGACGGTGCCGGGTAGCAGCACGGGAGCCTTGAAGTCGACGCGTACGTGCGCCGTTTGCTGCGTCTCGTGTTCCGCGAGGCAGCGGGCCGCGGTCCACATGCCGTGAGCGATGGCTCGGGGGAAGCCGAAGAGGCGTGCGGTGAGGGGGTGCAGGTGGATGGGGTTGCGGTCGCCTGAGACGGCGCCGTAGCGGCGGCCGAGGTCGCGGGGCAGGGCCCACTCGGCGAGGGCGGGGAGCGGCTCGCTGTCGCGCGGGGCGCTGGGCGTGGTGGGCGTGTCGGTGCGATGGCGGGCCAGGTAGGTGCTGCTGGACGTCCATACGGTGTCTCCGTCGACGCGGGCCTCGGTGACGAGGGTGGCTTCGGTGCCGCGGCGGTGCGACGCCAACTGGCCCGCGTATACGACGAGTTCGAGGCTGTCGTCGGTGGTCAGGGCGCGCTGCTGGGTGATCTCGATGGACGTGTGGACGAGGCCGAGGAGAGGGAGCGGAAAGGCGCGGGTGGTCATGAGGCGCATGGCCAGGGGGAAGCTGAGGACGTGGGGGTAGGTGAGGGGGAGGGTGTGCGGGGTGCTGCGGTAGCCGCAGAGGCGGGAGTAGGCGGCGAGGTGCGCCGCGTCGGGCCGCACGCCGCTGAGGGTTGGCCGTGAGGCCGGGAGGGGGGCGTCGGGCCGGGGCCGCTTGAAGGGGGAGAGGACGGCGCCTCGGAGGAGCAGGGGGGCGAGCATGGGGGTCCTTTCGGCGGGCGGGTGGCTTGCGGGGTTCCGGGGCGCGGGTGCGCTGCGGGGCTGGTGCGTGTGCGGCGGGTGCGTGCGGGGGGTACGGCAACGGTCTGTCTGTGGGTGCGGGGCCGCGCCGGTATGTCCGTCCTCGCTATCGTCCGGTGGCCGTGGGGTTGCTTCGGCTCCGGAGACTTCGGGAGCCGTGCTCCGGGCAGACATACCGGCACGGCCCCTCGCGTGGGCTGCCGGCTGCGGGTCATCGTGCGTTGCTGCGGCGTCGCTCCGGCTGTGGGGCGGGGCCGCGCCGGTATGTCCGTCCTCGCTATCGTCCGGTGGCCGTGTGGGTGCTTCGGCTCCGGAGTCTTCGGGAGCCGTGCTCCGGGCAGACATACCGGCACGTCCCCTCGCGTCTCACTGCCGCCTGCGGGTGCGTGGGGGTCGGGCTCCCACGGGTGGGGCGCGTCGCTGCCCCAGCCGCCCCCGCTGGCCGACATCCCGCCCCCCCCGCCCGGAATGCAGCCCCCCGGCACCGCGGGGCAATCGGGTGGGTGGGTGGGTGGGAAAGCTTGTTCGTGCAGGGGCGGCTGCGGGGTGACGGGCGGGTGGGTGGGGGAGGCCTGTTCGGGCAGGGAACGCTGCGGGGCCAGTAGGGGCCGGTCCATGCGAGGGCTACGCCCCGAGAAGGCTTTGGCCGCAGACCCGCAGCACCTGCCCGTTGACCCCGGCTGACGCCGGGGAGGCGAGCCAGGCCGTGGTCTCGGCGACATCCACCGGCAGGCCCCCCTGCCCAAGGGAATTCATCCTGCGGCCCGCCTCGCGGATGAAGAGAGGAACCGCCGCCGTCATCTTCGTCTCGATGAAGCCCGGGGCCACCGCGTTCACCGTCACCCCGTACTCGGCCAGAGCCCCCGGCGCGAGCGAGCGAACGAAACCGATGATCCCCGCCTTGCTCGCGGCGTAGTTCGTCTGGCCCGCATTTCCCGCGATCCCGGCGATCGACGCCGTGGCCACGACACTCCCGCCCCGGTTCAACGTCCCGGACTTGAGCAACGCGTCCGTCGTACGCAGCACACTCGTCAGGTTCACGGCCAGGACCGGATTCCAGCGGTCCGCAGGCATGTTGGCCAGCTTGCGGTCCCGCGTGATCCCCGCGTTGTGGACGAGGATGTCCAGACCGCCCGGCGCGAGCGCCGAAGCCATGCGCTCCCCGGCGTCGTCCGCCGTGATGTCCAGCGGCAGCGCCGTACCCCCGAGCCGATCCGCCACCCGTACCAAATCCGCCTGCACGGACGGCACATCGAGTACGACCACATGAGCACCGTCCCGCGCCAGCACCTCCGCCACCGCCTCGCCGATCCCCCGCGCCGCCCCGGTCACCAGTGCCGTACGGCCGGCCAGGGGGCGGTCCCAGTCGCAAGGAGACCGCTCCGCTTCCCCCACCTCGATCACCTGGCCGCTGACATACGCCGACCTCGGCGACAGCAGGAAACGCAGTGTCGACTCCGCGGCCGCCGCCGAGCGCATGCGGACCAGCGTCGCCGTGCGGCCCCTGCCCAGCTCCTTGCCCAGGGAGCGTACGAAACCCTCCAACGCCTGTTGCGCCGCCGCCTGGTGGTGGTCCGACGGCGAGACCGGGGCGCCGAGGACCACCACGCGGCCGTTCTCCGCCACCGAGCGCACCACGGGGTGCAGCGCCGCGTGCGCGAGGGCGAGGTCGGGGGTGTCGCTAATGCCCGTTGCGTCCAGTACCACCGCCGTCGGGCGGGATGAGTCGGGCACGAGTTTGAGGTGCGTCCGCGCCAGGACCGAGGAGAGGTCCGGCAGGGCTGAGAGCCCCTCGCCCGCCGTCAGGTGGAGCAACTCACCCTCCAGATAAGGGCGTTCCGGCGTCCAGCGGCGCAGTGCCGACGGCTGGGGCAGGCCGAGCCTTCGAGTGAGGAAGCGGCCGGGTGCGGTGCCCGTGAAGTTCAGATAGCGGTCGGCCATTGTCCAACTCCCAGCTCGGTCGTAAATTTACTTCAGAGTAAGGTTACTCAAGGGTCAGGAGCTGGTCGAGACATGAAACTGCCCACCACCCGCCGCGTGGCGGTCATCGGCGGCAGCCGCATCCCCTTCGCGCGCTCCGACGGCCCGTACGCGACCGCGTCCAACCAGGAGATGCTGACCGCCGCCCTCGACGGGCTCGTCGAGCGATACGGGCTTGAGGGGGAGGGCGCCGTAGGGGAGTTCGTCGCGGGCGCCGTCCTCAAGCACAGCCGCGACTTCAACCTCGCCCGCGAGACCGTCCTCGGCTCGCGCCTCGCGGCGACCACACCCGCGTACGACATCCAGCAGGCCTGCGGCACCGGCCTTCAAGCCGTCATCGCCGCCGCCAACAAGATCACGCTGGGGCAGACGGAGTCCGCCGTGGCGGGCGGAGCGGACACCGCCAGTGACGCCCCGCTCGGCGTCAACGACTCCCTGCGGAAGATCCTCCTGTCCGCCCGCCGCGCCAAGTCGGCGGGGGAGCGGGTCAAGGCCCTCGCCCGCGTGCGGCCCTCGCACCTCGTGCCCGACATCCCGCGCAACGCCGAGCCCCGCACCGGGCTTTCGATGGGCGAGCACGCCGCCGTGACCGCCCAGGCGTGGGGCGTCACGCGCGAGGCGCAGGACGAACTGGCCGCCGCCAGCCACCAGCGGCTTGCCGCCGCGTACGACAGGGGGTTCCTCGACGGTCTTGTCGTGCCCTTCCGGGGGCTTGAGCGGGATCAGAATCTGCGGCCCGGGTCGAGCGTCGAGAAGCTGGGGAAGCTGACGCCCGTCTTCGGGGTGAAGGGGCCTGCGAAGGGTCCTGCGAAGGTCCCCAACCCCACCATGACCGCCGGGAATTCGACCCCCCTGACCGACGGGGCCGCCGTCGCCCTGCTCGCGAGCGAGGAGTGGGCGGGGGCTCGTGGGCTCGAACCCCTTGCCTATCTGACCGCGTACGAGACCGCCGCCGTCGACTTCGTCGGCGGTGACGTCGCCGGTGGCGAGGACGGGCTGCTGATGGCGCCCGCTTACGCCGTGCCGCGGATGCTGGAGCGGGTGGGGCTCGGGCTCGCGGACTTCGACTTCGTCGAGATCCACGAGGCGTTCGCCTCGCAGGTGCTTGCCACGTTGGCCGCCTGGGAGAAGCGGGGGCTCGGCGTCGTGGACCGGGAGCGGCTCAACGTCGCCGGGTCCTCGCTCGCCACGGGGCATCCGTTCGCCGCTACCGGTGCGCGGATCGTTGCCACGTTGGCGAAGCTGCTGGCCGAGCGGGGGGCTCCTGGGCGTGGGCTGATCTCGATCTGTGCCGCGGGTGGGCAGGGGGTGACGGCGATTCTGGAGCGGTAGTCGCCCGCGTGGGTGGGGCGGGTTCTTTCCCCAAGCCCGCCCCTTCCCGAAACCGGCTGCGCCGGGGCCTTGCGCACCGTCATCACCGGCCTCTCCGAGTTCGTCCTCAAACTCCCCCAAGCTCTTAAGGAGCAGGGGGCCCCCACGACGGGCTGGAAAATCCACCCCCCTCCTACAAGGAGTCCCGCCCATGCCCCCCATCACCCCCCAGCCCGCTCTCGTAGAACCCCACCTGCGCCACCTCGACGGCGTCGTACGCGAAGTCTCCGTGCCGCCGTTCGCCTCCGTCGTCAGCAGTGGGTCCCTCGCCGACATCCCCTTCGACAACGCCCGTGAAGCCCCCACCGAAGCCGTGCTCTCCCGCAAGGGCGAGGGCGGGCGGTGGCGGGATGTCACGGCCGCCGAGTTCGCCGGTGAAGTCCTCGCCGTCGCCAAGGGGTTGATCGCCGAAGGGCTCGCCCCGGGCGACCGGCTCGCCATCATGGCGCGTACGACGTACGAGTGGACGCTGCTCGACTTCGCAGGCTGGGCGGCGGGGCTCGTCACCGTGCCCGTCTATCCGACCTCCTCCGCCTATCAGACCCGGTGGATACTCCAGGACTCCGGCGCCGTCGCCCTCGCCGTCGAGACCTCGGCGCTCGCCGCCTCGCTCGGGCCCGAGCGCGACCGGATGCCCGACCTGGCGCATCTGTGGACCTTCGAGAAGGGGGACGTGCGGCGGCTCGCCGAGCTGGGGCGGAAGGCGGGGATCTCCGATGTCGAAGTGGAGGGCAGGCGGGCCGAGTTGGGGCCCGACTCCGTGGCCACGCTCATCTACACCTCCGGGACCACCGGGCGCCCCAAGGGCTGCGTCCTGACCCACGGCAACTTCTTCGCCGAAGTCGACAACGCCATCGAGCTGCTCCACCCCGTCTTCAAGTCCGTCAGCAAGGAGCCCGCCTCCACGCTGCTCTTCCTGCCGCTCTCCCATGTCTTCGGGCGCATGGTCGCCGTCGGCTGTCTGCGCGCGCGGGTGCGGCTCGGGCACGCGCCCAGCATTCAGACCGAGGATCTGCTGGGCGATCTGGGCGGGTTCAAGCCCACCTTCCTGCTCGCCATCCCGTATGTGCTCGAGAAGGTCTTCAATACCGGGCGTGCTACCGCCGAGAAGATGGGCCGCGCCTCCTCCTTCGACCGCGCCGCCCGCATCGCCGTCCGCTACGGCGAGGCGGTCGAGGCGGAGCAGCACGGCACGGGCCCCGGGCCGGCCTTCGGGCTGCGGCTGGCCCGCGCGCTGTACGACCCGCTCGTCTACCGGCGGATCCGCGCTGCCCTCGGCGGCAAGGTGCGGTACGCGATCTGCGGCGGCTCACCGCTGGGGCGCCGGCTCGCCGCGTTCTACGCGGGGGCGGGCATCGAGATCTTCGAGGGGTACGGGCTGACCGAGACCACCGCCGCCGCGACCGTGACCCCGCCGCTGAAGCCGAAGCTCGGGACGGTGGGGTGGCCGCTGCCGGGCACGCGCGTGCGGATCGCGGACGACGGTGAGGTGCTGCTCGCCGGAGGGCAGGTCTTCGGCGGGTACTGGGACGGGCAGGCCGGGCGTGCGGTGCCCGCGAAGGGTGAGTGGTTCGCGACCGGGGACATCGGCGCCCTCGACGCCGACGGATACCTCTCCATCACCGGGCGCAAGAAGGACATCCTCATCACCACCGGCGGCAAGAACGTGGCGCCCGCCCCGCTGGAGGACTGGCTGCGCGCCCACCCGCTGGTCGGCCAGTGCATGGTCGTCGGCGACGACCGGCCCTACATCACCGCCCTGCTCACCCTTGAGGCGGACGGCATCGCTCACTGGTGCCGCATGAAGAAGAAGGTGCTCACGGAGCACACGGGCCTGGCCGCTCTGGTGGATGACGCCGATCTGCGCGAGACCTTGCAGCGTGCCGTCGACGAGGCCAACAAGCTCGTCTCGCGGGCCGAGTCCATCCGGCGGTTCGCCGTGCTTCCCGTGGACTTCACGGAGGCGAGCGGCCATCTGACCCCGTCCCTGAAGCTGAAGCGGGACGCCATCGAGCGGGACTTCGCGGAGGAGATCGAGGGGCTCTACGGCCACGGACGGTAGTGGCCACGCGCGGTAGCGAATGTCACTCACTGTCACCTGAACGGGCGGGGCCGCTGCCCCGCGCTTAGGGTGATCGAGGGGCAGACCCAGGGAGGTTGCCGTGCGTGGAGCTGTTGCACTCGCCGGCGTGACAGCGCTGGCCGTCATGGGGACAGGGGCCTGGCTGCCGGGCACGGAAGCCGGGCTGCCTGGCACGGACGCCGGGCTGCCGACCGAGAGCGAGGCGCCCGAGAGCGAGGCGCCCCAGAGCGACGCGGCCGAGAGCGCGGCCGACGCCCCTTCGCCCACCCCTTCGCCCAACCTCTCCCGCTACTACACGCAGAAGATCAAATGGGGCGCCTGCGAGGGAGACGGGGCGGGTCTCATGTCCGAGACCGACGCCACCGCCGTCCCCAAGGACAAGAGCATCCAGTGCGGCAAGATCACCGTCCCCCTCGACTACGCGAAACCCGGGCGCGGCACGGTCAAGCTGGCCATGATCCGCATCAAGTCCAGCGGCAAGCCCCGTGGCTCGCTCCTGCTGAACTTCGGTGGGCCCGGCGGCGCCGGAGTCTCCGGTCTGCTCAGCTCGCAGAAGGAGTTCGAGTATCTCGGCAAGGGGTACGACGTGGTCTCCTTCGACCCCCGTGGTGTGGGCGAGAGTTCGCCCGTCAGCTGCGGGGACGCGGGTGCCGAGGAGCCGCAGATGGAGGGGGACTCCGATGACCCCGGTGCCGTACTGGACGAGATGCGCAAGATCGCCGAAGCGTGCAAGAAGAAGTCCGGGCCCGTCCTTCCGTACGTCGGGACCGTCAACGTCTCGCGCGACCTGGACGTCATGCGCCAGGTGCTCGGCGACAAGAAACTCAACTACCTGGGCTTCTCGTACGGGACGCGGCTCGGCGCCGTCTACGCCGCCCAGTTCCCGAAGAACGTCGGGCGCATGGTCCTCGACGGTGTGGACACGCTGACCGAGGACGTCGCGGAGCAGGCCCTGGTGAGCGCGGAGGGACGGCAGACCGCCCTCGACAACTTCATCAACTGGTGCACGGACAACGCCGGTTGTGTGCTCGGCACGGACTCCCGTGCGGCACGCGACAACATGGCCGAAGTGATCAAGGGGCTCGACAGGTACCCGCTCCAGTCGTCGGACGGCGCGGAGTTCACCGGCCAGGACGTCGTGGACGTACTCGGCCAGGCGCTCTACAGCAGGCAGTCGTGGCCCGCGCTCTCGCAGGCACTCGGCGCGCTGCTCGCGGACGGTGACCCCAGGGCTCTGCTGCGGATGAGCGGGTCCTTGGCCCACCAGAACCCCGGCAGCGGACTCGCGGGGGTGCGCGGGCGGGCGCCGGAGGACGTTCCCGCCGACAACATGGCCGCCGCGCTGATGGCCGTGAACTGCGCCGACGACCCGGACCGGCCCGACGCGAAGAGCCTGGAGAAGGAGGTCGGCAAGCTCCAGGCGGAGTTCGAGTCGACGTCAGCGATCTTCGGGCAGTCGATGCTGATGCCGGTCCTCTTCTGCTACGGGCGGCCCGCCGGTACGGACTACATCCGCGATGACGTACGCGACGTGAAGAGCCCCGACTTCCTCCTCGTCGGCACCCGGGGCGACCCGGCCACGCCGTACCGCTGGACCGAGGAGACCGCGAAGCGGCTCGGCTCGGCGGCGGTCGTCCTGGACAACAAGGGCGACGGGCACACCGGTTACGCCGGGTCGAAGTGCGTGCGGGAGAAGGTGGACGGGTTCCTGCTGTACGGGGAGATGCCGAGGAACGGGAGTTCCTGCGGGGCGGACGAGGAGGACTAGCGCCCGCCGGTGCCGGAGGCCGCCCTGCGGTTACCGTTCCCGCATGCGCCGACAAGCCGAACAAGATGCCGCCACTCCCGGTCCCGTAACCCCCGATGACCTCGACCGGGTCGTCCAGCTCGCCCTCGCTACCCTCCGTGAGGCGCCCCCGGCCGCCTGGGACGGCAAGGCGGGGTCGCTGGAGTGGGACTGCTGGGAGACCGTGGAGCACCTCGCCGACGACCTCTTCGCGTACGCCGCTCAACTCGGCCCGCGACAGCTGCCCTTGGAGGGCGAGGTGCCCTTCATCTGGGAGTCCCGCAGGCCCGGAGGGCCCGCCAACGCCATTCACGCGGACCGGGCCGCGGGCCCAGCCGGGCTGCTTCAGGTCCTTGAGGCGAGCGGGGCACTGCTGATCGCCATGGTGCGAACCGCGCCCCCGGAGGCCCGCTCCTATCACGGCTACGGGATATCCGACCCGGAGGGATTCGCCGCGATGGGGGCAGTGGAGGCCCTCGTCCACGCGTACGACCTCGCCGAGGGCCTTGGCCTTGAGTGGGCGCCGCCCGCCGACGTGTGCGCCCGGGTCCTCCACCGCCTGTTCCCCGACGTCCCCTCCGGCGAGGAGCCCTGGCCGACGCTGTTGTGGGCGACGGGGCGGGGCGAGCTGCCGGGGGAGGCGCGGCGTACGTCCTGGCGGTGGTACGGGGAGCCTCGGGGCTAGGGCGGGCCGCTCCGGGGCCGGGAGGCGGCGAACCACCCGGCCCCGGCCTACGTCAGCCGGTCGGCGTGGCCGACACCTCGGGGGAGAGTGCGGACTCCAGGCCGTCCGCGTTGACGGTGGCGACGGCGTAGTAGTACTTCGTGCCGCCGGTCAGCTCGCGGTCCAAGTACTCCGTGCTGCTTGTGGAGTGGGTGAACTCGGCGTTGTCCTTGGTGATGCCGGGACTCGTGGAGCGGTAGACGCGGTAGCCGGTAACCGGCGCCTCGTCGCCGCCGGACGGGACCCCGTACCAGTTGAGCCGCACGCTGCCCGCGCCCGGCGTGATCTCGTAGACCTGCGTGGCGCCCGGCGGACGCGGCTCCGAGTACGTCGGCTTGACCGACGCGGAGGCGGGCGAGGAGACGGAGTACGAGGACGTGGCGACGACGGCGTAGTAGTAGTCCCGCTCGCCCTCGTCCTCGCCCACCGTCGCGGAGTACTCGGTACTCGTCGTGGTGGCCACGCGGTTGGCCGGGTCGGTGATGTCCACCGGCGAGGTCTTGGAGCGGTAGACGGTGTAGGAGGAGACCGGCACGTACGGGCTCTGCGTCCACGACAGCGTGAGCCGCTTGCCCACGAGCTGGGCGTTGCCCAGGGTGGGCGCCTTGGGAGCGGTGCTTGAGCCGACGGTCTTGGTGCCGTTCACGGCGTTCGACGCCTCGGACTCGTTCCCGACTGCGTCGACGCCCCGCACCTCGTACAGGTACGTGCGGCCCGCCTCGCCCTTCGTGTCACGGAAGGTCAGCGACGTGATCGAACCGACCTTCGTGCGCCGGGCGTTGGGGGACTCGGCGCGGTACAGGACGTACTTCACCGAGTCCGAGTCACCGGTGCGCCAGGTCAGCGTCACTCCGCGCTCGTCCTCGCGGGCAACGGTGAGGTCGCGCGGCGAGAAGGGGGAGACGGTGTCCCGGGTGCCGCGGAGGGGTTCGGTGTAGGGCGAGAAGTGGCCCGCGTCGTCCAGGGCGCGGATCTTGTAGGCGTACGAGACGTCGGCGTCGCCCGCGGTGTCGCTGTACGAGCTTGCGGAGACGGTGTCGAGCAGTTCGTAGGGCCCGACCTCGTCCGGTTCAGTGCCCTCCGCCTCGGCCCGGTAGACCTCGTAGCCGGTGGCCGCGGAGAGCGAACTCCAGGACAGGGAGACGGACTCGCGCCCGGACGTGACGTAGAAACCCTCGGGGGCGTCGTACAGGGGGTTCTCGGGCTGGTCCGGATCGTCGCCGACGGCCTTGACGGAACTGGCGGCCGAGGCGGGCGCGGTCGCGTGCGCGGTTCCGGTTAATCCGAGGGCGAGGATGACGACGGCTGCCGCGGAGGCGACGGCTGCGGGTCTGAGAGGGCGGCGTTTGGACACGGCTGGCGTTCCCTTTCCGGTGGAACCACGTACGGACGTACGGGAGTTCGGGATGCAGTCGTGGGGGGAGTTGGTGGTGCCGTGGGGGCAAGGAACTGTAGCTGGGCATGACGGGGCTACGACAGGCGGCGCGCCTTTGCCTGTCGGCGGGACGTGCGGTGCGTCAGACCTCGGAGCGGGTTGCCTGGGCCAGGAAGGCGGTCCAGGCCGCGGGCCTGACGGTGAAGTTGGGGCCGCTGGGGTTCTTTGAGTCGCGTACGTGGATGGCGTGGGGGTGGGGGGATACCTCTACGCATTCGCCGCCTTCGCCGCCGCTGTGGCTGGACTTGCGCCAGGCGTAAGCGACTTCGAGGCATTCGCCTCCGCCGCCGCTGCTGTGGCTGGACTTGAACCAGGTGAGTTCCTCGGTGCTCATAGTTCTCCCAGCATCTTCTCGATCAGGGTCAGCGAGTCACGGGGCGTGAGAGCCTCCGATTGCAGGATCCCATAGCGGACGGCCAGCACACGGACTTCCTCCAGAACGGTGATCAAGCGCGGGTACGTATGGATCTCCATGTACGCCACCTGCTGCTGCTTCTTGGGCGTCAGAAGCGTGAACGGCCCGTCCAGGCTTGGCTGTTCCTCCCGAGCGAGTGGCATCACCTGTAGTTGGACAGTCCGCATGCTTCCGATGCGCAGGAGCTTCCGCAGTTGCTCCTTGTGGACTGCCTTCCCGCCGATGGGCCTCAGCAGCACGCTCTCGTCCAGGATGAAGCTGAACGTAGGTGAGGGCCAGGGGTCGAAGATCTGCTGACGAGCGAGTCGGTCCGCCACCCGCTTCTCGATGGTCTCCTCGCTCAGCAGGGGCTTCCACTGGGTGAACATGGCGTGTGCGTACGCCTCGGTCTGGAGCAGGCCTGGGACGGACTGGTTGGTGTAGACGTACAGCTGGACGGCCAACGCCTCCAAGCTGGCGTACCCCCGGTACCACTCCGGGTGCCGCGTCCGTGCCCTCTTCTGCGCCTCCCGTACGTCATCCACAGCCGCCGCCAACACGCCCCTGGCGTCGAGCAATTCATCCGCCCTGATCAGGAACTCCGGCTGCGGAGTCCGGACCCCTCGCTCCATGGACGAGATCAGCGCCTCCCCGCAATGCGCCGCCTTGCCCAGATCCCGTTGGCTCAGGCCCGCGTGCTCACGCAGCACCTTGATCTGCTTGCCCAGCGCGCTGAAGAGATGCGCTGTGCCGTCCGCCTCGGCGGGCCGTTCCGGCCGCTCTTCCCGATCCGCACTCGCCATATCCGTACCGCCCCGCAGTCACGGTCGACACCTCATACGCCCAACCAACCGCACTCATACAGCTACGCTCCGTCGCGGCGTCGTACATGGTCAGACTAGAGCGAACCGACCACGCTCGGTGACATGGAATCCCAAATCTCCACCCCCCAAATGCAGTTCGCGCAGCGACTCAGCCCCACCCGCAGAGGCGCCCGTCTCGCCCGCCGCCTCGCCGCTCACCAGCTGGAAGCCTGGGGCATCCCGCACGGCAGCGACCTCTCCGACGCGGCAGCGCACATCACCGCCGAGCTGGCTGCCAATGCCGTCACGCACGGCCACGTACCCGGAAGGGACTTCGAACTCCGGCTCCTCTACGCGGAGTCGGCGCGCACGCTGCGTATCGAAGTGTCGGACGCCCGCGGCGACCGCGTCCCACGGCTGTGCCCGCCGGACACCGAGGCGGAGTCGGGCCGGGGGCTCCGGCTGGTCGAAGCGGCTGCCGTGGCGTGGGGTGTCACGGAGCGCCGCATCGGCAAGACGGTCTGGGCCGAGCTCCGGGCCCCCGGCGGCGGACCGTGGTTGTGAGGGAGTGGTGGAGCAGGTCGATCTTGTGGGCGGGGTAGTGGCAAGATCGCCACGAGCGCGCTTCGGCGCGCCGCGTGGCACGGGGGTGCATCACGCGGGCGGTCGGCCTTGTCCGGCTGTCCGATTGTTCGGCTGATTGCTGTGTGACCGTTCGGCTCTTCGGCTGTTCCAGGACATGGGCGTGTACCTCCGGCCCGCTGACCGTAATGCGTAAACGGAGGAACACATGAAGTCTCTGAAGCGACGGGGCATCACCGCCACCACCGCCCTGACCGCGGCGGTATTCGTCGTCGGGGCGTTCGGCGCCACCTCGGCGTCGGCCTCGGCACCGAGCACCACCGCCACGAAGGCGGCGGCCATCTCCTGTGCCGGCGGGAACTACGTCAAGGCCCACGAGAGCGTGAAGATCCGCAAGTCGATGAAGGTCAACTCCACCGCTCTGGGGCTGCTGCCCAAGGGCAAGAAGGCCAAGCTCCTGAAGTGCCAGGTGGACCTCGCCGGCACCTACTCGCTGTGCGGCTGGAAGGACGACAACCGCTGGCACCACGTGAACTACCGGGGCATCAAGGGTTACGTGCCTCTCGCGTGCGTGGTCTAGAGCGTCCCTCCCTCTGACGACGACCGGCGGACGACGGTCGTGAGCCCGACCGGACCGGGCACAGGATGTCGGGTCCGGCAGGGTGGCTCCTTCCTAGCGTGATGGGTGTGAAAGGGAAGGAGTCCGGGGTGCTGGAGCGGTTGAACCAGGCCATGGAGCACATCGAGGCCCGCCTCGATCAGCGGATCGACGTGGCCGATCTGGCGCGGACGGCGGTGACGTCGGAGTACCACTTCCGGCGGCTGTTCTCCGCGCTGGCGGGGATGCCGCTGTCGGAGTACATCCGGCGCAGGCGGCTGACCGTCGCGGGTGCCGAGGTGCTTGCCGGGGAGCGGACGCTCCTTGAGGTCGCCGTCCGCTACGGCTACTCGTCGGGCGAGGCGTTCGCGCGGGCGTTCCGCGGGATGCACGGCGTCGGACCCGGCGAGGCCAGGCGGGACGGCGCGACGCTGCGCTCCCAGCCCCGGATGTCCTTTCGCCTCATCGTCGAAGGGAGCAGCAGCATGCAGTACCGGGTTGTGGACAGGGACGAGTTCCGTGTCGTCGGGAGGAAGGCGCGAGTTCCGCTCGTGCACGAGGGCATGAACCCGGCCATCGCGGAGTTCATCCGGGGGATCGGACAGGAGACGCTGGGGCGCATCGAGAGCCTGTCGGACCAGGAGCCGCAGGGGATCGTCTCGGTGAGCGACGGTCTGGACCCGAGCCGCGCCGAGGGGACCGAACTCGACTACTGGCACGGTGTGGTGAGCCGGGCGGAGGCGCCGGACGACATGGACGTGCTGACCGTCCCCGCCGGGGCCTGGGCCGTCTTCGAGAGCGAGGGGCCGTTCCCGCAGACGCTCCAGTACCTGTGGCGGGACGTGTTCACGCAGTGGTTCCCGTCGAACCCGTACCAGAGCAGGCCGGGGCCCGAGATCCTGCGGACGCGCCTCTCGGACGACGGGACGCGGGCGGACGCGGAGCTGTGGATTCCGGTGGAGCGGACGGCGGCCTGAGCGTCGGTGCGCGGCGGGCGCCTGCCCGCCGCGCACCGACGTCACCGGCTCACCTCACCTCAGCTCACCTCACCTCAGCGCGTGCGACGTCCTGCCCGAGGCCTCGTCGATCTCCTCGTGCGCCTTCGTCAGGAGCTGCATCGCCAGCTCGTTCAGCGCCCGCGCCCCCGCTATCTCCTCGCCGACCCGTGGCTGTGACGAGTCGGAGGGGTGCCGGCTCGCGTATCCGTGCGCCCGCACCTCGTTCCCGTCGGGGAGTCTTACGAGGGCTGCCGCACGGGTGCGGTGGGCGTCCTCCTCGAATTCCATCTCCACGTGCCAGCCCACAGCTGTTCTCATCACCATGACCATCACCTCCGGAACACCTTCTTCCAGGGTGCCCCCGGCCGCCCGCGGTGGTCCAGCGGGCGGCTCGGGTGACTACTGGCAGTTGCCCCGCGCCGGTTTTCCGGCGAAGCGGTCGGCCAGCCAGTTCGCCGCCAGCGGTGACTGCGTGATCACTCCGGAGACGTGCTCGCCCAGCGGGACCGTGTGCCACTCCACGTTCGCGCCCTTGGCGCACCAGTCCTTGCGGACCTGCTTGCCCACGCCGTACGGGATCAGCTCATCGGTGATGACGTGGTACTGGTAGACCGGCGCGTCCGGAGCCCGTGTGCCGACCGTCGAATCGCGCAGGCGCTGCTGCCAGTCCGGCTGGTCGAGGGGGTTCTTCACCGTCATGTCGGAGATCTTCTTGAAGGCGCCGAGCACCGCGCCGTCCGCCACGCAGCTGTTTCGCAGCGTGCCGATCAGCTTCTTGCCCGCCGGGTTGAGGTAGGACTCCAGGTTCAGCTCGGGGAAGGCCGCGTTCTGGCCGATGGCCGCCATGAAGATCAGGCCCGAGCCGTACGAACCGTCGTTGAAGTCCGCCACCTTCATCAGGTCGCCGGGCACACCGCCGGTAGCCGTGCCCTTGACCTTCAGGTCGGGGGCGTACGAACCGTGCAGCTCGGCCGCCCAGCTTGAGGCCTGGCCACCCTGCGAATAGCCCATGATGCCGACCGGGGTGTCCTCGCCGAGCCCGGCATCCGGGAGGCGGATCGCGGCGCGGGCGGCGTCGAGCATGGCATGGCCCTCGGCCCTGCCGACCGTGTAGGTGTGGTCGCCGGGGGTGCCGAGGCCTTCGTAGTCCGTCACGGCCACGGCCCAGCCGCGCAGGGTGAGCTGCTGGATGAGGTTGGCTTCGAGGGTGGTCCCCCGGGGGAAGCCGGCGCTCGGGGCGCAGTGGTCGCCCATGCCGATCGTGCCGACGGCGTACGTGATGAGGGGGCGGGGGCCCTTCCTGCCGTCCTGCGGCACGATGACCGTGCCGGAGACGGTGTTCGGCTCGCCCTTCGCCGTCGTCGACCGGTAGTTGATCTTCCAGGCCTTGGTGTGGGTCGGCTGGCCGGGGAGGGGGTGGAAGCTGCTGGGCGCGGAGCTGACGATGTCGCCGGGGGCGGCGGCGTCAGCCGGTGCGGCCTGTGCCGTCACCGGGGTGATGACCGAGAGGCCGAGCGCGGCCACCACGGCCAGGGCTCTTGCGATGGTTCCTGCGCTGGTTCTTGCGCTGGTACGAACGTGCATGCGGCTCTCCCAACTGTCCTCAGTGGCTGGGGCATTCAGGCGACGACCGTAGTGACTCACGGGTAAGTCCGGCGCTGACGGGAGCGCTCAGCTTTGTTGACTCTGTGTCTCTGACACCGTTCCGGCGCTACGTTCATGGGGGGAGCCTTTCGGGCGTTGCAGAGAGGTGGGGGGATGCTCGACAGCACGATGACGGCATTGGCAGCGGCGGCTGGTCTCGCCGTGGCGGGGGCCGCGGGCACGGACGCGTGGTCCGGGATCAGGCAGGCGGTGGCCCGCTGGTTCGGGCGCGGCGACGAGGAACGGGAGCGGGCGGAGCTGGCCCGGCTCGACCAGACGGCGGTGGCGCTGACGGGGCCCGGCGGTGATGCCGCCCTGCGGGCCCGCATCGACGAAGAGGCCTCGTGGCGCACGCGCTTCGAGATGCTCCTCGAGTCCTTGGACGAAGCGAGGCGGCGCGAGGCGGTGGCGCAGTTGCAGGCGCTCGTCGAGGGCCACGGCACCGCACCGGGCCTCGGCCGGATCTCGGTGGCGGGGCCCGGCGCGACCTCCGTGGTCGGGTCGTACGAGAGCCATGGCGCGACGTTCAACATCAACGAAGTGCACGGCGGGCTGTGGCAGGGAGGCCCCGCGGGCCCTACCCCGCCGGCTCCGCCCCAGGGCTGAGCGGACCGGCTGCCGCAGGCCCGCCCCAAAGGGAGTGGCCGCATCTGGTCGGCGTGCTGCCGCAGGAGGCCCACTGCTTCCAGGGGCGTGCCGTCGGCGGGCGCCTCGCCCGGGAGATGGCCGACGGAGGCACCGCCGTGCTCGGCCAGGTGCTCGCCGGGACCGGGGGCGTCGGCAAGACCCAGCTGGCGGCTCGCTACGCGCGTGACCTGCGGGACAGCGGTGAGATCGACCTGCTCCTCTGGGTCACCGCCGTCAACCGCGAGGCCATCGTCTCCGCGTACGCCCAGGCGGCCGAGGAGTGGCTCGGTCTGGCCCGCGCCGACTCCGAACAGGCCGCGGCCCGCTTCCTCGCCTGGCTCGAACCGCGCCCGGCGGGTGGCCCCAGCTGGCTGATCGTCCTCGACGACCTGGCCGACCCGGTCGACCTCCTCGCCGACCCCGCCCTGCACCGGGGCGGCCTGTGGCCTCCGGCAAGTCCACGCGGCCGCACCCTGATCACCACACGCCGCCGCGACGCGGTCCTGGCGGGCCACGGCCGCCGAAGCATCGAGGTGGGCCTCTTCGCACGGGAGGAGTCGGTCAACTACCTGACGCGGGTGCTGGACGCGGGGCATGAAGGGGCGGGCGCCGGGTGCGGTCATGCGGACAGTGGTGGGCGTGACGGTGACAAGGACCCCGGTGAGTGTGACCGGGCGCGGCCCCGCGGCGACTGTCCCGCACGGCATGATCCGCAAGACTGCGTGGCCCGGCTCGCCGGGGATCTCGGTGATCTGCCGCTCGCCCTCTCCCAGGCCGCCGCCTACCTTCTGGAGGCCAGGGACGTGACCTGTGCCGAGTATCGGAGGCAACTCTCCGCCCGCAGCCGCGAGTTGGAGCTGCTCTTCCCTGAGCGGGGCATGCTGCCCGACACCCAGACCGTCACCGTGACCGCCACCTGGTCCCTCTCCGCCGAGCGTGCCGATGCCATGCGCCCGCGAGGGCTCGCCCGGCCCATGCTCGCCCTCATCTCGCTGCTCGACCCGAACGGCATCCCGGCGGCCGTCCTCACCAGCCCACCGGCCCTCGCCCACCTCACCGCGCACCGCACCCCGCACTCAGAGGAAGCGGTGACTGCCGAGGACGCCGTCGGAGCGCTGCGTGCCCTGCACCGCATGAGCCTTGTCGACCACACACCCGGCGTCCCGCACCAGGCCGTCCGCGTGCACCAGCTCATCCAGCGGACCTTTCGCGAGTCCCTCCCGCACGACGTCCTGGAGGAGACCGCCGTCGCGGCGGCCGACGCGCTCGCAGCCGCCTGGCCCGACGTCGAACGTGACACCGCGCTCTCCCAGTTCCTGCGGGCCAACACCGATGTCGTACGACGGGTGGCCGAACCTGCCCTGTGGCGGCCGGGCATCCACCCCGTGCTCCTCCTCGCCGGAGACAGCGTCCAGGAGAGCGGCCAGGTCACGGCCGCCCTCGTCTACTTCCGCACCCTCGGACGGCTGGCCCACGACCGGCTCGGCCCCGACCACCGCCAGACCCTGCGCATCCGGCTCCAACTGGCCGACCTGCGCGGTATGGCGGGCTACCCGGACGAGGCGCTCACCGGACTCCGGGAGGCACTCGTCGACTGCGAGCGGGTGCTCGGACCCCACGACCGCGACACCCTGCGCGCCCGGCACGAACTGGCCCACGCGCACGGCCTCGTGGGGGATGTCGCGGGCGCCCTGGCCAGCCTGGAGCAGATCCTCGTGGTCCGGCAGTGGGTCCTCGGCGATGACCACCCCGAGACCCTCGACACCCGGGGCTCGCTCGCCCTGTGGTGGGGCGACGCGGGGGACACGGCGGGGGCCATCACCGCACTGGAACAGCTCATCGTCGACCGGGAGCGTGTACTCGGCCGAGACCACCCCGACCTCTTCCGGGCCCGCCACAACCTCGCGCTCTACCGAGGCGAGGAAGGGGACAAGCGGGGAGCCGTGGCCGCGTACCGGCAGCTGCTCGCCGACCGGGTCCGGGTGCTCGGCCCCGACCACGCCGAGACGCTGGGTACCCGCCGTGAACTCGCCTACTGGCAGCGGGACTCCGGCGATGTGACCACCGCTCTGGTCACCTTCGAGCTGCTGGTGTCCGACATGGACCGCGTCCTCGGACCCGATCACCTCGACACCCTCACCACTCGCCGCAGCCTCGGCTACACCTGGGGCGTCGCGGGGGACGCGGCGGGCTCCGTCATCGCATACCGGCAGGTCCTCGCCGACCTGCGGCGCGTCCTCGGCCCCGACCACGCGGAGACCCTGGCGACGGCCACCGTGCTCGCCGGGGGTCTCGTCGACCGGGGCCGTCAGCACCTCAGCGGAGGAAGCCCGCAGTTCCGGTACGCCAATCGGAACCTCGACGGCCCTTCCGTCTGGCACGCGCAGGCGCTCGCCTGCTTCGAGGAAGCCCGCGCGCTGACCGGGCCCGAGGAATCACCCGGTGTCTACGGCGGCATCCTGCACGACATCGCGGACACCCACCGGGGCGCCGGGAACTTCAAGGAGGCCGCCGAGCACTATCGGCAGGCCGTCTCGTACCGCCGGCGCGCCGACCAGCCGGGCGAACTGGTCGCCACGATGTACGCCCTGGCGAACTGCCTCGCCACGATAGGTGAGTTGGCTGAGGCGGCGACCGTGCTGCGGCAGATCACGGGCGAGGGCGCCTACGCGGAAGCGGTGTCCATGTACCGGTCCGTGCTCGCCCTGGTGGACCCCGAGACCGATCCCGGTTCGTACGCCGCCGCCCTGAAGGACATGGGGGACGCCCTCGCGGCACAGGGGCAACTGGAGCAGTCACATGTCGCGTACTCCCACCGCTGGGGAACGCCCGCGGATCAGCCCGAGCCCGAACCAGGCTCGGACCCGGGCTCGCCCCCTGGCTCCCACGAGCCGTCGTAAGGATGTGCCACCCGGTACGCCCCCGGCGTCGTCCCCGTCCACCGCCGGAAAGCCCGGTGGAAGGCCGTGTCCTCGGAGAAGCCGAGCCGTGCGGCGAGGTCGGCGATGGGCTCCGTGCCCTCGGCGAGGCCCGCGATCGCCGCGTCACGCCGCACCGCGTCCTTCAACTGCTGGTACGAGGTGGACTCCTGGGCCAGGCGACGGCGCAGCGTCGCGGGGCTCACCGCGAGGCGTGCGGCGATCTCGCCGAGGGAGGGGAGTCGCGGGGACGTGCGCAGGGCGCGGGCGAGGGCGCGGCGTACCTGTTCGGCGACCGTCGTCCCGTACTCGCGCCGGGAGAGGAGGTCGAAGGGCGCACGGTTCAGCATGCCCTCCAGGGCCTCCTCGTCCCGTATCAGCGGCGCGGCCAGCCAGCGCTCGTCGAACCCGGCACCCGTGCGCGGCGCGCCGAAGCGGACCGGGCAGCCGAAGAGGAGCCCGTACTCGTCCTTGTGCGGGGGCGGGGGATGCCCGAACTCGGCCCAGTGGAGCGGGATGCGGCGTCCGATCAGCCAGCTGCACAGGCGGTGCCAGATGATGACGAGGCACTCGGCGAGGAAGTAGTCCCGTTCGAGGTCGTTGCGTACGGCGAAGACGGCGCTGCCCGTCCCGCGGTGCTCAAGGGTGAGGTCGGGGCCGCCCGGAAACAGCCCGTAGAAGGTGACGCCACGCTCCATGGCTGCGCCAAGGTCACGGCAGCCGAGGGACGCGTGGCACATCATCGCGAAGGTGCCGGGCCTGCTGACGGCCGAGCCGAGGCCGAGGAACTCGTCGCCGGTGGCGCGGTACAGCTCCCGGAAGAGGCGGGCGAACTGGACCTCGGTGATGCGGGCCCGGTCGTCGCCGAGCAGGAGCGGGGGGATCTGGGCGGTGCGGAGCAGCGGGACGGTGTCGATCCCGTGGCGCTCGGCGCCGTGCAGCATGGCGCGGATGTGGTGGACGGTGATGGTCCGGCTGGGCATGGGGTTTCCTTCCCCCGCCACGCCCCTTCTCGAACCAGCCGCGCGGCTACGGGAAGGTGCACCGCCCCGTAGCCGCGTCCCGGCTGTCAGACTCCGGCGAGGCCCGCGAGCACCCCGAAGCCGACGGGCAGCAGGAAGGCGATGCGCCCGTACTCGGGCCGCCCCTTGTCCGCCCGGCGCAGGAAGGTCGCGAAGCCCGCGGTGACGATGCCGAACGTCGCCGCGTACAGCAGGGTGTCGCTGGTCGACAGCCCGCTCCAGCCGTCGGAGAACAGCGCCGTCAGCGTCATCGTGCCGCCGAACAGCGCGGCACCGGCCAGCGCGTCGCCGCCGGTGAACACCAGCGGCGACTCACCGCCGTGCCGCTCCTTGCGCCAGACCTGGAAGACCAGGACGGCGACCAGGACGACCTCGGCGGCGACGGCCAGCATGAACGAAGCCTTGAAGGTGGTTTCCATGATCTCCATGGTCTCCTCGATTCCCCTCAGCCGCAGGCGGTGGCGACGGTGGAGATGCCGGTGACCTCGCCGAAGATGGCGACGAGCAGCTTGAGGCGCTCCTCCTTGTTGCCGGCCTGGACGATGAGCTTGGCACCCTTGAGCACGCCGCCGAACTTGGTGGCCTTGGTGACGAGAAGGGCGTTGCCCGCGATGAAGGCGCCGATCGCGCCCACGCACTTGGTCACCTTCCAGGCGGTGTTCCAGCTCCGCAGCTGCACGCCCTGCGGGGCGGCCTGCCCGCTCTGCGGGGCGAGCTGGGCGATCGCCGCCTGCTGGGCCGCCTCGTCGCCCGGGTACATCGCCTCGACGAGCTGCTGGTTCGTCGGGTTCTGGGGAAGCGCCCCCAGTCGCTCCTCCAGACCCTCTTCGACGATCTCCGGGACGGCTTCGGCGGCTTGCTGTCCGGCGGCGCGGGTGTGGGCGGCCTCGGTGGCGGAGGCGATCGGTCCGGTGGCGGCGAGAGCGAGGGCCGCGGTGACGGAGAGGGCGGCGGTGCGAAGGGCAGTTCTGGATATGGAAGTGGATGTGGACATGTGTGTTCCCCTTTGTGTTCATCGCGAGGCGATGGCCGACGCCGGTCGACACCGCCCTGGTCAGGGGCGGTTGGGCGGCGGGCTTGGGAGGGATACTGGTGCCGGAGCCCCAGGGGCAACAAGGGTTTTGAGGATCTTCTGAGGGTCCTCTGAGGATCTTCGGGCCGCCGCGGCTTGAGCTCCGCGGCCAACCCCGCTGACGCTTCCCGTCATCCCTCCACCGCCCGCACTGTCCCTAGCGTCGTACGCATGCAGCCGACGGAGCGTCCCGAGACCCTGGCCGTCCTCACCGAGTGGGCGGCCGACCGGCACGGCAAGCTGCCCGCCCTCCGGTTCAAGTCCGCAGGCGGGGCGTGGGAGGAGGTCTCGTACGAGCAACTGCGGGAGCGTGTACGGGATTGCGGACGGGAGCTGCTGGCTCTCGATGTCCGCCCGGACGACCGCGTGGCGATCCTCGCCGAGACGCGCCCCGAGTGGACCTACGCCCACTTCGCCACGTTCGCGGCGGGCGCGGTGGTCGTCCCCGTCTACCCGACGGCGGGTGACGAGGAGGTCGAGTGGGTCATCGGGGACTCCGGCGCGGCGGTGGTGATCTGCGAGAACGCCGCACAGGCGGCGAAGATCGAACGCCTCCGGCCGCGGCTGCCGGGCGTACGGCACGTGCTGCTCATGACGGAGCGCGAGCGGCAGCCGGAACTGGACCCGTCGGACGCCCTGTTGGACGCCCTGTCGGACCGGGCAAGGACCCGCGTCCCCGCGGACCTCGCCACCATCATCTACACCTCAGGCACCACCGGCCTGCCCAAGGGCTGCCTCCTGACCCACGGCAACCTGGGCGCAGTCCAGTCGGCCACCCTCCCGCTGATCCAGGGCGGCCCCGGCGACTCCACGTACCTCTACCTCCCGCTCGCCCATCTCCTGGCCCAGCTCATCGAGTTCACGACGCTCATCCAGGGCGGCGAGCTGTGCTACTTCGGCGGGAAGATCGAGAATGTCGTCACCGAGCTGGCGGAGGCGAAGCCCACCCATCTGCCGTCCGTGCCGCGCCTGTTCGAGAAGGTGTACTCCGTGGTCCTCTCCCTCGCGGAGTCCCAGGAGGGGGGCCGCGAGCGGTTCGAGGAAGCGGTACGCATCGGGGTCCTCGCGGCGGACGGCGCCCTGCCGCCCTCGCTCCAGGACGCGTACGAGGCGGCGGACAAGGCCCTCTACGGACTGGTCCGGCAGGCGCTCGGAGGGCGCGTCCGCTGGGCGCTGACCGGCGGCGCGCCCATCGCGCCGCACGTCGTCGACTTCCTTCGGGCGTGCGGGATCGCGGTCTACGAGGGGTACGGGATGACCGAGTCGGCCGGCGTGATCAGCCTCAACCACCCGGGGGCGGTCCGTTACGGCACGGTCGGCCGCCCCGTAGCGGGCTGCGAGGTCCGCATCGCGGAGGACGGAGAGGTCCTGGCCCGGGGCGAGATGGTCTTCCCCGGCTACCACGCGGACCCGGCCGCGACGGGGGACGCCCTGGACGAGGAGGGCTGGCTGCACACAGGCGACCTGGGTGCGGTCGACGCCGACGGCTACCTCAGCATCACCGGCCGCAAGAAGGACCTGATCATCACTTCCGGCGGCAAGAACCTCACCCCGTCCCTCAGTGAACTGGCCGTCCAGCGCTCGCGTTTCGTGTCGCGAGCGGTCATGGTCGGCGACAAGCGCCCCTACCCGGTGGCCCTGATCACGCTGGACACGGAGGAGGTCACAGCCTGGGCGGAACGGGAGGGCGTGACGCTGACGGAGCCCCTCGCGCAAGACCCCCGCGTCCGCGCCCTGGTCCAGGAGGTGGTGGACGAGGCGAACGAGGCGGTCTCGCACCCGGCCCGCATCCGCGAATTCGCCCTGCTGGATGAGGACTTCACGGTGGAGGGCGGGCTGCTCACACCGAGCCTGAAGGTGCGCAGGCGTGCGGTGACGGAGCGGTACGCGGGAGTGGTCGAGGAGCTGTACCGGGGCGGCGGTGCCTCGGCTACGACACCCCCGCCAGGCGCAACAGCGCCGTAGTCGCCGCCGCGCCGACCACCACCACGGCGAAGGGCGCCTTCCACCAGGCGAGCACCCCGCCCGCCAGTACGCCGATGGGCCGCGCCCACCCGGCGAAACCGTGCCCCTCGGTGAGTGCGCCGGTGGCGAGGAGTGCGACGAGCAGGACGGTCGCACCGACAGTCAGCAACTCCTGCATGCGGGCGGGCAGTTCGACCCGCCCGTGCAGCAGGGGGCCCGCGAGGCGGAAGGCGTACGTTCCAGCGGCGAGGACGAGGATGCAGGCGAGGTAGGCGTTCACGAGGCACTCCTCTCGGGGAGGGGGGACGGGCGCGAGGGGCGGACCGGTCCGCGTCGCGCCGCGAGCAGGCCCAGCAGGGCGAGCAGTACCGGCACCCCGGCGGGCAGCCACGGAGCCGCGGCGACCGCGATCACCGCACCGGCGGCCGCGGCCCGCCGCGTCATGCTGTCGCCGCGCAGCGCGGGAAGGACCAGGGCGAGGAGCACCGCGGGGAACGCGGCGTCCAGACCGAAGCGGGCGGTGTCGCCGATCGCTGATCCGGCGAGCGCGCCTCCGAGGACGCTGACGTTCCATACGGCGAACAGGCCGAGCCCGGATATCCAGAACGCGGCCTTGCGCCGCTTCTGGTCGGGCTGCGCGAGCACGAAGGCCGCCGTCTCGTCGGTGATGAGGTGCGCGCCGAGGAACCGCGCGGCCCAGGACCGGCCCAGGCTGTCGGCGACGGCCAGGCTGAACGCGGCCGTGCGGGAGTTGAGCAGCAGGCCGGTGGCTGCGGCGGCGACAGGACCGCCGCCCGCCGCGAGGATGCCGACCGCGCTGAACTGGGCGGAGCCCGCGTACACGAGCAGCGACATCAGGACCGGCACCCAGACGGGCAGGCCGCCCGCGACGGCGATCGCGCCGAAGGAGACGCCGACGACGGCGTCGGCGAGCCAGACGAGGGCGATGTCGCGCAGGACGCCGCGGGGGAGGTGGGAGAGGCGTACGAAACCGTCGTTCGTTCGCTGGGGTGGGCTGTATGTTCGGTGTGGCGAACGCATACGTCGTAGGATGGATCGTGCGAGTGTCGTTCGTCAAGGCGAACGATCAGCCCGCTATAGCGAACGGCGATGAGGGAGTGACTGACGGCATGACTGACGGCAAGGGCGACGGCACCGTCCGATCCCGGCTGCCCCGCGAATGGGTCGCGGCCGCGTTGCGCCGGGAGCGGGCCAAGGCGGGGCTCTCCCTCTCCGAGCTGGCCAAGCGCGCGGGCGTCGCGAAGTCGACGCTGTCCCAGCTGGAGGCGGCCACGGGCAACCCCGGCATCGAGACGCTGTGGGCCCTGGCGGTGGGGCTCGGCGTGCCGTTCAGCGTGCTGGTGGAGTCGCCCGCGCCCGAGGTGACGGTGATCCGGGCGGGGCAGGGCCCGACGATGCATGCCGAGCGCGCCTCGTACGCGGGGACGCTGCTGTCGGCGGGGCCCGCAGGCGTGCGGCGCGACATCTACCACGGGGCGATGGAGCCGGGCTCCGCCCGGGAGTCCGACCCGCACATTCCCGGCTCGGTGGAGCATCTGATCGTCAGCACGGGCCGACTACTGGCGGGCCCGCAAGGCGAGACGGTGGAACTGGCCGCAGGGGACTACATGTCGTACAGGGGAGACGTCCCCCACGTGTACGAGGCCCTGACCCCGAACACAACGTTCGTACTGATCATGCAACACAACTAGACCGCGCCCCAAAGGGGCGCGGGGAACTGCGCGACAAGCCACGACGGCGCAGCAGTCAAAAGCCGACCTAAGACCGCTTCCGAGGCCCAGGGGCCAGCAACTGCTCACGCAGGGCCGTCAGTTGATGCGAGGTCTCCACGGCAAGCCCCTCATCCAGCGTAGCCAGCGCAAGCAGCAACGCATCCGCCACCACCAGCGCCGTCAACGCCTCCGTAGTGATGCCGGTAGGCGTATGCGGCGCCGTCAGGACCGCGTCCACCCGTGGCCCGTAAAGCTCCGCCAGCTCATCCGTGACCAGAACGACCCGCGCCCCCACCGCCCGCGCCCGCTCTATCAGGACCGTCAGCTCGGTCAGCGCCCGCCCCGGCTGGAAGATCACCACCGCGTCGCCCTGCCGCACGGCGAGCAGATGGTCGGCGAGCGCGAACCCCGTATCCCCGAAGTACCGCGCCCGGCGGCCGATCCTGCCCAGCGCCAACGCCAGGTGCCGCGCGGCGAGTTCGGATGCCGCGATGCCGTAGCAGTGGATCTCCGGGGCCTCGGCGAGGAAGCCCACCGCGTCCCGCAGCGCCTCGCCCGGCGTCAGGCGCCGCGCGTGCTCGATGCGTTCCTGGGCCTCGTCGAAGACGTCGCTCCAGATGTCGTCCAGATTCCGGCCCACGTGCGCGATGCGCTGCCGCAGGCGCACCTCGGGAGGCACTGCCGACGTGAAGTCCGAAGCCAGCTCCCGCTTGAGCGCGGGCAGGCCCGCATAGCCCAGGCGCTGCAGGGCGCGGACGACCGTCGCGTTGCTGGTGCCGCTCGCCGTGCCCAGCTCCTGCGCGCTGGCGAAGAGCAGCGACTCGGCGGGGGCGCTGACCACGTACTGGGCGACGGCCCGCTCGGACGTCGAGAGCGTCTCCCACTGGTCGCGCACGGCGGCCCGCAGCTTCGCGAGCCCCGCGCCGCCAGTAGCGCCCGACCCCGTCTGATCCTCTGAAATTTCCATTACAGCTATTGACTCTCGTGTGATGGCCGTTACTCTCCTGGGCAACGCATTCCAAAAGGAGAGCTACTCGTAATGCACGTTACAACAGCTCTCCGCCGCGAGGAGAACAATGGCACCCCGCACCCTCCCCATCATCGAGATATCCGGCACCCCGATCGAACGCGGCCGCCAGTACGGCGAAGCCGTCCGCCCGCAGCTGCACACCGCCCTCGCCTATTACGAGGAAGCCTTCGGCCAGTCCTCGGGCCTGACCTGGGACCAGGTCGCCGCCCGAGCCGCCCGCTGGCTGGAGCCGGTCCGCGACTACGCACCCCACCTCGTCGAGGAGATGCGCGGCATCGCCGAGGGCGCAGGCGTCGAGCTCCCCGACATCCTCGCCCTCAACGCCCGCGGCGAGGTCATCTACGACCGCTCCTTCGCGCAAATGAAAGCGGATGAGGAACCCGCCGAGGGCTGCACCTCCTTCGCCGCATACGGAGAGGCCAGCGGCGACGGCCACGTATGGGCCGGGCAGAACTGGGACTGGCGGGCCGGCGTCGCCGACACCGTCGTCATGCTGCGCATCGTCCAGCCCCCGCACCCGACCCTGATCATGCAGGTCGAGGCGGGCCAGATCGGCCGCCAGGGCGCCAACTCGGCGGGCATCGCCCTCAACGCGAACGGCCTCGGCGGGCGCTTCAGCGACGCGATCGGCCTCCCCCAGACCGTCGTACGCCGCAGTGTCCTGGACCAGCACACCATCACCGACGCCCTGGACGTCCTCTGCCGCACCCGCGCGCACATCGCGTCCAACGCCCTGCTGACCTGCCGCGAGGGCTTCGCCGTCGACCTGGAGACGACCCCGGCCGGGCACGGCTGGATGTACCCCACCGACGGACTCCTCGTGCACGGCAACCACTACCAGGCGGGCATCCCGGCAGCGATCGCCGCCGACTACCGCCCCATGTCGTCGGATTCGCTCGTCCGCGTCCCCCGCGCCGAACAGGGGCTCAAGTCCCTGCGCTCGTCCACCGGCGCCGACGAGTCGCGCAAGCTGATCAAGCAGGCCATGTCCGACCACCTCGGCCACCCCGAGTCGCTCTGCACCCACCCCGACCCGCGCAAGCCCGAGGTCAAGCACTGGTCCACGCTCGTCTCCTCCTGCGTGGACCTGACCAGCGGCGACTACCACGTCACCGCCGGCACCCCCTGCGACCGCGACTACCAGCACATGCCCTGGAACCTCTACGACGGCCCGTACGGAGACAACAGATGACGACGACCAGGAGCACCCTGAGGCGGCCGCTGGTCGCGAGCCTCGCCACCGCCACGCTCCTCACCGCCGCCGGATGCAGCGGCGCCGACACGGCCGCGACCGGAGGCAAGCCCGCCGACGCCGCCAAGCTGAAGCTGAGCGCGACGACCGCTGCCGCCAACGGCACGCTGGACAAGGCGAACTGGCTCCTTGAGGACGAGCCGGACTCGCTCGACCTCGACACCCAGGGATCGAGCGCGGGCCGCGTAGTCCTCACGAACGTCTGCGAGCGGCTCTACCAGCTCCAGCCCGACATGACGACGAAGCCCTTCCTCGCCGAGAAGGCCGATACGCCCGACGACAAGACCCTCGTTCTGACCGTCCGGGACGGCGTAACCTTCCACGACGGGTCGAAGCTGACCGCCGACGACGTGCTGTGGTCACTGAAGCGGCACGCCGACCCGGACATGGAGCAGGCCGACGAGTTCGGCAACGTCAAGTCCATGAAGAAGACCGGCGACCGCGAGATCACCATCCGCTTCAAGACCCCCGACGCCCTCTTCACCAAGGCACTCGCGGGCGACGCGGGAATCGTCTGGAACAAGGAACAAGTAGCCGCCGCCGGCAAGGACTTCGGCACACCGGGGCAGGGCGACGCGTGCAGCGGCCCGTACGAACTCAAGGGCTGGAAGTCCGGCGACTCGATCACCATCGAGGCGTACGGCAAGTACTGGGGCGAGAAGCCCCTGACCCGTCAGGTCGTCTTCCGCTGGGCGTCCGACAGCGCCCTTGTCAACGCCCTGAAGACGGGCGCCGCCGACGGGACGTACGCGGAATCCCCGAACACCGCATCCGCCCTGCGCACCAGCAAGGGCCTCGACCAGCACTACGGCCCGTCCACCGCCTCGCTCGTCCTCATCCCGACGGCCCGGGGCGGCCTGAAGGACCCGCGGATCCGGCGCGCGCTGTCCCTCGCGATCGACCGGACGGGGATCGCGAAGTCGGGGTACGGAGGGCTCGTCCAGCCGTGGGCCACACCCGTCGGCTCCGGCGCCTGGGGATACGAGAAGCCCGAATTCGAGGTCGCCCAGAAGAAGTTGGCAGCCGCCGCTCCCGCCACTCCCACCGCCGACGACCTGGCCGAGGCCAAGGAGCTCGTGAAGGAGGCGGGCGCGCCGACCGATCCCATCGTGATCGGCACGGACAGCAGCCAGGGACGGACAGTCGTCGCGAACGCCGTGCGTTCCGCGCTCCAGCGGATCGGCCTCAAGGGCCAGATCAAGACGGTCCCCACGGCCCAGTTCGAGGAGTTCTACAGCGACCCGGCCGCACGCGCCGACATCGACGTCCTCGTCGGCGACTGGTACATCTCCAAGGCCGACCCCATGGGCTTCTACGACAACGGCCTCTCCGACTCCTCCAACAACTGGGTCGGCTTCAAGGACGCCACGTACGACAAGAAGGTCCGGCAGGCGCTGAGCACCCTGGACGACGCGAAGCGGGCCCAGCTCGCGATCGACGTACAGAAGCGGTTCGTGGACGCGGGGGTCTGGATCTCGGTCGCGCAGGTGCCGACGGCGCTCGTCGTCTCCGACAAGCTGACGGGACCGCCCGCCTCGCAGGCCTACCTCTACTACCCGTGGGCCGCCGAACTCGGCCTGAAGAAAGGCTAGGTGAGAGTCGTGCTCGCTCGGATCTCACGTCGGCTCGCGGGCCTCCTCGCCACCCTCTTCGCCGCCTCGTTCGTCATCTTCGCCGCCGTGTACGCGGCGCCGGGCGACCCCGCGGTGTTCCTCGCGGGCGGCCGGGACAAGCTGACGCCGGAGCGCCTGGCCCAGGTGCGCTCGCAGTACCACCTGGACGAGCCGCTGGTCGTCCAGTACGGCCGGTGGCTGTGGGACTGCGTCCACTTCGACCTGGGACGGTCCTTCAAGTACAGCGACCAGGTGGCCGACCTGGTGACGGCCCGCTTCCCGACGACGCTCCAACTCGTCGCCTACGCCACGGTGTTGTTCGCCGTCCTGGGCGTCGGCGCCGGAATCCTGGCCGCGGTCAAGCGCTCCACGTGGGTGGACTCCGCCGTCGTGGGCGGCACGACGCTCGCCGCCTCGGTCCCTTCGTTCGTCGCGGCCATCGCCCTGGTGTCGCTGTTCGGCGTGCAGCTGGGGTGGTTCCCGGTCTCGGGCTCGGGAGAGGGCTTCGGGGGCACGCTGCACCATCTGACGCTGCCCGCCCTGTCGTTGGCGCTCGGCGCGCTCGCCATCATCAGCCGGGTCACCCGGCAGGCGATGGCGGACGCGGCGGCATCGGACCACGTAGAGGCGGCGCGCGCTTCAGGGGTCCCGGAGCGGGACATCATCCGGCGGCACGTCCTGCGCAACGCACTCGGGCCGATCATCACGATGTGCGGACTCGTCATGGCGGGAATGCTCGCGGGCACGGTGGTCGTGGAGACGGCGTTCGGCATCAGCGGAATCGGTTCGCTCCTCGTGGGCGCGATCAATACGCATGACTTCCCGGTGGCGCAGGCGGTCCTGCTGCTCATGGTCACCGGCTACATCGTGGTGACGACGCTGGTGGACGTGGTGCACCCGCTGCTCGACCCGCGCGTGAAGGAGGCACGTTCCTGATGGCTTCTACCGCTCCTGCTCCTGTTCCTGCTGTCGCGCTCGCGCCTTTGGGCGTACGTCGCCGGCGCCCCGTCGGGGTGATCGTGGCCGCGGGACTGCTCGGCCTGGTCGTCCTCGCAGCGGTGCTCGCACCGCTGCTCGCGCCCTACGCACCGGACGCGATCGACCTCTCGGCCTCGCTGGTCGGAACGTCCGGCGACCACCTCCTGGGTACGGACTCGTCCGGCCAGGACCTGCTGTCGCGCGCCCTGTACGGAACCCGCACGAGCCTGATCGCCCCGATCCTGCTCCTCGCCGTCGCGGCCGTGCTCGGCGTCACGCTGGGCGTGCTCGCCGCGTGGCGCGGGGGATGGGTGGACGCGCTGGTCTCCCGGATCACGGACGTGATGTACGCGTTCCCGGGCCTGCTGTTCACCGTCCTGATCATCGCCGTCTTCGGCGCCGGAATGACGACATCCGTACTGGCGCTCGGCCTCGCCTTCACACCGACCATCGCCAAGTACGTGCGCTCACTGGCACTTTCGGAGGCCCGCAAGCCGTACGTCGACGCCTACCGGGTGCAGGGGATGGGCGGCGCGCGGATCTGCGTCGCGCATCTCGTGCCGAACCTGGGCCGCGCGATCCTCGGCTACTTGGTCGTGCTGTTCGGAGAGGCGCTGATGTCGCTAGCGACCCTCTCGTACCTGGGCTTCGGCGCCCAACCCCCGTCGTCCGACTGGGGTTTGATGGTGCAGGAGGGGCAGGCGGCGGTAGTCCAGGGCGCCCTGCTCCCGGCTCTCGTCCCCGGCACGGCCATCGCCCTGGTCGTCGTGTCCTTCAACGTGGTCGGGGTCTGGGCCGCCGACCGGCTAGGGAGGCAGTGACCCATGCTCCTTGAGATCGAAGACCTGACCTTGCGGCTGCCGGGCACGGCCAGGCCGCTCCTGGACTCGGTGTCCCTCACCGTCCGCCCCGGGGAAGTCGTCGGCCTGGTCGGCGAGTCGGGCTCGGGCAAGTCGACCACGGCGAAGGCGGCGCTCGGCCTGCTCCCGGCGGGTGCGGTGACGTCGGGTTCCGTCCACGTGAACGGCACCGAAGTCCTCACCCTCACGGGCGAGTCCCTGCGGACCCACCGCGCGCGAACGGTGGCCATGGTCCACCAGGACCCCCGCGCCGCGCTCAACCCGGTGCGCCGCATAGGCGACTTCCTGGTCGAGAGGGGAGCGACGCGCGAGCGGGCGGTCGAGCTCCTGGACGCGGTGGGCCTCTCAAACCCCGAACGCCGCGTACGCCAGCGCCCGCACCAGCTCTCCGGCGGCATGCTGCAACGCGTGGTCATCGCGGGCGCGCTCGCGGCCGAGCCGAGCCTGCTCCTCGCGGACGAGGCGACCAGCGCGCTGGACGTCACGACGCAGGCGGAGATCCTGGCGCTCCTGCGCCAACTGCGGGCGACCCGGGACCTGGGCCTCCTCTTCATCACCCACGACCTGCACCTGGCGGCCGCGTACTGCGACCGCGTGTACGTCATGTACGCGGGCCGTGTGGTGGAACAGCGGTCGGCGAAGGCCCTGTTCGACACTCCGGCACACCCCTACACGCGGGGCCTGCTCTCCTGCTCGCCCACCCTGGGCGACACGACCCACACCCTCCACCCGATCCCGGGCCGCCCACCGTCCCTCTCGGACACGTTCCCGGGCTGCCCGTTCGTGTCGCGGTGCGGGGATGCGGAGGAGGGGTGCGGGACGTGGGTTCCGGAGCAGCTGAAGCTGCCGGACGGAGGAACGGCGGCCTGCCCCGTCGTGGCTCCCGTTGTGCTGCCGAACACCGATGCGAGAGAGGTGAGCCATTGATGCCCCAGGACCTGCTGGCGGTGTCCGGCCTCAGCAAGAGCTACCCGCTGCCGGGCGGCGGCCGCCACCAGGCGGCGGAGAACGTGACGTTCACGGTGAAGGAGGGCGGCTCCATAGGCATTGTGGGCGAATCGGGCTCGGGCAAGACGACAGTGGCCCGCATGCTGGTGGGCCTGGCCCGCCAGGACTCCGGCACGGTGAGGGTGAAAGACCGCCCCCGCGAGGCCCGTACACCCCGGAAGCGAACCGCACGCCTGACCAGGGCCAGGGAGATCCAGATGGTCTTCCAGGACCCCTACCTCTCCCTGGACCCCCGCCTCACCTCCACCCAGTGCCTCCGCACGGCCCTGCGGCTGCACGGCAGGGACGAGGGCCTGGCGGCAGGACTCCTGGACCAGGTGGGCCTCGGCACCCGGGAGGCCGGCGCCCGCCCCCGCGAACTCTCCGGCGGCCAGCGCCAACGCCTGGCCATAGCGAGGGCGCTGGCTGTGGACCCCCAAGTGCTGGTCCTGGACGAGGCGGTGGCGGCACTGGACGTGTCGATCCAGGCCCAGATCCTCCAACTGCTCGGCGAGATCCGCCGGGACACCGGGGTGGCCCTGGTCTTCGTCAGCCACGACCTGGCCGTCGTCCAGCACATCACCGACGAGGTCCTGGTGATGAGCCGGGGCAAGGTGGTGGAACAGGGCCCGACGGCTCGGGTACTGACGTCACCGGAGGACCCGTACACAATCCGTCTCCTGGCCTCGGTCCCAAGAGAGGGCTGGAATCCAGGGGATGTACTGAGCGCCCCGTAAGAAGCACGGGGAACGGTGCAGCCCCGTAAGGGGCGCGGGGAACTGCGCACCCAGCCCCCACCCACCCGCAGAGAAAAGAGACCCCAAGGCCCAGGGGCCAGAAAAAGGCAGGAGCCCCGCCTTCCGCTCACGCGGGAGGCAGGGCTCCTTGGGTACTGCTATCCATGTCCGGATCAAGTCACCGGAACTATCACACACCCCATCTGCATGGGGCGCCCCACTACTGGGGGGTGACGTTCTCCGCCTGCGGACCCTTCGGGCCCTGCGTGACGTCGAAGCTCACGGCCTGATTCTCCTCAAGGGAGCGGAAGCCGTTTGCGTTGATCGCGGAGTAGTGGACGAAGACGTCGGGGCCTCCGCCTTCCTGGGCGATGAATCCAAAGCCCTTTTCGGCGTTGAACCACTTCACGGTTCCGGTAGCCATAAGCCCTCCTTGGGCCAAAGGGTTGCCCTGCTCCAGAACCTGCGATTGTTGAAACAACTGCATAAGTCTGAAAACGACGAGAGCCCGCGGGTCACATGCGCTCCGCAGGCTCTGTACTGCAAGGGAAACCAAACTGCAACTTGCGGCGAGCTTAGCACGCAGGCAGCCGAATGCAATAGGGGGCTAGATCACGTCACCCGGATGTTTGACGGACCCCCCAGAGGGGTTGACAGACCAGGTCGAAAGCTCTTGACAAGGGCGGGATCGGGGCCCCGCTTTCTGCACCGTACCGCAAGGGGGCTAGCCTCCCCGATGTGGACAATTCTCCCGTTGACACCATCGCCGGGGCGGGCTCACATCAGCTCCCCGGCCATCACCGCACCCCCCGGCCGCGCGTCGGTCACATTCAGTTCCTGAACTGCATGCCTCTGTACTGGGGGCTCGCGCGGACCGGAACGCTGCTCGACTTCGAGCTCACGAAGGACACCCCTGAGAAGCTCAGCGAGCAGCTGGTGCGGGGCGATCTCGATATCGCGCCCGTGACTCTCGTCGAGTTCCTCAAGAACGCCGAGGACCTCGTCGCTTTCCCCGATCTCGCCGTCGGCTGCGACGGCCCGGTGATGTCCTGCGTGATCGTCTCGCAGGTGCCGCTCGACCAGCTGGACGGCGCCAGGGTCGCGCTCGGCTCGACCTCGCGCACCTCCGTGCGCCTGGCGCAGCTGCTGCTCGCCGAGCGCCACGGCGTACGCCCCGACTACTACACGTGTCCGCCCGACCTCGGCCTGATGATGCGGGAGGCGGACGCCGCCGTCCTCATCGGGGACGCGGCGCTGCGGGCCAATCTGATCGACGGCCCGCGGCTCGGCCTCGACGTATACGACCTGGGCCAGATGTGGAAGGACTGGACGGGTCTGCCGTTCGTCTTCGCGGTCTGGGCGGCGCGCAAGGACTACGCGGCGCGCGAACCGGCCGTGGTGCGGGAGGTGCACAAGGCGTTCCTCGCCTCGCGCGACCTGTCGCTGGAGGAGGTCGGCAAGGTCTCCGAGCAGGCTGCGCGCTGGGAGGCCTTCGACGCGGGAGTCCTGGAGAAGTACTTCACGACGCTCGACTTCCGGTTCGGGAGCGCGCAGTTGGAGGGCGTCGCGGAGTTCGCGCGCCGGGTGGGCGAGACGACGGGCTTCCCGGCGGACGTGCGGGTGGAGCTGCTGGGGTCGCGGCAGTAGTACGCGGTGGGAATGCCGGGGCCGTCGGGCGCGCGGGCGGACTACCCTGAGCTGCAGACAATGCGCGCGGCCCCTGTGGCCGCGGCTGTGCGGCGCGTCCGGGGGAGGCCTTCGTCATGCACCCGCTCGATCCCGGCGAACCGACCGTCATCGGGCCCTACCGGCTGCTCGGCCGACTGGGCTCCGGCGGCATGGGCCGGGTCTACCTGGGGCGCAGCTCGGGCGGCCGTACGGTCGCGGTGAAGGTCGTCCATCCGCATTTCGCGCTCGACGAGGAGTTCCGCGCCCGCTTCCGGCGCGAGGTGGACGCGGCGCGGCGGGTGGGCGGCGACTGGACCGCGCCGGTGCTCGACGCGGACCCGGAGGCGCCGGTTCCGTGGGTGGCGACGGGGTACGCGGCGGGACCCTCCCTGGCCGATGCGGTACGGGACCTGTCCCCTCTCCCCGCGCATTCCGTACGCGTACTGGTGGCGGGCCTCGCCGAGGCGCTGACGCACGTGCACGGTCTCGGGCTCGTCCACCGCGACATCAAGCCGTCGAACGTCATGCTCACGATGGACGGGCCGCGGCTGATCGACTTCGGCATCGCACGGGCGACGGACGGCACGGCCTCGCTCACGTCGACGGGTGTCTCCGTCGGGTCGCCCGGCTACATGTCGCCGGAGCAGATCCTCGGCAAGGGGGTCGCCGGGGCGGCGGACGTCTTCTCGCTGGGTGCGGTTCTGGTGTACGCGGCGACGGGTTCGGCACCCTTTCCGGGTGACTCGTCGGCCTCCCTCCTCTACAAGGTCGTACACGAGGAGCCGGAACTGGGCGCGCTGGACGGGGATTTGCGGGACCTCGCGCGTGAGTGCCTGACCAAGGACCCCGGTGGGCGCCCGACGCCGGGGGAGATCGCGAGTCGTCTCGCCCCCACGGGTGCGGACAGCCTGGTGGCGGCAGGGTGGCTGCCGGGGCCGCTGGTCGAGCGGGTCAGCAGGAGTGCGGTGCGGCTCCTGGACCTGGAAACACTCGGGGCCGGGGCCGCGGAACAGCCTTCGGGGCCGGTGCCGTTCGGCAGCTCGGTGGTGGGTGAGTCCGCCGGCGGTGAAGCGCCGGTGGGCAGCGGCTCCTTCGGCCCGCCGGACCCGTCGTACGCGCCTTCGTCGCCTCCTCCCGCGTACGTCCCCACCCAGACGTCAGCGCCCTCGGGGCCGCCCCCCGGCCGGGTGACCGTCTCGGTCGACGCGACGTCCACGCCGAGCGGGGCCGACGGGCGGGGCCGCAAGGTCAGTTGCACGCTTGTCCTGGGGGTGGCGGGGGCGCTGGCCGCGGTGACGGTCGGGTCCGTCTTCGTGCTGGGGCTGCTTCCGGGGAACGACAAGGGGTCGAAGGACGCGGGGCAGCCACCGGCGGCGAGCCAGGAGCCGCCGGGGGACGGCGGCGCCGACCAGGCCGAAGGCAAGGTCCCCGCCTCCTACCGCGGCACCTGGGAAGGCCAGGCGGTCGCGGCGGGCGGCGCTGTCCCCATGGGCACGTTCAGACTCAAGGTCGAGCAGGGCAAGGTGGGCGAACGCTTCGCGGTGATGACGCAGACGGATCAACTGGGCGGCAAGTGCGCGGTGGACCTCACCCTGAAGTCGGTCTCGGGCAAGGAGATCGTGGCGCGGGGTAAGGGGCAGGCGGACAGCGCCGCGCAGTGCACGAAGAACTCGCACACGGTGCGGCTGCGCCCGAAGGGGGACCAACTCCTGTACCTCTCGGAGAACGAGAAGTCAGGCAACCCAGAGGCCAGCCTCTCCCGCCTGAACTGAACCCCCCGCGGCGTTCCCTGGACGAACAGACCTTCCCCACCCAGCCACCCGATCACCCCGCATCCGACCCTGGACGAACGAGCTACATCGGCGTAGTGACCGTCACCGGCTCCCCGCTGCCCGTGTACAGCAGGCCCTTGCCCGGGGCGATCGGGCCTCCGACCATGCTTCGGGTGGTCCGGATTCCGATCAGTTCGCCGCTCGACGAGTCCTGAGGGGACAGGAGAATCCCGCGGCGGCCCTTCTTCGCCTCGACCTGCCAGCCGGAGAAGCCACCGCACACCTCCTCCTCGTCGCCGCCGATGACGAGCCCGAGGCCTCGCTCGGAGCCCCGCTGCACCAACCGCTTGAACTCGCGTTCCGCGTCGCAGTCCTCCAGGACCTCACCGTCGTCGATGATCCACACGATCGGGTCCTCGGGGGACGCGGACTCCACGACCTCCTTGAAGTCGTCGCTCTCGATGTCGTCGTCGACGAAGACCTTCAGAATGCCCTCCTGGCCATCCAGTTCGCGCAGCGGCGACGGCCGCGGGGCCGCGATGACCAGACGTACGCCCTGTGTCATGTACGACCGCGCGATGTTCATCAGCGTCGTGCTGCGGCCCGACTTGGCCGGGCCCGCCACCACGAACGTCGGCACGCCCTGCGCGAGGTCGGGACCGAAGCCCATGATGTCGTCGCCGCCGATGCCAGCGAGGGCCCACAGCTTGGAGCGCGAGGCCTCCGGGTCGCGCATCTCCCACGCGTCCGCGAAGCCGATACGGCTCGGCAGGCTGTCCACGCGGAACGGCTTGCGCGAGCGCGGCACGTCCGCGTCCCGCGCGGCCGCCGCCTCGCCGATCTCGGAGAGCGCCGCGGCCTGGCCCTGGCCCGTGGAGTCCTCGGCGAGGAGCGCGAACTGCGTCTCCGTACCGTGCTCGTTCTTGAAGCCGCGGCCCGGCGGGATCTCCTCCGGCACCTTGCGCGCGTTCATGCCGAGCATCGAGAAGTCGGAGCGGTCGGCGAGCCGCAGGCCGTACTTGTCCTCGGTGAGCGAGGCCATGCGGCCGATGAGGACCTGGCGGTCACCGGTGATGACCAGGTGGATGCCGACGCTCGCGCCCTCGCGCATCATCGCCTGCAGTTCGTCGGTCAGCTCACCGTGGTCGTACTCGCCGAGGGTCGGCAGCCAGCCCTCCCAGCGGTCCAGGAGCACGACGATGTGCGCGAGCCGCTCCTCCTCGGGCACGGCCGCCCGCTGCTCGCCGATGTCGGCGAAGCCCTTGTCGGCAAGAAGGTCCTGGCGGCGCGTCACTTCACCCTTGAGCCGGGAGATGAGGCGCACCGCGCGCTCGGTCTGGTTTCGGCTGACGACGGCGCCGCAGTGCGGAAGCCGGGTCAGCGCGTTGAGCGCGCCGTTGCCGCAGTCGATGCCGTAGAGGTGGACGTCGGCCGACGAGTGCGTACGGGCGATCGAGCCCGCGATCGTACGGAGGATCTGCGAGCGGCCACTGCGCGGGGCGCCGCCGATGAGCAGGTGCCCGAACGTCTCGAAGTTGACCGCGACCGGGCGGCGCGCCTGGTCGGAGGGGATGTCCTCCAGGCCGAAGGGCGCGGGGGCGAGGGAGCCCGGCTTGTCGCTCGCGACGGGCAGCGGGATCTCGTCGAGCTGGAGCTGCTCGGAGAGCGCGGGCAGCCACGGGCTGTGCTGGGCGGGGATGCCCATCGTCGCGTTCGCGTCGCGCACGGCATCCACGAGGACCTTGAGGTCGGTGATCTCCTCCTCCTCGCGCGCCTCGGCCTTGGGCTTCACCAGGGCGGCACGGCCCAGGTCCTCCCAGCCGAGCGAACCCGCCCAGGGTGCGAGCAGCGCCGGGTCGGTGGCGCCGGGCCTGCGGCCACCGACGCGCCCCGACTGGAAGGGCACGAGCGAGGCGTGACCCAGCCGTACGTACGCACGTCCTGGCGTGCTCTTGGCGATGTGGCCGGCCGCCGGGTCGTCGATGACGTCGGCGGACTCGGCGCCGTCCGTCACGCGCAGGGCGATACGGAGGTTGGTGTTGGCGCGGATCTCGGGCGACACGACGCCGGAGGGCCGCTGCGTGGCGAGGAGCAGGTGGATGCCGAGCGAACGGCCTCGCTGGGCGATGTTCACGAGGCCCGTCACGAAGTCGGGCAGGTCACGCACCATCGAGGCGAACTCGTCGATGACGATGAGGAGTCGGGGCACGGGCGCGTGCGAGGGATCACGGCGTACGAGGTCCTGGTAGTCCTCGATGTCCTTGGCGTCGGCGGCGGCGAGGATGTGCTCGCGCCGCTTCAGTTCGGCGCCGAGGGATTCCAGGGCGCGTTCCACGAGGTGGGCGTCGAGGTCGGTGACCATGCCGACGGTGTGCGGCAGCTTCACACAGTCCTTGAACGCGGACCCGCCCTTGTAGTCGACGAGGACGAAGGTCATGTTCTCGGGGGTGTTGGCGACGGCCAGCGCCGCCACGATCGTCTGCAGCAGCTCCGACTTACCGGAACCGGTCGTACCGGCGATCAGGCCGTGCGGCCCGTCGCGCCGCATGTCGATGCCGAAGGGCCCGTCGTACGACTCACCGATGACGGCCATCGTCGACTGGCCGCCCATCTGCCAGCGCGCGGTGATCTGGTCGGCCGTCGGCGGTTCCAGCTGGAGCACGTCGAGCAGCCGGCTGGAACCGGGCAGCGCCGAGTCCTCGGTCTCGCCGCTGATGTCGCGCAGCGGCGAGAGCGCGCGGGCGAGCCGCCCGCACCAGGCGGAGGAGACGAAGTCGGGGCGTACGTCACGGATGCGGGCGGCGTCGGTCTTCTCGACGCGCAGCCGCAGTTCGAGGGGCTTCTCGGCGCCCTGCTCGGCGTCGTCCCCGGCGGCCGTGTGCCAGGCCTGGAAGGAGGGGAAGCCGCCGGGAGCACCGGCGGCGGGCGTGGCCGCTCCAGGCGTGGACGGGGCGGGCAGGCCGATCTCCTCGGCCTTCGGCTCGGCGATCACGATGGCCTGGCACTCGCCGGGCAGGAACCGCTCCTCGTCGTCGAGGCAGAGCGCGTACATCGAGACGGCGGGGCCCTCGCGCAGCAGCTTCACCACGCCGGGCATGGAACGCAGCCGTCGCGAGCCGTCCCACACCACGACGATGTCGGGGTCGCCGAAGGAGGTGGCGCCGCCGCGGTTGTTCTCCTTGGCGGCCTTCTGGCGGGCGGCGAGTATCTGGGTCAGCTCACCGATACGGGAGCCGACGGTCTCGGCGTCCGTCCCGATCAGTACGTTGGCGTCCTGCGACCCGGAGGGCCGCGAGTGCGGCAGCCAGCGCGTCCAGTCCCACGTCTCGCGTGCGGAGTTCTCGGTCAGTACGTAGAACTGCACGTCAAGGGGGCTGTGCAGGACCGCGGACTGCGCGACGGCCCAGCGGCCGAGCGCCTTCGCCGAGTCGCCGGGGCCCGCGATGCCGATGACCCCGAGATCGCGCAGCGAGAGCGCGACGGGTGCGTCCTCGATCTTCCAGGTGACCTCGCGCTTGTGGTCGTCCTGTTCGGGGTCGTCGAGCACGACCTCGGAGTCGAGCCGCCCGGTGCCGACGCGCACGAGGAGATGGTCGGAGTCGGTGCGCCGCCGCTCCCACAGCCGCGTTCGGGGTCCGGTGCTGAGGGAGAGGATGCCGGCCGGGCTGAGAATGGCCTGCCGCTTGTCCATCCGCTCGGCGACGAGGGCTTCCTGCGCGTCCTTCTCGATCCGCTCTTTGTGTTCGTTGTACTCCTTGACCTGTTTGGCATGGGATTTCCGCCCATGCTTCTTGTCCATGAAGTAGTTTCCGAAAAGGATGAGCGGGCTGAGCAGCGCCATGATCAGGTAGTACCAGCGCCCGAAGATCATCACGGATACGACGGCACCGACGAGCGGCGTGAGTGCCATCAGCCAGGGCAGCGGACGCGCCTCGAAATCACGTACCGGACTCGGCAGCCTGAATTTCGTCTGCCGCTCCGGCGGACGCAGTCGCGGGGGCCGGTTGTAGTCGAGTCCCGTGCCGTCCTCGGACCATTTCAGGGCGGCGTTGGGCGGCGCGTACCTGTCGAGTTCGAGCAGGGTGTTACCGACGGCGATCTGGGCGCCGAGTGGCCATTCGCCCTTGTCCCGCTTTTTGCCGCTGTTGTCCGTCCTGTTGTTCTTGTCGCGCTTTTTTCTCTTTTCCGGCTTGTCGCTCGTCTCGCCCTTCTTCTCGCTCTTCTTCTCGCTTTCCTCTGCCTCGCCGAACGGCTTCCCCTCAAGGGTCACGCCGTCTATGTCCCCATGTACGGCGACTTGGCAGGTGCCATCGGTTGCAACTGACAACGTCAGGGCGCGCGCGGGCAGTTCCGGATCGTCGATGCGGATGTACGAGGCGGGCCCGCTGCCGATGTCGTAGCGCCCGATGCCGAGCCGGTGCACGGCGCCGGCCGCGGGGCCGCCAGCGACGCGCAACTCGACGAGGCCGGTGGGTTCGCCGGGCAGGCAGCCCGCCGGATCGTGCAGGCTGACGACGGCGCCCTCGCGCAGCGCGGAGGTCCCGATGGTCGCGGAGGCGTCGATGGGGTAGCCGTCCACGAAGACGACGGGTGCCCCGGCCTGGCCGCCGCCGGGCTGGAGTTGGTGCCCGCCGATCGGGATGATCTGGGCGTCACCGCCGCCGTACCCCACCTGTTGCGCCAGCTCCTTGGCGATGTCCCCGACGGAGGACTCAGGATCGGCGTCGAGCACGACATCGGCGTTCGCGCCGCCGAGCGGATCGACGACGGTCAGAGTCAGGCGCACGATCGTCCTCCCCTTGAGCCCCTTTTGACCGCTTCCGGAACGCGGTCACGGCGGCTGGTCCACAGTGCCTGTGAGGCTGTCCACAGTGCCTGTGACGATAGCCGCTCCACCCTTCCCACAGGCAACGGGCTGTGCACGAGCTCATAGCAGAGCTGTGACTCAACCGGGCTGCGCTCACTTCTGCCCCACCCGTAAGCTGCTGTCCCAAGAGCGGAAGATCGCACGAGCAACCGAGTGGCTTCGCACGCGGGGCGCACGGGCTCGAGCGGGCCCGCACTGGTGGAGCCAAGGGGGATGGCCCTGCGGCGAGTTGGATTGGATGTGAAGCCACATGGCCAAAGACGCCGATATCACCTATGAGGAGATGCGGACCGCGGCGGGCAAGCTGAACGACGCCAAGGACAAGATCGACGAGAAGCTCGACGCCCTCGAGCGCTTCGTCGAGAACCTGGTGAAGAACGGCTACACGACTCGCAAGGGTTCGCAGGCCTTCGAGGACTCCTTCAAGGAGTTCAAGAAGGGTGCGAAGGACACCATCGAGGGCCTCACGGGCATGGGCAAGTTCCTGACCAGCGCCGCGAAGGCGTACGAGGACCTGGACGACGACCTCGCGAAGGGTGTCAAGGGCAAGGGCTGATCACGCCCTTGACCTGTTGAAGTACACCGGTGCGATGGGCGGCCCGCGAAAAGCGGCGGCCCATCGCACCAGTCGTTTGTCGGTAATGGGACGCATGGGGGCACTGTGGGTGGCGGTGGCGGCCGGGCCAAGCTTGACCTTGACGTGATCAAGGGCATGGGCACCGGGCTCAACAACGTGAAGAAGGCCTTCGACGGCCTGGAAGATCTCGGCGGTCAGTATGAGGACGACTTCGGAAACGGCGATCTCGCCGACAAATTCGGTGATTTCGCGGACAACTGGAAGTTGAGCCGCAAAAGGCTGACGGACGAGGTCGACGCGCTCGCCCAGATCGCCAAGGCCGCCGCCGAAGCGTACGAGGACATCGACCACCAGCTGGCCGAGGCGATCCGCGGCGCGGATGACCCCAAGTCGAAGAAGAAGGGCTGACCCATGGCCGGACGCCCACGCGATTGGCACCCGGTCGCGGACAATGACCCCATCCCCGGTGACGCCGACCGGGTCGCGAACCTGGGAAAGAAGCTCCGCAAGACCGCCGACGAGCTCGAACGGCAGATCAAGAACATCAAGGCCGTCTCCGAGGTCGAGGCCTGGGACAGCAAGGCGGGCAAGGAGTTCCGCGAGAAGGCGCAGGGCAACGTCAAGAAACTGGAAGCGGCCTTCAAGCGGTACGACACCGCGGCGGACGCTTTCGGCAGTGAAGTGACGGAGGTCGGCGGCCGCTTCGAGGACAAGCTGCACGCCAAGCCGAAGAACTACGCCTCGGACCTGAACCGCGCCCAGGAGATGGCGGATCTGGCGCTCAAGGAGGCGCAGGACGCGGAAGAGCGCAAGAGCGCCAACCAGAAGAGCCTGGACGCCCTTTCGGACAAGGACAAGGACAAAGACAAGGACAAGAAGGACGGAAAGGACGACAAGAAGAAGCTCGAGGAGGCGCGGGACGCCGCGGGCGACGAGATCGAGGCAGCCCGGGAGAAGATCAACCAGGCCAAGAAGGTCCGCGACGACGCGGCGAAGCGCGCGCGTGACGCGATCGAGGACGTCATCGCCGACGATTCCCTGAAGGACGGCTTCTGGGAGACCCTCGTCGACAACATCAAGTCCGTGACGGAGCTGATCTCCACCGTCTGCGGAATCCTTTCCTTGGTGGTCGGCTGGATCCCGGTGATCGGACAGGCACTGGCGGGAGTACTCGGCGCGATCGCCATGATCGCCACACTGATCACCACCATCTGCACCCTCATTCAGGTCTTCCAGGGCAATGCGGACTGGATGGACGTGGGCCTCGCGGCTGTCGGCTTCCTCCTGATGGGAGTGGGCAAGGCCTTCTCGAAGGTGGCGGGCAAGTTCGCCAAGACGGCGCTCAGCAAGATGGGCCGGGCCGGAAAGGCGCGGACCACGAAGCAGGTCACCAGGGCGAACAAGAACCTGCGAAAGCTCTCGGGCAAGAAGTTCAAGCTGGAGAAGGGCGAGGGCTGGAAGTCCCTCAAGGAGCCGTTCACCGAGCCGTTCTCGAAGGCCGCCTGGAGCAAGAACCTCAAGACCCTCAAGCCCGGCAGCGGAAACTTCGCGGCCGCCAGGAACGAACTGGCGGAGCGAGGCGGCGGAAGTGCCTTCAAGGGCGTCGGAAAGTCGTTCTCCATGGCCGACCCCGGGGTCGCGTCCGACCTGAAGGCGATCAAATCGGGAGCGTCCGGACTCGGTAATTTCGACGTGAATGCCGTGAGTCAGATCTCGAAGACGGCGACGCGTCTTGGAGTCACCGGAGCGGGCATTACGCTGGCCGGCCTCGGCCTTGACGGTAACCTCAACCCGCTCGTGGCCTGATCCCGCACCGGCGCCTTGGCCCCCACCGGGCCCCCACCAAAAGGAACGCAGTGAACACACCTGACGACGACGTCCCGGCGCTGTCCGAGGATTTCGCGGTCCGTCTCGACCTGCAGCCCGGCTGGGTAGACCTGACGCTGCGCGAGGCCTCGAAGGCCGAAGCGAAAGCCCTGGCCACGAAGACCGTCAACGAGCTCAACCCGCTCTCCCTGGAGATCGAGAAGAGCGCGGTCTTCGACGACATGGCCGAGCGGGCACTCAACCTCAACGAGGACGCTCCGGCGCTGGCGGCGGCGTACTACGCGGAGAGCGGCGAGGGTCTGATCAACTTGATGATCGACTCGTACGGCGACGAGGGCGTGGCCCGCCCCACGCCGGACGAGGTCCTTCCCCTGCTCCTGGAGTGGGAGAACGGCGAGGTCGTGGGCGATCCGGAGGTGACCCGCCTGGAGCTGGCGGCGGGCCCCGCGCTGCGGGTCCAGGCGACGCTGAAGGTCAAGCGGATGTTCGGCCTGGGCCGCCGCATCACCGAGTTCGTGAAGTACGCGGTGTTTCCGCCCGGTATGCAGAGCCTGGTCGTCGTCACGGCGACGTGGGAGAAGATCCAGCTGACGGAGGAGAACACCCAGCGGGTGGACGAGATCGTCCCGACGCTGAGGCTGGACCTGGTGGACGAGGACGGAAACGAACTCGCCCCGCGTCCGGGCCAGGACCCGGACAGCCCCGAGTGAATTCGAGAACCGATCGAGAGACCGATCGAGAGCCGATCGAGAGACCATCAAGAGACCGATCGAGAGACCGATGAAGAACGCCAGCGAATTCACTTCGCCGCCCTCCGACTACAACGTCATCGTCCCCGACGGCTGGTTCCAGTTGCCGCTCGCTCCGGAGGACCGCGACCGGGGCATCATCGCCCTCGCGGAACAGCAGTTCCAGGGCGTGGACAATGCCCCGCACATCAAGAAGCAGTTCATGCGGGAACTCCAGCGCAAGGCCAAGGACGCGTACGGCATCGGCGGCACGGAGCTCTACATCTCCACCCTGACGATCGGCCCCGTCCCGCTGTCCTCGTCCCTCCTGATCAGCATTCCGGGCCCGGACGAGTGGCCGGACATCTCGGATCCCGTGGAACTGGCGGAGCACCTGGCGAGCACGGGCAGGCCCGGGGAGACCGGCGCCGAAGTGGGCGTGGTCACCCTGGAGGCAGCGGGCAAGGCGGTCCGCCAACGCCGCAAGGAAGCCCCGGACCCCACGACGCAGTTGGGCAACGAACTCCCGAGCACGCTGCTCACGTACTACGTCCCCATCCCCGCGACCAAGAGCTGGCTGCTCCTGAACTTCTCCACGCCGATGGATCCGCTGGCGGACAAGATGGTGGAGCTGTTCGACGTGGTGGCGGGGACGCTGCACTGGGACTGACGACTGATGATGACGCGCACACAAGGCAACTCCCGCTTCCGGGACGGTTTCGGCATCGCGGCCTACGTCCTGGCACTGCTGGCCCTGGCCGCCGGCTTCCTCTTGGCGAAGGGCGCCTGGCGCACGGTGATCCGGGAGTCCCCGAACCTGATCGCGGACTGGCCCGGCGGACCCTGGGTGTTCGGCATCGTGGCCGGAGTTCTTGCGGTGGCGGGAGCGTACGGAGGCTTGGCGGTGTCCGAAGCCCCGCAGGGCACGGAAACGTCACCCCGCATCGCCGCCCGTCGCATGGCCATCGCGGTGTGCTGGGCAGTGCCGTTGCTTCTGACGCTGTACATCCTCTCGGCACTGCCGGGGCGCAACTGCGACTCCTCGTCCACCACTTGCCGGGAAGTCGAGGGAGCGTTCCCCGCTCTCCTGGCGTACGCCATCACGGCGGCGGCCGCGGGCTGGGCGACGTACCGCGTCCGGACCGGCCGGGAGGAACAGCGCCGCACGGCCCAGCAGGCGAGGCTGCGCAAGCTGCGGAAGAAGGGTAAGGGGAAGAGCCGGGCGGCGAAGTAGGCGAACGCCTCGCCGCCCGGGCCGGTCAGCGGTTGATGGACTGGATTTCCTCGACCGTGATGTCCTGGACCGCCTCGATCGTGCCGTTGGGCATGCCCACCGCATTCGCCTGGCCCGTGCCCGTCCAGCTGATCTCCCATGTGAGGGAGGCCTTGAGAGGGAACGTCTCGCCGCCGGAAGAGCGGCGGTACGTGATGCCGCAGGGCGGGGTTTCCTTGGACTTGCCCTTGGCGTAGGGCTCACCGATCTTGCCGTCGACGATGGGGCATTCACCGTCGGCGGGGATGGTGGTCGCGTCCTTGGTCCCGGGGTCGAGCGTGAGGGACTTCGGCTTGGCGGTCGTGGTCGCCTCGAGGTTGAAGCCGGGGACGTTGATGGCCGCCGTCGCCTTGACCTCGTCGAACACGGCCTTGTCGAGCCAGGCCCAGGTGGGCAGATTCACCTTGGTGACGGCCTCGGGCGCGAGGGTGACCTTGGTGCCCGGCAGTTCCATGTGCTGGTAGGCGAGGGCGGCCAGCATCTCCGGGGTGATGGCCTCTTCGTGCTGGGGCGGCGGGGGCTCGCCGTTGTCGACCCAGAAGGGGAGGTCGGTGCACCCGGTCCGCTTGAGGTAGTCGGGCTCATTGGGGTTCTCGACGCCTGCCCAGAACATGCCCTCGCCGTCCTTCTCGACGTTGTAGTCCTTGTAGCCGGGGGTGTCGGTCCAGCCGTAGTCGTCCTCGTAGTGGCGCTGCATCTCGTTTATCGCCGCACCCGCGTGGCCGCCCATGCCGGGTGCGCTCTTGGCGTCCTTGATGTCGCCGGACATCTTCTCCTTGAAGTCCTTGGCGCCGAGGTACGGGGCGTACCAGCAGGGCGGCGGGGCCCAGTTGACGTCGGCGGAGGAGACGTTTCCGCTGCCGCCGCCCTTGGCGACGGAGCCGGAGTACTGGACCTTGGCGGCGGCGAAGATGCCGGTTTTGTCGCTGCCGCCCTCTTCTTTGGAAGTGCCTTTGCCCGATGGGACCGGCTTCCCCGCATGGGCGACCTCCGTGAGGACGAGGGCGCTGAGGGCCAGCGTCAGGGCTGCGGTGCTGAGGACCGTACGCCGTGATCTGTTCACTGGCACTTCTCCGCCTTCGTCTCGACGAACACCTTCGATGCCTGCCACAGGCCCTTGCCCGTGGGGTACTTGACCATGACGATCTTGTAGTAGTCGAAGTCCGCGATGCTGTTCTTGGTCTTCAGGATCTTCTTGGTCTTGATCTCTTTGCCGTAGAACTTGCTTGCGTCCGCGCAGAAAGCGACTTCCACCGAATTGCCGTTCGTGGTGGACCGGGTGGCGGCCTGGTAGTGGCGCAGGGTTCCGGTGGCGGTCCAGCCGCCGTCGATCCAGCTGTCGATCTGGGTCTTCGCGTAGTGGAGTCCCTCGCCCGTGGAGTAGGCGGTGACAGCGGCGTCCTTGGCCGTGCGCTTGTCGACGCCCCGGTAGATGGCGCGGAAGAAGTTGGCGGCGTCGTCCATCGCCGCCGCTTCGTTCTTGTTGCCGGGCTTGTCCCAGTCGAAGACCAGGTCCATGTCCTTGGGCAGAGTCACGTCCACGCCGTCAGGCTTGTCCTCCGCCGGCGCTCCCGACGGCTCCGCCGACTTCTTCGGCTTGTCAGCGCCCTGGCCGGCGCCCGCGATCTTGTCGTTGCCCTTGGACTTGCCGTCGTCCCCGCTGCCGCAGGCCGTCAGGAGCAGGGCTGCGGTCGCGGCGAGCGCGGCGGTGACGGGCATGGTGCGGCGATTCACGGTCGGCTCCCGGTGGGGCGAGGGGGTATCCAAAGCGCCGACGCTATCTGTGGGGTTGTTGGTTCCACCAGAGTTGATAACGGGGCAAGGCGTCCCATTTCGATGAACTGTCATCGTGTCGTGACTCGAAGAGTCCACGGTCTCAACCGAGCTTTTTCTCCTGCGACTTGACCACGGCCGGGAAGATCTTCCCGTTGCCGGAACGGGACTGCGTGAACGCGCTGCCGTCCATCGCGAAGTAGATGGCGATGGTGTCGCCGTGGCGGGTGGCCTGGGTGCGCACGGTGTGGGTGTCGCCCTGGCACTTGGTCGTGGCCCTGAAGGCCAGGGATTCCTCGGCGCCTGGTGTGGGTGCGGTGCCGGTGGTCTCCGAGGTGACGGAGTCGTACACGTTGGAGGCGTTGTCCCCCTTGGCCGTGAAGCCGCCCGCGCAGGCGCTGACCGCCTTGGTCATGTCCGCCATCGTGCTCTGCGCCTCGCCGGGCGCGTACGTGGCGAGCGTGATGTAGGTGAAGGCGCCGTCGAACTCCTTCTTCTCGGCGACGCGTACGAAGCTGTCCTGCGTGTCGCCGACGGGGAACTGGCTCATCGCATGCCCGAGCGGGGCGCAGACGGGCTTGCTGAGCTTGATGTTGTCCCGCGACTTCGCGAAGACGAAGTCGTCGGAGGGCTCTACTACGGCGTGGGCGGGCACTTCGTTCTTGGTCAGGGCGAGTTGGGCCGCTGACTTCGTCTGCTTCTTCTTGGCGGGAGGCGTGGACGAGTCGGCTGCCGCCTTGCCGGAGTCGCCGCTCTTGCTTCCCTTGTCGCCGTCACTGTCACCGTCCCCGCTGCCGCAGGCCGTCAGGAGCAGGGCTGCGGTCGCGGCGAGCGCGGCGGTGGTGGTGTGCGTGGTGCGACGATTCACGGTCGGCTCCCGGTGGGGGGTGGGGGTCTCCAAGGGGCCGACGTTATCTGTGGGGTTGTTGGTGCCGCCAGGGTCGATAGTGGGGCGAGACGGTCTATCTCGACGGACTGTCATCGTGTCGTGACGCGGGGGGGGGCAGGGTCTCCTGCTGTTCGGTGGGGGGTGGGGGGCGGCGCCATCCGCCACCCTCTCTGCTAGTGGTTGCGTTCGCGGCTGATGCCGATCGCTCCCGCCCAGGTCACGGACGCCGTGAACGCGACGTTCGCCGCTGCCGCCAGGGTGAGCCAGAGGGCGACGTCGGGGGCTGTGTTGCTGGGGCCGGTCTCGCCCTCGGGGTCCACGTACAGGCGGATGTGCTCGCCGACCCCCGCTCCCCGGCAGCCGCCTATGGGGCCCTCCGCCACGCGCCCGTCGGCGAAACGTACCCGGCAGGTGGTTCTGTCGCCCTGCTGTGAGGTGTCGACGACCACTCCCTCCACCGTGCTGCCCCGGTCGTCGAGGATCTTGTCCTGGACGAGGAACAGGCCGAGGAGTACGAGCGCGGCGGTGGAGAGGATGAAGCACGCCATGGGCCACAGCCGCTGGTTGGTGACTGCGGCGATGAACCAGAGCAGGAGCAGAGCGCAGGCGAGGCCCGGGAGGACGAGCCAGCGGCTGATGACCGTGGAGATCATGGCGCCCACGGCCAAGGAGATGACGGCGACGGCGGTGTGGAACCGGGCCGGAGGAGTACCGCGCAGCAGGCGTGCCAGCCAGGCAGGGGGCCGGCGGGTGTCCAGACCTCTGCGGTAACCCCCCTCACCTGAGCCGGAGTTGAACTGGCCGGGCTGGGTGCCCATGGGCCTCATGGAGTGGTCACCTTCCCCGCATCCTCCTCGTACCGCCGCACCGTCGACTTCCCGCAGATCAGTGCCACCAGGCTCGCCAGCGACACCACCTGCTCCGGGTTGAAGCAGTTGCCCACGACCAGCAGGCCCGAGCCGCCGCCCACCGGGCAGGAGAGCGCCGCCGCCATGCCCAGCTGTGCGGCGTATCGGCTGCTGACCGGTGCGCCGCCGTCCGCGGGCAGCTCCGGGAACGTGTCGACCCCGCCGGACGCGTGGACGCCCGGTTGCGAGACCAGCCCGAAGCCCGTGCCCATGGCCGTGGGGAAGGACTCGACGTAGACCTGCTTGCCCTCCAGCTGCTCGCCGAAGTGGCGGGCGAGCACCTCGCCCGCGCTGATGTCGGGGTCCAGCGGGCTCACCTCGATGACGCCCGCGCAGATCTGCCAGGTGACCGCGTCGTCCTCGGCGGTCGTCTCCAGTGTGATCAGGCCGCAGCTGATCATGCCGTCGTCGAGGAAGAGGCGGCGGGCCGCGTGGAAGGTGTCGGTGATGGAGGACTGGACGTCAGGGGGCCGGTGCGCGTAGGCCAGCGTCACCAGCTCCTTGATGCGGATCGCGCCCCGCTCCTCGTCCCGCCCGTCGGTGAGCAGGTCGAACCAGTCCGTGGGTACGAAGAGGCTCGCCTCGCCGATGGGGGTGCGGAGTTCATACAGGTCAGCGGTGAGGCCGCCTGGCGTCGGAGTGTCTGGCGTCGGAGTGTGTGGCATCGGTGTGCGGGGCGTCGTACCGTCTGGTGTCGTCGTCACTTGTTCGCCGCCTTCTTGAGCGCCCAGGGGTCGAGCGCGTCCGGCCAGACGTCCTTGCCGGAGCCCTTCGTCTGGTTCCCAGGGATGATCTTCTTGCCTACGTCGATGCCGATCTGCGCCGCGCCACCCGGCCCCAGGCCCACCGAGTTCACACCCCAGTTGCCGACGAACTGCACGCTCTTGAGACCGAGTTCGGCCCCGCCGAGCACGCGGCCCGGCTGGGTGAGGACACTCCGGAAGAGGCCGCCCGATGATGCTCCCGCCAGCCGCCCAAGGCCCTTCGCCGCCACGAACGCGCCCCCGCCGAATGCCAGTCCCGCCGCGTCGACCAGGACCGTCGGTGAGGTCAGCGCCTTGCTGAAGCTGCCGGTCTCGCCCACCGCCTGGAGGTAGTGGGCAAGGAGCCCGACCCCGGCGAGGGCCAGGCTCAGTCCCGCGAGTGCCGGGAAGGCGAGGGAGAGGAGACCGATGACCGAGCTCAGGAAGCCCGCCACGTTCCCGATGAACGCGAAGGCCCAGGAGTACTCCTTGAGGAAGTCCTTGATCCCGTCGAGGATCATGTCGTCGAGTTTGTCGATCGCGTCGGCGAAGTCGCCGATGGCCTTGCCGACCTTGTCCCAGAACCCGGGCTCGTTCGGCGCCATGTCCATCGCGTGCTTCAGGCGCCCGGCTCGTTTACGCCTCGTTGATGCATCCATTGATGCGCGGGGTCCGCAGGCAGCCTCGGCTTCCGGACCGTCGGATCTTCGAGGCAGGCCGCGTGGGCACGGCACGGTTCGTCGGCACCCCGTCGCTTCAGGGCTCCGGACTTCCCGGACCCCGGCCTCCAGGCCGTCGCCCTTATCCCTGCCCCCGAGGAAACTCCCCCCGCCCCACCCGCACCGCAAGCCCATCGTCCGCGAGCCCATCGCCCTCGCCCTCCGCGTCCCGGAGCAGCGACCCATACCCCGTGGCCGCCCACAGGCTCTGGGCCGCCGGGACCTCGAAGTACGGCACCCTGCGGCCCTCGAAGTCATCGGTGAGTACCTCCGGCGCTCGGCGGGTGCGGACCGCCGCCCCGCATTCCTCGCATGCCGCGATGTGCAGCTGGTCGCGCCGGCCCAGCGGACGCCAGCGGATGCGGAGGTCGGCGCGGCCGTGCAGGGGGTTGAAGAAGCAGAGCGGGAGGGGAGAGGCGGCGCCCTCCAGCGCGTCCCGGCCCTCCGCCACCAGGGCCAGCACGCCCGCCAGGTCCGGCAGTCCGCGCGCCGAGTCGAGAACCGTGCCCGCGGCGGCGTAGGCGTCAAGTGCGCGTTGCAGACCGGTGGTTGACGTGCCCGCCGAGCGGACCGCCTCGCCCAGCGCGAGGACCTCCGCCTCGGTCTGGCGCCGCAGCGCCTCCTCGTCCGCCGTACGCGCCGCCGCGAACACCGCCTGCGGGAAGGCGAAGGGCGAGCCGGTCGCGCTCGGATACCGGTGCGGGCCGGACCGACGGCGCCCCCGCCGACGTACACCTACGAAGAGGAAGAGACCGGCGGCGGCCACCGACACCGCGACGATGGCCGGCAGCAGCCAGGAGGAGCCACTCTCCTTCTCCGCCGCCTCCGGGCGGGGCAGGCTCCCGCTGTCGCTGCCGTCACCAAGATCGGCCGTGGCCTCCTCGTACGCCTTCGTGCCGTCGCCCCGCGCGATCAGCTCGATCGCCTTGGCCGTCTGCTCGGAGAGACCCGCGTCCTTCATCTCGTCCAGGAAACCGACCGTGCTCACAGCGTCGCGGGCCTGCTGCTTCTCGCCAGGCCACTCGAAACCGTGCAGGTCACCGGTCCACCTGTCGCCGCCGGTGATGAGGATGAGCTCGTGCTGGTCGAGGCGGTCACGTACGACCTCCGCGAAGACGTCGGACTCGCCGTCGTACGCGTCGCCCTGGACCAGAGGCACCAAGGCGACCTTGATCGGGAGACCCGTCTTCTCGATCTGCCGGGCGAGCTGCTTCCGGCGGGCAGGGGGTACGGAGTCGGCGTACGCGGCGTCGACGTGGACCGGTGACTCGCGCAGGGCGTCGGCGATCTTCTGGCCGGGGCTGGGGGCGCCCGGTGCCTGAGCCGCAGCGGGCGCGACAGCCACGAACAGGGTGGCGAGGGACACGACCGCCAGCACGGCGAGACGCTTCAGGTCACTGAACACCGGCGTACTCCCGTACCTGGCGGATGAGTTGAGGGACACCGTTGACTATGGCGGGCAGCGGCCCTGGCGCGTCCTCGTACGGCACGCGCTCGGAGCGGCCCACCCCCGGCAGCGTGAGCCGGAGCGTGTACGCGAGGCGCGGCTGCACGTCGACCAGGACGCGGCACTCCGCGCACACCGGGATGGTGCGCAGCCGCTGGTCCTCCGCCGCGTACTGAGCGTCCCGCCACCCCGTGGCCGGCCCGTGCAGCGGATTGAGCGCGCAACAGGGCTTGTCGGCGCCGGTGAGCGCACCCCGCCCGGCCCGCGCGAGGACGATTGCGGCCGCGAGATCGGCGGGTGTGGCGTCGTCATCGACATGCCCGTCAGGGTCGCGGTCGGCGAGGAGCGTCGCTGCGTCGAGGCAGTCCCAGACGCGGGTGCGGATTGAGGACCGCAGGGCGGCATTCGGGTCGAACTCCCGCCCCAACGCGTCGATTCCGTCCCGTGCGACGCGCCGCAAGTAGCCGAGGGACGGATCCGGCGGAGCCGTGAACAGAAGGCCGCCCGTGGACGTCACGACGGTACGCGGCGGCCGCCTGAGGCCTGGCACCACGAGCCGCAACAGCCCGAGTAGCGCGGCGACGACTCCGAAGAGCAGCGCGGCCGCGAACGCTCCGACGAGGAGGCCCGGCCAGAAGTCCCCGGAGAAGAGAGGGGAGAGCGCGTCCTCTTCGACGGGCTCGGGGGCGTCGTCCATGCCGAGGGAGGAGGTCTCGGGACGGTCGGTGCGTGGTGCCTTGCCGAGGAACGTCATCAGGTCGTCGAGTCGCTCGCCGAGCTGGTGGTCGGTGGAGCGGTCGTCGTCATCGCCGTAGCGGATGGAATCGGGGAGATCGAAGGCGACGAGGTTGGCGTCGATGCGTACGTCGTACGTGACGACGTCGATGGACCCGCCGAGCGGATCGGCGACGACGTACACGCCGTGGTCGCCCTTGGCGCCCAGCTCCTGCATCCTCTGCCGCACGGCCTCGACGAAGAGCTCGGGTTCGCCGCCGGACTCATCCTCGGTGAGCTGGGGCACGAGAGCGATGTGGACAGGCCCGCGGTTGAACTCGCCGATGCGCTCGGTGAGTTGATCGCGCTGCTCGGAGTCGAGCGGGTTCGGGCTCTCGGGGTCGCTGTAGAGGGGCCCGTCCTGCTTCAGCCCGGCGGCAACGCGCTCGACGCGGCTGGAAAGGTCGGATGCGGTGGGCGGCGGCGAGGCGCCGGCGGTGTCCTGATGGAAGACGAGTGACGCGGAGAGGGCGATGGCTCCGGCGGCGAGGAGGGCGACGCCGGCTTCGATGCGGAGAGGGGTGAAGTGCCGTCGGACAGCGCCGGATTGCTCGCGGGCACTCCCTTCAGCCGCCATCGCAACCCTCTGCCTTCGGCGCCACCGGCGTAGGTATGGACTGAGGGCGAGGATCAGCAGCGGTACGCCGCTGAGGGCGATCCCGGTGACGAAGGACTGGTTGTCGCGGTCGACGGGATCGATGTGCATCTTGTCGACTTCTTCACCGGTGTCGCCGCCGTACTTCTTGCGGGCGGCTTCCGCGCGCTCGGCGGCCTTCTTGCTGCCCTGGGCGATGACATCGGTGAACCGCTCGAAGCTGAGCAAGGGCCCGGCGTCGTAAGGCAGTTCATAGAGAGCCACGGTCGACGCGTCGTCGGCGGGCGCCCGCACCCCGAAGGCGGCGGCGTCGGCGACGCCCATGTCATCGACGAGGACATAGAGCCCATCCCGCCCGAGCCGATCGTGCACGGCCCCGAGCAGCCGATCGCCGCTGCTGCCCTGCTCGGGCAGTACGAGGACGTAGGTGGGGACCTTGGTCCGCTGGGCCAGTTTCTTGAACTGCGGGGCGGTGGAGCGGGGGATCTCGCGGGGGAGCTGGTCGGTGACGTGGACGGGGTTGGAGTGGAGGAGGGCGGCCAGGGCGGCGGCTTGGGTGGGAGCGTCGCCCTGCGGGGCCGGGGCCTGGGCCGGGGCGTCCTCGGCGGACGAAACAGGCGAGGGGTTCGCGACGGCAGGTGCCGCGCCCCCGCCAAAGAGGAGGAGGGCACAGAGGATGGCGAGCAACGCGGGGCGGCGGCGCCTGGCATGGTCATAGTGGCCGTGATGGCCGGTGTGCGGTATGTCCGTCCCCGTGGCCTCCTCGGCGACGGCCTTCGTGCCGACTCCGTACCCCGCCATACTCACCCGTCCCACCCCGACGCTCATTGGGCGCACTTTACTGTCGCGACGAGTGCGTTTCCATGGGTGACTATGTCGCGCAAGCCTTCGCAGAGGACGTAGGAGGGGCTGATTCCGTCCGACGGCCAAATCGAGAACACCGAGTGTGCGGCGGCGAAGGTGATGCGTACGTCCGCGTTGACGAAAAGGGAATGGACCGCACCGCGGGCGGCGCGGTCACCTGTTGTGCGTAGCCCGTAGCCCGTAGCCCGCTGGCGAACTTGGCCGCTGTACGCAGGAGCAGGTTCTCGTCGGGGGAGGGGTACCAGTCCATGGGCGGTCAGTCCGCAGCGTCCGCGGAGCCCGACGCCGGGTGTCCGCCGGGAGGTTCCTCAAAACTCACCGTCTGGAGGATGGCCGCCATGATGTCGCAGAACTCGGTCCAGTAGTCCGTGGACGCGGTGTGGAGCGTGAATACCGCGGTGAACGGACCCGTAGGGAAAGGGACATGGACCTGTATCTGCCCGGTGAGCAGGTCCATCGGCTCGCCGGTCGCGGTCACTTGCGGGCTCAGCTTGTACTTGGTCAGCGTGATGCAGGAGACCGCCGGCCCGCATGGCAGGTCGAGCCAGCGGGCGTCGTTGTGCGGCTCTCGGGAGAGGGCCGCCAGAATGCCCTGGGCGGCGATGTCGGTGTCCCCAGCGGCCTGGTCCGTCGGAACGGCGGCCACGGTGAAGGCACACTGGGCGACACCGCCGGCGCCTTCGTACCGTGCCTCGACCACGCCGCCGCCCTCAGCAGCCCCCGCCACCGCCTTCGCGGTCGCCTCCTCGTCCTCGTCCGCATCCGCCTCCGCATCCGCCGTGGAGAAGAGCCCCATCGCCGAGTACGAGACGCCGGTGTCCGCCATCATCTCGGCGACGCCCGCGTAATAGGGGGCGGCCGGCTCCCAGATGCTTTCGTCGCCGCGGGAGTAGAGGCCCCGTACGAACTCCTGTGAGCGTGCGGCACGTTCCTCGGGGGTAGCGGCGAGGGGGAGGGCGAAGAAGCCGTCGGGGACGTTGAACCAGAGGGGCGGGGGCTCCTCGTCGGCGTGCAGGGGCGGGATCGCGCTCGTGGAGTCGGCGGAGGTTGTCATAGTGGGGGACCGTCCTGGTCGGAAGCAGATGCGGCGTCGAGCCCTGGAAGTCGGCGAGCTCAGGAAGCCGTCGGGCTCCGGAACCCGCTCCAGCGGCCGGCGGGGTCTAGAAGTCGTCCGGGTGGTAGTCCTTGGGATCCACCTCTGCGCCGTCGGCGTCCATGAGCATGTCGTTCTCGGAGAGGCCGAAGAACGAGTCGACTTCGTACGACCTCAGGAACCCGACATGGAAGTGGCCGCAGGGGTGGCGACTGACCACAGGACTCCCGTGGTCCGACGAGGCCGGGGCCTCCGCGACGAAGTTCTCGACCGCGGTCCGCTGCGCGGGTGTGAGGTCGTCGAGCGGGATCAGGGCGAGAGGATGGCGCAGGTACCGGGCGAACTTCCCCGGCGTGATCGCGTGCAGCCGGCACCAGGAGTCGTCGTCGAAGACGACCTTGACGTCGGTACTGCTCTTGAAGGGCTTCGGCTCCACCCGGCTGATCCGCGACCGGGAGACCTCCCAGAGCACTTCGTCGTCGATGAGGCTGTCGTTCTTCTTGGAGTACGGGAAGCCCACGACGACCAGTCGGCGATCGGTGACGATCGCGTGCGTGCGGTAGTGCTTCTCGGGGGAGCGGGCTGGATCCAGCTGCCACGGCAGGGTGCGGGCGAGGGAACCGGGAGCGGCCCACATGACGGGGAAGTCCTCGACCTCGTCGGCGGGGTCGTCCGGGGTGTCGGAGCCTGATGCCGGACCCGAGCCGCCGCTGACGTTTCCCCCCGCTGAGCTGAGTACGGCCATGATGGCGCCGCCCAGCGCGATCAGGCCACCCTTCCCCACCTTCCGTGCGACGGTGCCACCAGTCGAATGGGCCGCGTAGACAGGGCCTTCGGGCCAGCCGGAAAGCTCGCTCTGGATGTCACGACGCTCGGTGTCGCGGAACCAGCGCATGCCCCGGACGCGCGTAGCCTCGCCGGTGGCGAAGGTGGCGTACGCACGGGTGAGGAGCGTTTCGCCCGGTTCGGGCTGCCAAGTGTCCATACCGGAAAGCATCCTCCTACGTGGTGCCCCTAGGCCCTTTGTCCTGCATCCTCATATTTCGTGCCGGACGCTCATCCACCTGCGCTCATCCGGCCACGCGGGGCGTCGTCCGCCGCGCTCATCAGCCCGTCGCCGACTTCTCGAACTGGTCACCAGGGAAGAGGGCTTCTCCCACGTGCTGATGGATGCTCTCGATCTTGGGGAAGATCTTGAGCCCCGCGTCCATGGCGATACCGGCACCCAGGGGGTTGATGTTCACCCCAGGGATGAGGTTGGCGCCCTTGGAACCGAGCCACTGACCTGCGTGGTAACCCTGGTTGGCGATGCCGCCCATGCGCGAAGCCAGGCCGCTGGTGGCATGGGAGACCTCGTACACGTTGTCCGCCATGCCGCCGAGCACCACCTTGCCGGGCAGTAGCTTGAGGCCCCCCTCGACGAAGCCGGCCTGCTCGCCGGTGGAGATCAGCATGCGCGCTCTGCCGATGTTGGTCGCCTGGAACCCCTTGCCGAGATTGCCGGCCTTGGCGAGCCCGGCGGCCCTGGCCAACTTCGTGGTCTTCCCGGCCACCTTGATGCCCTTGCTGAAGGCGCCGATCCCTGGCATCAACCCCACCGCGTCCATCCCGATGGACATCCAACTCACGTCCGCACCCGCCCCCTTGGCGACCCCGTGCGCCACCAGCGCGAGCCCGCTCGCGATGAGCGCGGCCGTGCCGAAGATTGCCGCGAGCGGCGGGAACGGCAGCGTGATGATGGCCAGCAGGCCCAGCACCGCGGTCAGGTCGCTCAACAGGTCGCCGATCAGTTTGATCATGTCGGCGTGGTCCTTGATCCACTGACCCGTGGCGTCCCACGCGTCAGCGACACCCTTGGTGAGCTTGTCCCAGAAGCCGGGCTCGTCCGGGGCGATGTCACCCGCCTTGTCGAGCTCCTTACTGATCCGCCCGGCGGCACGCGCGTACCGGTCCTCGAGGTCATGAACCTTGCCGGTGACCTCGTCGACGTCGCCGGAAGCCTTGCCGAGCTCCTTGCTCCCCTTGCCCTCGGCCTTCGTCTCGGCCTCCTGCCTGGCGTCGAGCTTCTCCCCGGCCGACTTCTCAAGGCGGTCAGCCTCATCCTGGAAGTCCTGGAGCTCGCCGGCCCACTTGTGCAGCGCCCGGGAGGCCTTGTCGAACGACTCGTGGCTCTTGCGGACGAGGGGAGTGACGTCCTGGCCTATGTACTCGGTGAAGGCGAGCGCGGTCTTGCCCTTCCAGGCCCCGCACTCGATCCGCTCCAAGTCCCGTACGGCGTTGCCGAGTTCCGTCGCGAGTCCGCCCAGCTTCTTCGCGAGCTCGCGGGTGTCGGTCACGTCCCCGGGGGTGGGGTCCCAGCCGATGTGCGGGAAGGCAGGCCGACGCCCCACGTCAGTTGCCCTTCTTCTTCGAGTCCGCCTTCTTCGAGTCCGCCTTGGCCGACTTGAGCGACTCGGCCAGCTCCTGGTCAAGCTCGCTGAACTTCTCGCCGATCTTGTTGATCATCTTGACGGCGCCGTGCGTGTGCTTGCCGAGCTGCTTGACGCCGTAGCCCCACTCGTCGGCGAACTCGTGCACGTCCTCGACGAGTTCGCCCGCGCCGACGACAGAGCCGTCGGCCCCGCGGAGGGTGCGGCGGGCGGCATCCATGCGGTCGCTCACCGTGGAGAAGGTCTTCCGCAGGTCTTCGAAGATCGTGTCGTCGAGGCGCAGGTCGCTCACGTGGTGTCCCCCGGATCCCTCTGGGCGGTCGTCGTACCGGAACCCGGCGGCTGTCCACACTCGAGTCCCGTGAGACGAGGCTATCGCCAGGGGGCTTAACGCTATTCATGGGGTGGAGGACTTGCTAGGGCGAACCAAAGGGCTTAGTTGGGCGACGGGAGGCAGAATGTGGAGGGGCAGTGAAGGTGAAGTCCGGCACGTCAGGTGGCTATCCGGCGATCACCAGCACTTTTTCCCCTCCCTTTGCCTCTCTCTTTGCTTCCATTTACTTCTTGATTTGCGGGCGGGACCCAACTGAATGAGTGGGCAACCGCCAGATAAGCCGCATGGATAGCCGCAGGCCGTGATGCGGTCGAGTCGCCCGACGCCACCGGTTACACCAACCGGTCACGTCACCGGTTGATGGACTGGATCTCCTCGACCGTGATCGGCTGATCGTTCCCGTACTCGCCGTCGGGGAGCTCGCCGCCCGGACTGTTCGTGCCTGTCCAGGTGATCTCCCAGGTGGCGGTGGCCTGGAGGTTGAAGGTGCCGTTGCCCGACGAGCGTTGGTAGGTGACGCCACAGGGGGGCGTCTGCTTCGACTTGCCCTTCGCGTACGGCTCACCGATCGAATCGTCGTCGTTCATCTCGCACTTGCCGGACGCGGGGATACGCACGGCGTCATCGGTTCCCGGCTTGATGCTGAGCGCGACCGGCTTGGCAGTCGTCGTCGCCTCGATGTGCAGGCCGGGAGCGTCGAGCGAGGCGGTCACGGACACGGGCTGGAACTCACCCTTGTCCAGCCAGGCCCAGGTGGGGAGATTGACCTTGGAGGGGCCGTCGGGAGCGAGGGAGACCTTCGTGCCGGGGACCTTGATCTGCTCGTACGCGAGACCTGCGAGGGTCTCCGGGTCGATGGCCTGTGGGACGTCCGGAGTCTCGCCGTTCTCGACCCAGAACGGCTCCTTGTCGCAAGCGAACTGGTCGGCCATGGAGGCGTTGGGGTTCTGCTGGGCCCCCCACCACATGCCGTCCTTCTCCTTGTCGATGTTGTAGCCGTCCTTGGCGTACGCCTGGTTCTGGTCGGACATGTCACCCAGAACGTCACGCGGCGCGTCGGGGTCGTGCCGGGCGCCGAAGTAGAGGCGCTCGCGGTACTCCTGGAACTCGGTGGCCTTCCACTCCGGCGCGTACCAGCAGGCGGGCGGCGTCCAGTCGGTGTCGACGGAGGCTATGGGGCCGCCGCCTTTGCTGTTGCCGGAGGAGGTGTAGGAGATCTTGGCTACGGCGGCGACGGTGTCGCCGTCCTTCTTGCCCGACACGTTCCCGTCGCCGAACTCCGTTCCTGCCACTGCCGGTCCTCCGGCAGCGAGTACCAGCGATATGCCGGCAGTCACTAGAACCAACGGCTTTCGCACTGTCATCGCCTGCACTCCTCAGCCCCGTCTCGCACTTGAGCCTGCTTGGCCCTCCACAGACCCTTGTTGCTGTCGGAGGCGGTCATGAGGATCTCCCAGGAGGCGAAATCCGTGACGCTCGGCTTGGTGCGGTGCACTTTCTCCGTCTTGACTTCCTTGCTGAAGAACTTGGTGGCGTCGCTGCAGAAGGAGACGACAGCCGACGTCTTTTTCTTCACCACATCAACCTTTGTGCCGCTGAAGTGTTGTTCACCCGTCACCGTGTAACCGGCGTCTACGTTCTTCTTGATTTGGTCCTTCGCGTACTTGAAGGCCGGCCCCTGGTATTCCGAGTAGAACTTGTACGCCGCGTCTTCCGGGTCCTGCTTCACGATTCCGTGCCTGATGGACAGGACGAAGTTCTCAGCGTCGGTCGCGGCAGCCGCCTGGTCCGGGTCCGAGAGGTTGGCCTTGGCGAACTCGATCTCGACGTCGGACGGAAGCTTCATCTCAGGCCGGTCGATCGCGGGCGCATCGCTCTTCTTCGAGCTCGGCGACGCGCTCTTCTTGCCACCCTCATCCGCCCCGGCGATCTTGTCCTTGCCCGAGTCCTTGTCGTCCCCACCCCCGCATCCACTCAGCAGCAGGGCAGCGGCAGCCGCCATCGAGACGGCGGCGACGGGAAGGGTGCGACTGCGGTTCACGTAGGACTCCCGGTGGGGCGACAGTTCTCCAAGCCATCCGAAGGTACTGAAGTGGTCAATGCCTTCGCCAGGGTTCACTTAGCCGAGTAGTGAATGTCTCGTGAGGTGAATGACCGCACAAAGCCCCCAGTTCGGTCGCAGCGGGGACGAATGGCTCGCCCGTCACGAATACCGGAATGGAAAGCTCCGTAGATGAAGTACGTGAAGGTCGCCTGGGACACGGAACACCGCGAGCGACCGCTGCGTAAAGGACTTGGAGCTCACGGGCATCTCCCTGCCCACAAGTACAGCAAGTGGCCCGAGTGCGGCATCACTCACATTCAGTCCAAACAAGTGGAAACACGCCACAGGCCTACGTATCGAGTACGCGGGCGTCACGCGCTTCCGCCTTGGGTGTTCAACGCGGCCGTGACGGAGACCTTCCCTCGAGCTCGGGTGGGTCGCACTGCAGGAAAGCCCCACTGGCGTACCGCGAAGAAGGGTCACCGATGGGACTTTTCTGCAACGGGCGGCGTCCCCGCGGGCCGGCGCTGGGGCACGTCCGAGTACAGGGCTGAAGTCCCGCCTCGTACGCTGGCAAGCCAGAGTCAACAAAAAGGGGACGGGGACAACAGCATGGCCCGCTACACCGAAGCGCAGACCATCGCCCGCGGCGGATTCAGCATCAAGGTGCCGGAGACCTGGTGGGAGTTCGACGTCCGCCCGGAGTCGCGCGACGCCAGCATCCGGCAGATGATCAACGACCGCATACGCGAACGCCCCGAGCTCGAGCCGCACCGCAACACCTTCGAGGGCTTCCTGCGCAAGGCGTCCAAGGAGGCCTGGCAGTCCGGCGCCCTGTACTGCGGCTGCATGGCGGAGAGCTTCGGCGGCGATGTGCCGATCACGGGCTCGGTCACGGTCTCCCTGGTCGGCGCCCGCACGTCGAGCGGCGACGTGATGCCGACGGACCCGGCCGCGATCGTGGCCCAGCTCGGCGTACGGGAGGCCAAGCGCGAGGGCGACACGTACCGCGAGGTGAAGACGGTCGAGATCCCGGGCGTGGGGATGGCGGCGCGGACGTACGGCATCGAGGACGTCTCGGTCCCCGGAGACGACCGCACGATGCGCGTCGTACTGATGCAGACCTTCATCCCGGTGCCGGGCCAGGAGGGCAAGGTCGCCCTGGTGGCGGGGAGCAGCCAGGTCCTGGACCTGGCGGAGTCGTTCTTCGACATCTTCGACGCGGTGACCTCGACGTTCCGCTTTGCGGAATAGGCGGCCTCAAGCACTGACACCCTGCGGCCCTGCCGCCTTCCCGTACTCCGCACGCAGCTAGTAACTTCGCATGTGCGTACGGGTACTAGTGGGGCGGAAGCGGCGGGGGTCGGGTCATGGCGGGGAATCGTCCGGCGGATTGGCATGTCCTGGACCTGGACAAGGATCCAACACCCGGAGATCCGGACCGCGTCCGCAACCTGGCCAAGAACCTGCACGATTTCGCCGACGACGTGTCGAAGGTCCTCCGTGACATCAAGGGGATGGCGGGCGAGGACGCGATCCTCACCTGGGCGGGCAAGACCGCGGAGTCCTTCACGTCGGAGTTCGAGGACGCGCCGGGCAAGCTGAAGAAGCTCAAGAAGAGCTACGAGATGGCCGGCGACGCCCTGTCGACGTACTGGCCGGAGCTGGAGCGCGCCCAGGCCCTCGCCGACAAGGCCCTGGTCAAGGGCCGTGAAGCACAAGGGGACTTGAGCAGCGCCCAGACCCGGCTCACCTCCGCCGACTCCTGGGTGGACAAGGCGGGCAAGGAAGCCGACAAGTACAAGGACGACGACGGCGGCTCCAAGTCCAAGGACGTCCCCAAGCCCGACCCGGACAAGGTCAAGGCCGCCACCCGCAACGCGACCGCCGCCGAGAAGGCGCAGACGACCGCCAAGTCGGACGTCTCCGCCGCCAAGAGCAACCTCGACGCCGCGAAGAAGATGGCCGAGGACGCCCGCAAGATGCGCGAGGACGCCGCGGGCACCGCGAAGAAGAAACTCGAAGAGGCCTCCGACGCGGGCATCCAGAACCGCAAGTGGTGGGAGGAAGTCGGCGACTGGGTCACCGACAACTGGGACACCATCGTCGCCGTCTGCAAAGTCGTCGTCGCCGTCCTCGGCATCATCGCCATGATCATCGGCGGCCCGATCCTCGGCGCGATCGTCCTGATCGCTGCCCTGGTCGTCCTCGCCGACACCCTCCATAAATACGCCAACGGAGAAGCAGGCCTACTCGACGTCGCCTTCGCCGCCCTCGACTGCATCCCCGGCATGAAGGGACTGACCTCCCTCCGCGGCCTCGCCAAGGGGATGAAGGGACTCAAGGGCGGGCTGAGGGGTCTGAAATCGGCTCGGAGCGCGATCGCGAACGGGGCGAAGGGCACGTACAACCGGGTGAAGACCAAGATCAAGGGTCTTGGCGACCCAGTGGATGTGGCCACCGGACAGATGTTCCTGGACGCAACCGACCTCACGCTGCCTGGCAAGCTGCCACTGGTCTTCACCCGCCGTGTGGCATCTGGCTACCGAACGGGCGGCTGGTTCGGACCCGCCTGGACGTCCACCATCGACCAACGCCTGGAGATCGACGAACAGGGTGTCGTGTTCGTTACCGAAGACGGCATGCTTCTCGAGTATCCGCATCCGCAGGGGGCGGATACCCCGGTGCTGCCCGACTTCGGTCCGCGTTGGCCACTGGAACGCCTGGACGACGGTGGCTACCTCGTTACCGACCCGGTCACCGGTCACGGCCGCCACTTCGCCCCGCCCGCTGACGATGTGGCGATACTGATCCGTATCTCGGACCGTAATCACAACACCATCGACTTCGACTACGACGACGAAGGCGCCCCACAGGCGATCCGGCACTGCGGTGGCTATCACATCGCCCTGGCCACTACCGACGAGCGCGTAACTGCGCTGAGTATTGTCGGCGCAGGCGAGGGCGACTCCGACGTCGTGATCAAGCGATACAGCTATACCGCCGGTCATCTCACCGCAGCCGTCAACTCTTCAGGGCTGCCGCTGCAGTTTGCCTACGATGAGCGGGGACGTATCACGTCTTGGGAGGACACCAACCACAGTCGGTATCACTACAGCTATGACGAACAGGACCGCTGCACCGGCCAATGGGGAACGGCCGGGCACCTGGCCAATACCTTCATCTACGACGTGATCGACGCTGCGTGGCCGGGCTGCCGTGTCACCGAGCTCACCACGGCTGAGGGAGCGACCTCCCGTTTCGCCGTCGATGGCCGAAGCCTGGTCGTCGCCGAGGTCGATCCTCTGGGTGGCACGGTGACGACGACTTACGACGCCGACCAGCATGTCGTCGCAACGACGGATCAACTCGGGTACACCACGACGCTGGTGAACAACGCATTGGGACAGCCGATCGAGGTGGCCCGTCCCGATGGTGCCGTTGTCCGCGTCACGTACAACGACCTGAACCTCGCGACCGTCATTGACCTGCCCGACGGCACTTCCTGGCGGCACACGTACGACGAGCGCGGCAATTGCACCGCCACCTCTGATCCGGTCGGCGTTACGTCCAGCACCACGTACAACCCGGCAGGTCACCCCCGGACGATCACCGACGAGCTGGGTCACATCACCACGGTGCGTTGTGACCCGGCGGGTCTGCCTCTGGAGGTCGCCGACCCGCTGGGCGGCACCACTTCCTGGGAGCGGGACGCCTGGGGCAGGCCGGTTGCTCTTACCGACGCGTTGGGGCACACCACCCGCCTGTCCTGGTCAACGGAGAGTCACCTCCTGCGGCGTACCACACCCGACGGCGCGACGGAGTCATGGGCGTATGACGGCGAGGGCAACTGCACCAGCCACACCGACCAGCTGGGACAGATTTCCCAGTTTGAGTACACACACTTCGATGCCTTGTCGGCACGCACCGGACCTGATGGGACCCGCCACGAATTCGAATACGACGCCTCCCTGCGTCTCACCCAGGTCATCAACCCTCAGGGCCTGACCTGGAATTATGTCTACGATCCCGCAGGGCGCCTGTCCTGTGAGACAGATTTCGACGACTGTGAGATCACCTACGCCCATGACGGGGCCGGGCGCCTGACCTCATTGACGAACGCCATCGGCCAGACCATCACATTTGAACGCGACGCGTTCGGCCGGACCATCCGAAAGAACGCGAACGGTCGGTGCACCACGTTTGCGTACGATCTGACAGGCGAGATCGTGGAGGCCGCCAGTGCTGACAGCGCGGTCACGTATGTCCGGGACCGACGTGGTCGTGTGACGTCTGAGACGGTGAATGGCCGTGAACTTTGTTTCACCTACGACGAAGCGGGCCGCCGCACCGCACGTGTCACGCCGTCTGGCGCGACCAGTACCTGGAAATACGACGCCACCGGACGCATATCCCAACTGGTCGTATCCGGCCGTACAGTCGATTTCGAATACGACGCGGCCAGTCGTGAACTCGCCCGCCAATTCGGTGATTCCTTCACCATGGCCGGCACCTTCGACGAGGTGGGCCGCCTGACCACACAGAAGCTAACGGCCCATGGCGACCAGGACCCTTCCCTCTACCGCGCTTACGCCTATCGTGCTGATGGCCATCTGGCAGGCATAGATGACCAACTGTCCGGCCCGCGCCGTTTCGATCTCGACGCTGAGGGACGTGTCACCGCGGTTCACGCCGCCAAGTGGACCGAAACCTACGCCTACGACTCGGCAGGCAACCAGCAATCCGCTTCATGGCCCGTCGAGCACCCTGGTCATGAAGCCACCGGCGCCCGCGAGTACACAGGGACCCATATCACTCGAGCCGGTCATGTCCGCTACGAGCACGACGCCTTGGGACGCATCACCCTCCGCCAGAAGACTCGTCTGTCGCGCAAGCCGGATACCTGGCGCTATGACTGGGACGTGGAGGACCGACTCACCTCGGTCATCACACCCGACGGGACTTGCTGGCGCTACATGTATGACCCGCTGGGCCGACGCACTGCCAAGCTCCGTATGGCCGCAGACGGCGAAAGCGTTCTGGAACGCGTCGACTTCACCTGGGACGGTGTGACTCTCTGCGAACAGACCACGATCGCCGTTGAGTTGCCGGAACCGGTCACTCTTACCTGGGACCATCACGGGCTCCAGCCCGTCGCACAGACCGAGCGGATCACAGCGTCAGGCGCTCGACAAGAGGAAATCGACGCCCGCTTCTTCGCGATCGTCACCGACCTCGTTGGCGCACCGAGCGAACTTGTCGATGAGCAAGGCGAAATCGCCTGGCGCAAACGCAGCACCCTCTGGGGTACGACAGCTTGGAACATCGACGCGGTGGCGTATACGCCCCTCCGCTTTCCCGGCCAGTACTACGACCCGGAGACGGGCCTCCACTACAACTACTTCCGCCACTACGACCCCGAGACTGCCCGCTACCTGACCCCGGACCCGCTCGGCCTGGAACCCGCACCAAACCCCTTTTCCTACGTCAGTAACCCGTCTACATGGATTGACCCGCTCGGCCTCGCCCCGTACAACATCCACGCGTCGGTGGCGTATCAAGACTGGGGTAACAAGGGTGCGCACATCCATATCAAGAACAATGAGGTACAGATCTTCCCCGACGACAAGGGAGGGATCGGTGGCCGGCCCATCAGGCTTAAGCACGGAACCGCTAGCGACCGGGAGGTGCAGAAGGTCCTGGATGAGATTCATTCGAACCGGTCCCTGCGGGATGACATCATTGCGAAGGCCACCTCTGCACGTGACAGCATGAACAAGGGTGAATTCGGAATGAGTCAGAACCGCGCAGCTGAAATGCATTTCATTATCAAGAATCTCGAGAAGATGAACAAGGCGGAGGGCGGCTGATGTCCGACATTCATTTCTATGTTGAGGCAACGTTGCGGAACGAGGTCCTTGGTGTTCTGCTCGGCGCATCGCCGGAGGCTTGGGAGGCGAGCCTCGGCGGGGATTTTCTGGACGATGTCCAGAGGTCGCGAATGCGCAGGGATTACGGGCTAATTGAGGTGGCATTCGTCAAACGTAACGGCATCTGGGAATCTGTGACAGTCTCGGTTCAGATCCACCGCTTGGCACGCGGTCTGGAAGACGTCGTCCCGCAGTCGCTCACGGATGCCTATGGAGAGTTCTCCGAGTACGTGCCGTTCGACCTGTTCCATGAGGCGTTGCTGACTCGCGGGGGAAGACTCGAAGAGGTCGAGGAGCCCTCCACCGGGGGGTTCCGACAGTTCCGGGAACCCAAGGCTCAGAGCCACTTGTACGTGACTGGCGAGACCTCACCCGGTGACATGCGGCCAGGATCCGTATGGTCGATCGTCTTGTCCCGTGGCAACCGATTGTAAGGCTGGAAAAAGGGATGAGATGGCGAACCCGCTTTCCATCGAGGAGGCCGTCCCTCGATTTCGTGACCTGCTGACAGCGCAGGCCGACGCGGTCAGTGATCCGCTGTCCGCTGCCTTGCAAGCCTTCACGGAGTTCGCCCGGATCGACTTCGCCGTACCCGCTGGCCCTGACACCGACGGATGCCTTGTCGAGTACGGAGTCAATTCATTGGCCGGAGAGCCGCTGGGGACCTTGAAGCGCTGGGTGATTTTCCGTGCGCTGGGTGACCGCGCACCCGCTGTTGTCGTCGTAGATTCCGATATGGCCTAGTAGGCAGTATCGCCAGGTTGTCCTGGGCGCCACCTAGGAGAGTCCCGCTGCGAGGGCGGAAGCTCGGCCCGGGCATTGCAACCGGGCCGAGCTCGATGTGGTCTCAGCGGCGGTTCATGACCCGCTTCACCTTCTTGCCCCCCGCCGACTCACCCAACGTCTTCCACAGCTTCGACGAGCTCACCGACGTGTAGACACCCGGAGCCCCCTGCGCCCCGCACCCGTCCCCGTACGACACTACGCCCACCTGAATGGGGGCCCTGCGGCCGGGGACGTTGCGGAAGATGGGGCCGCCGCTGTCGCCCTGGCAGGAGTCCTTCGTCTCAACTCCCGCGCAGAAGTTGACCTTTGCGTCGTACTCCTCGTAGCTCGTCCTGCACTCCGCGTGCGAGAGGATCGGGACCTTTACTTCGCGGAGGCGGTCCGGGGTGTTCGGGAGTTCCGTGTCCGTGTTGCCCCAGCCCGCGACCGTTGCGTTCTGACCCGGGCGGATCAGGGCGTCCGTGCCCTGGGTGGGGAGGGCGATCGGGGAGATCCCGCGGATCGGCTTGCTGAGCTGGATGAACGCTACGTCGTACGCCTCCTGGCCCTTGAGGTAGCGAGGGTGTACCACCACGCCGCCCTTGGCCACATTGCGTATCTGGCCCTGGCCGGCCTTCGAGAGGACCGTGCGGCCCACCGCCACCTGGAGCTTCTTCGGCTTCAGGGGCTTGCCCGCGTCGTCCACCAGGCAGTGTGCCGCCGTCATGATCGTGTCTGCCGTGACCAGGCTGCCGCCGCAGAACTGGCGGTCCAGCGGGCTGCCGGAGCCCTTGTCCATCACGGCGGCCATGAACGGGTAGGCGTCGTTGGAGACTTCGGTGCCGCCGATGATCGCGTGCGCGGCGGGGGTGCTGGTGGCCAGCATGGCAATCGCCGCCGTGGCTACGCCGGTTACCGCCATGGTCTTGCGTGAACGTGACGCCGCCCGTGCGGTACGTCGTCCGTGCGGGGAGAAGGAAAGTCTCATGGGGGTTGAATTTCTCTTCCGTCTTGAGCTATTGGGCTGTTGAGCGTTGGGCACAGCAGGGTGCGTGCCGGACTGTGAGACGGGGTACCGCGCGCGGGGGTTCATCCGGCCCGGGTGCGAGTGGACTTCGGGCAGGTGTGGCCGAAGTCCGCCCAACCGGGAACCACCCCCGCCCCTCCCGGCGTCATCCGTGCGGCTGAACGATCAGCCGCTCATCGGTCACCGACAGGTTGGTGTTCCTCATCACCGCGCCCCGCGGCGCCCGTTGCGCAAAGGGGAATTATTCGCGTACGCACATCCCCCTCTCCTCCCGCGATCCCGGAATGCGTGGGAACCATGGAGTACGGATTGCGCGTGGATAACGATGGGGAGCGCGGGCCGCAGCGGTCCTGACGCGCCTTGAGGGGCTTATGTGCTGCTGATACGGTGCGATGACTTGACACTGTGCCTGGGGCTGAATAGCCCGCCCGAGGCGGGCGAAGAGAGTCGCGAGTGTCTGAAAATGACCGAATCTTCTTGGGCGTGCGGGGAGCAGTTGCGTGAAGATCCAAGAGCGTACGGGGGCGGGCAACAGCCGTTCCGCCGCGCCGGTTCAGCCAGCGGTTGGTGAGCGCCTTCCCGCGCCGCCTCGCGAGCGCAAACCGGCACTCGCCGCCCTGGCCGTTCTGCTCATCCTCATCGGCGCCCTCGGCGCCACCGTCCTCGTGCTGCGCGCGGGGGAGCGGGTGGAGGTCGTGAAGGTCACGGCCGAGATCCCTGCGGGGGAGTCGGTGAGTGACGACAACGTCACCTCCGTCATGGTCGCCGACGACACGAGCATCAACTACGTGAAGTGGTCGCAGGTCGACGACCTGAGGAAGCTCAAGGCCACCAACACCATCCCCAAGGGTGCTGTCGCGGTCGGCGAGATGTTCTCCAGCAAGAGCGGGCTGCCCGCGGGCAAGTCGGCCGTCGGCGTCTCCCTCAAGGAGGGGCAGTACCCCGCGGACGGCCTGAAGGCCGGCGACAGCGTGGACGTCTACCAGGTCGGCGACGACGCTTCCGGAGGAAGCTCCAGCGACAAGGGGACCGGCGGCTCCGCCGGTACGGGCGCGAGCGACTCGCCCATCGTCTCGGCCGCCCGCGTCAGCTCCGTCGCGGACAAGAGCGACGCCACCGTGAGCACCGGTGCCCTCGGCATCACGCTCCTGGTGGACAGCGCCGACGCCGCAGCCGTCACCAGGGCCGCGTCCGCCGGTGCGGTCTCTCTCGTCCAAGTGTCTCCCAACGGCAACTAGAGGCGAGTAGAAGAGACATGGCGCTCATTGCTCTCGCTGCCGACAAGGGGTCTCCCGGAGTCACCACCGCGGCCGTCGCGCTGGCGGCCGTCTGGCCGCGGCGCGTCCTGGTCGCGGAGACCGACCCCGCCGGCGGCGACCTGGTCTACCGCAGTGCCGCCGCGCACGGCGGACCGCTCAACCCCAACACCGGGATGCTCAGCATCGCGGCCACCGCCCGTCGTGGACTCGTCCCCGATCAACTCTGGGATCACACCCAGCCGTTGAGCGGCGGACTTGAGGTGCTCGTCGGGCTCGGTGTCGCCGAGCAGGCCGCCGGGCTCGCGGGCCTCTGGCCGACCCTCGGCCGCGCCTTCTCGCAGCTCGCCGACTCCCCGCACGCGCCCGCCGACGTCATCGCCGACTGCGGCCGTATCAGTGGGGACACCCCTGCCGTCGAGCTGTTCCCGCAGGCGGCCCTCGTGCTGCTCGTCTCGCGGACCGAGCCCGAGGCCATCGCGCGCGTACGCGACCGTGCCGCCGCCCTCGCGGCCAAGCTGCACGGCGGATCGCGTGGGGCCGCCTCGCTGGCGACCCCGCTCATCGGCGTACTCCTGATCGCCGACCCCTCGACGTCCGCCAAGCTCGTCCACCAGGTCAACGACATGCTGATGGCCGCGCAGACCGGAGCCCGCGTCGTCGGCACCCTCGCCGAAGACCCGGCGGGCGCCGAGCAGTTGGCGGGGCGCAAGCGCGGGCGTCTCGACAAGTCGATGCTCATCCGCTCGGCCCGCAAGGTCACCGTCGACCTCTACCAGCAGTACGGCGCCGCCTGGGCCAACCCGAACGCGGGCGGCCCGCACGGCACCCACGGAAGTCATGGCGCCGGCACCCACGGAGCAGGCGCGCCCGGAGCCGGCCGATGAGCGTCCCCGTCGATCACTCGCTCGTCAAGCGGTTCCGGCAGGACGCCGGTGACCGCATCGCCGAGCAGCGCCGCCTTGACCAGGTCTCCGGCGTCACCCCCATGTCGGGCGAGGACGAGCGGCAGTACGCCCGCGCCGTCATCGCCCAGATCCTGGAGGAGTACGCCCGGATAGAGATCAACGCCGGGCGGACCCCGCTGGACGCCGACACCGAGGAGAAGTACGCGGCCGCCGTGCACGCGGCGCTCTTCGGCGTAGGACGGCTCCAGCCGCTGCTCGACGACCCCGAGGTCGAGAACATAGACATCAACGGGTGCGACCAGGTCTTCGTCGGATACGCCAACGGACGCGAGACCAAGGCCGATCCGGTCGCCGAGACCGACGAGGAGCTCATCGAGCTCATCCAGATCCTCGGCGCGTACTCCGGTCTCTCCTCGCGCCCCTTCGACTCCGCCAACCCGCAGCTCGACCTCCGCCTCCCCGACGGCTCGCGTCTGTCGGCCGTCATGGACGTCACGCGGCGCCCGGCGCTCTCCATCCGACGTGCCCGCATGGGCAAGGTCTTCATGTCGGACCTGGTGGGCAACGGCACGGTGACCCCCGAGGTCGCGCACTTCATGGCGTGCGCGGTGCGGGCCCGCAAGAACATCATGATCGCGGGCGCGACGAACGCAGGAAAGACCACTCTGCTGAGGGCGCTCGCCAACGAGATCCCGCCGCACGAGCGTCTGGTGACCGTCGAGCGCGCTCTGGAACTCGGCCTCGACCAGTTCGCCGACCTGCACCCGAACGTCGTCGCCTTCGAGGAGCGCCTGCCCAACTCCGAGGGCCAGGGCATGATCTCGATGGCGGAGCTGGTGCGCCGGTCGCTCCGTATGAACCCCTCCCGCGTCATCGTCGGTGAGGTACTCGGCGACGAGATCGTGACGATGCTGAACGCGATGTCGCAAGGCAACGACGGCTCGCTCTCCACGATCCACGCCAACAGTTCGAGTGAGGTCTTCAACCGCATCTCGACGTATGCCCTCCAGGCCGCCGAGCGCTTGCCCATCGAGGCGAGCCAGATGCTCGTGGCCGGAGCCGTCAACTTCGTCGTCTTCATCCAGCGGCGCAACAACTACCAGACCGGCGGCAAGCTCCAGCGCATGGTGACCTCGGTCCGCGAGGTCAACGGCGTCGACGGCCGCGTCCTGTCCAGCGAGGTCTTCGCGGAGGCCGCGAACGGGCAGGTCGTCGCGCACGCGCCGATCGCCTGCATGGACGACCTGGCCGCCTTCGGCTACCGCCCCGCCGGGCAATGGGGGTGAGCACGACATGAACTCAACCGAGCTTGCGGCTCTGGGCGGACTCGGCTCGATGGGCGGCCTCTTCTCGCTGCCCGTCCTGTACGCACTGGGCTGCGGCATCGCGGTCGGCGGAGGCCTCGCGGTCCTCGCGATCGCGCTGCGCGGTCTTCCGGTGAAACCCGAGCACGAGAAGCAGAAGGCCAGTGAGCGGATGAGCGAACTCATCCGGTTCGCGGGTCAGCGCGGCTCGCTCGCCGTCGGCGTGGGCCTGGTGGTGCTGCTCCTCACCCGGTGGACGGTCGCGGGCATCGCGTCCGGCATCCTCGTCTTCTTCTGGGACAAGCTGTTCGGCGGCGCGGCGGAGGAGCGGTCGCAGATGCGCCGCGTCGAGGCCCTCGCCGCCTGGACTGAGTCCCTGCGCGACACCATCGCGGGCGCGGTCGGCCTCGAACAGGCGATCCCGGCCTCGGCACGGGCGGCGGCGCCCGTGCTCCGTCCCCACCTGGACGCCCTGGTGGACCGACTGCGTGCGCGTACGCCGCTTCCCGAGGCCCTTCAGATACTGGCCGACGAGATCGACGACGCGTCGGCGGACATCATCGTGGCGGCGCTGATCCTGAACGCGAAGCTGCGCGGTCCGGGTCTGCGCCAAGTCCTCGGCGCCCTCGCCAAGTCGGCGCGCGAAGAGGTCGACATGCGCCAGCGCGTGATGTCGCAGCGCGCCTCGACGCGGCGCTCGGTGCAGATCGTGGTCGCGGTGTCGATCGCGTTCGTCCTCGGCCTCTCGATCTTCAACCGCGACTTCGTCGCGCCGTACGGCACCGCGGTCGGCCAGCTCGTACTCGCCTGCGTCTGCGGTCTGTTCGCGCTCGGCTTCTGGTGGCTGCGCAAGCTGTCGACGGTGGAGACGCCGGACCGCTTCCTGGTCAGGGACGAGCCGGGCGTGCAGTTCGTTCGGCCGCGGGGGCCGGGTGCGGTGCCCGGTGCGGGTGCTTCGGGTGAGCAGGCGCCCCTGACAGGTGCGGCCGGTCCGTACGGCCAGCCGGTGCAGCCCGGACAGCCCGGTCAGTCCGGTCAGCCCGGCCAGCCCGGCCAGCCCGGCTATGCGAATCCCGAGGGGGTACGTCGATGAGCCTGACGATGCCGATAGTGATCGGCGCCATCATGGGCCTGGGCATCTACGCCCTCGTACGTGCCCTGATGCCCTCCAAGCGGAGCGCGGTCGCCACGGTCGCGCGGATCGACGCCATGCGGGCGAGGGGGGCGGCGTACGAGTCGCACCGCTCGGCCGGTGACAGCAAGGACGACTCGGGCCGGCTGGGGACGGTGCGGGCCCGCGTGGGCACGCGAGTCGCCGACTTCTACCTCCAGCAGGGCTGGGAGCAGCGGTCGCTCCGCGCCGACCTGGCCGTCCTTGACCGCAGCTGGGAGAAGTTCCTGGCGACGAAGACGCTGCTCGCGGCCGGCGGTGTCTTCTTCGGGCCGTTCCTTTTCGCCGTCATCTGGACGCTGGGTGTCGGCAACAGCCCGATCATCCCGGTCTGGCTGGCCTTGATGTTCGGCGCGCTCTTCTTCTTCCTGCCCGACCTCGAGGTGCGCAGGGACGCCGCGGACAAGCGGCGCGACCTGCGCCGCGTCATCGGCGCCTACCTGGACCTGGTGTCGATGAGCCTCGCGGGCGGCCGAGGCCTCCCCGAAGCCCTGATGGCGGCGGCGGAGATCTCGGACGGGTGGGCGACGCAACGTATCCGGAACGCTCTGGCAGACGCCCGGATCACCGGCATCAGCCAGTGGCAGGCGCTCGGCAGCCTCGGTGAGGAACTGGGCATCGAAGAGCTCAAGGACCTGTCGGCCTCGCTCGCCCTGGTGGCGGACGACGGCGCGAAGGTGCGCGAGTCGCTCGCCTCCCGCGCGGAGACGATGCGGCACCGCGAAATGGCAGAGATCGAGGGCAGCGCGGGCGAGAAGTCGCAGTCGATGCTCGTCGCCCAGCTGCTCCTGTGTGCGGGCTTCCTGGTCTTCCTCATCTTCCCGGCGGCGATGCGCGTGTTCCAGGTCTAGCGGTCCAGTGATCTTTACGGCGACGGACGGGCCGGCCGACGGGGGCGGCCCGACAACCTCCCCCCACTCCTGAGAGGACAACTCACCATGAACGGACGGAACTTCAGTACCGGCATCCCGGCTGTCGACTTCCTGGTCACCTTCCTGCGGGGCCGCGTCGAGCGTGCCCGCTCCGGCGAGCTCGACCGCGGTGCGTCCGCGGTCGAGTGGGTCATCATCTCCGCGGTCGTCGTGGCGATCGTCGGCGTGGTGGCCGCCATCATCAACGCCGCGCTCAAGGGCGGAGCCGACAAGGTCGGTGACTGCATCGAGGGTGCGGACGCCGGCAAGACCTGCTGATCGATCGGTTACCGGGGAGCGAAGGCGGGGACGAGTGCGCGGGTGCGTGAAGCGATGGGTACGCCGCAGGGTGGAGGCAGCCTCCACCCGCGGTGAATCCGGCATGACCGCGATCGAGTTCGTGCTGCTCACTCCGGTCCTCTTCTTCATGATCTTCGCGACGGTGCAGTTCGCGCTGTACTTCTTCGCGGACCATGTCGCCCAGGCCGCGGCCCAGGCGGGCGCGCGCAAGGCGCGAGCGACGGCGGACGAGAACCCGGGCGGCTGGCGCGGTGACGCGCGTGACGTGGTCGACGCCTACATCCAGCAGCTGGGGCCGCAGTTGGTGATCAGCCCCGACGTGAAGACGATGGAGCCGAAGGCGAACACGGTCGGAGTGGAGATCACCGCGAGCGTGCCCTCGGTCTTCCCCGGCCTCGACCTGACGGTGCACGCGCAGTCGGCCGGGCCGGTGGAGCGGTTCGTCGAGGACAACGGGGGCGGCTGATGCTGATGGCTGGCGCACGGGCACGTGCCTTTGGTCGGCGGTGCCGACGGGCTGCCTCAAGGACGGACGACCGAGGGCTCTCGACCATCGAGGTGGTCATCCTCGCTCCCGTGGTGATCCTCTTCATCCTGGTCCTGGTGGCCTTCGGCCAGCTCGTCGACGGCCGGGGGGCGATCGACGGGGCGGCGCGGGACGCGGCGCGCGCGGGCTCGATCCAGAAGGACGAGGGCACGGCGATGGCCGAGGCGAAGGCGGCCGCGGAGGCGGACCTCGCGGACGTCTGCTCGGGCCCGGTCGACGTCAGGAAGACGAGCACGGGCTTCGAGGCCGAGGTGGATCCCTTCTTCACGGTCGAAGTGAGCTGCAAGGTAAGGGGCTTGGACATGATCGGTCTCGACGTGCCGACCACACTGACGGCCAGCTTCAGCTCCTCGCTCGACCCGTACCGGAGGTCGGTGTGAGCATCGCTCCTCGTCTACGGGGCTGGGTCGCCGCCCGCAGGGAACGCCTCGACGACCGTGGCTCGGGCGCCGGCGCCGTCATCATCTTCGCGATCGTGTTCCTCTCGCTCACCGCCTTCGTCATCGACGGCGGCCTGTCCATCTCCAAGCGGGAGAGGGCCGCGGACATCGCGGAACAGGCAGCGCGTTACGCGGCGCAGGACGTCGACCGCGAGGGCATATACGAAGGCGCCAAGGGCGCCCCCATCAACTACGAGAACTGCGGCGCACGAGCCCAGGCCTACGCCCGCTCGACGGACATGAACGGCGCGGACGTAGCGGCGACGCACTGCGTGACGGCAAACGCGGACCAGGTCGAGGTCGAGGTCCAGCTGACGTACAGCCCGGTGTTCACCGGTTTGTTCTACGGGGGCGATGTGACGGTGCGGGGCTCCGCGATCGCGGAGAACGAGGTCGGCTGAGACGGGGGCTCACCGCTCGCTGCCGGCCGCGTCCCCCGGGGGCCCGGGTCCACCCGAAGGGCCCGCGTCCACCCGGAGGGTCACCGGACTCGTCCGACTTTCACTCCGCGGGTCGTCGCTCTCGCGGTGACCTTCGGTGGGCGCGCGGGGTTTTACCGCCTGTTCCCCTTTGCGGGAGGTACAGGAGGTAGGGCCGGGTGCGTACGTGGGTGGGGCTGCCGTGGGTGTGTGCGGTTGCGAGTGGGCTGGTGCTGGTGGGGTGTGGTGGGGGTGCGGACCCCCAGGGCCCCGACGAGATCGCCGGCGTTGACCAAGGGACTGAGAAACCGTCGGCCACGGCGTCCGCCGCCCCAGGCGACGGAATCGCGCGGCCCAAGATCACTCTCCCGGCAGGCGACCAACTCGTCTTCGAGCCACGGGAGACGGGTGACGCGAGGACGGACGCGGTGCTGCGTGACAACGCCGAGTACTTGCGTGCCGTCGACGAGGCGATCGGTGACCAGGAGCCCAGATCCAAGGCGGTGGCCTTCTACAGCAAGGGCTCGGCCTACTTGGACTCCGTGGAATGGATCGGCGGCTTCGTCGAGGAAGGCACCACGGTGACGGGGACGGTGCGGTACGTCGATCGGCGGGTCACGTTCGGCGAGGACGGTTCAGCCGGGCTCACGTACTGCGGGGACGAGTCCAAGGGCTACACCAAGGACCTCAAGACGAAGAAGACCAACGTCACCCCGGTCACCAAGGATTCCTACGTCTTCTACAACGACCGACTGAGGAAGAACGCCAAGGGCGTCTGGCAGGTCACCAAGAGCGTGTCGGAGCGCGGCAGCAAGGCCTGCCGCCCATGAACGGTCACCGCACCGCAGCCGTCGCGCTGGCCGTCGGCGCCACACTGCTGATCACGTTGCAGGCCGCACCGCCTACCTGGGCCGATCGAACCGGCGGGGGCTCCGGTGGGAAGGTGAAGGGCGGGGCGAACGGCCGCGTCATCACCGCGGAGACCCGCGTACGGACCTCGGTTGTCGGCGGCGGCGCAGGCCACGCCTCCGAGACCGGCTCACCGTCCCCGGTGGGCGTCGCCTGGACACCCCCCGCCTGCTGGTACGAGCCCGCGTTCTCGCCCAAGGAGATCCAGAGCACCGTCAAGGCGTGGCGGGCCTTCGGGGCGAGTGCTCCGCTCGTCGGGGGGATCGGTCACGTCATCAGCGATGCGATGGAGCACCGCTACAAGGACGGCCACCCGTACAAGAACTACAACCTCTCCAAGCAGGGCGAGGGAATGTTCTGGGCGTCGGTGATCAACCCCAACCGCGAGGACGACCCCGAGGCGACGTCCTGCGACCGGCAACCCTTCTGGGTGGACGAGGGACAGACCCCGGCGGAGCCCATGGCGGCATCGCCGGAGATCCTCGCCCAGTACGCGTACGACGAACTCCCCGTCCCCGGAACCGAGATCAAGATGGCCCCGAGGGGCACGTCTACGGTGAACCTGCCCACCTGGGTCTGGCTGGACAAGGGCAGGTTCAAGAAGGTCAGCGTCACCGCGAGCCTGCCCGGCACGGGCCTCTCGGCGACGACGACGGCCGAGCCGGAGTCCTTGCGCATCGAGCCGGGCACGGCTGACGCGGAGGTTTACCCAGCCTCGGGGAGCTGCTCGCTCGCCAAGCGCGGAGGCGGCATCGGCGAGCCCTACGCGCGAGGCAAGGCGAACCGGGTGCCGCCGTGCGGCGTGACGTACATGCGCTCCCCGGGAGCGAACGCGACGTACGCCCTGCGTGGCACGCTCACCTGGAAGATCAGCTGGTCCAGCAGCACGGGCGAGGGCGGCACGCTGCCGCCCGGCTCCTTCGGCGCAACCCAGCGGATCCCCGTACAGGAGATCCAGTCAGTGAACCGCTGAACCGTTGACCTGACCTAACCCCACCTGACCCGGCGGCGCGTGGGGATGCGGCGGCCTGCTAGTCGCCCTCTCCCTTGCCCTTCCCCTTGCCGCCCTTGTCCTTCACGCCCTCGGAGACATCCTTGGCGAGCTTGTCGTCCAGCTTCTTGAATTCCCGTACGACGGCGTCGGACATGTCGGCCAGCGCGTTCAGCTGCTGGGTGATGTCCTCGCGGCCGTCCTCCCAGTTGGACTCGAAGTCTTCGAGCGCGTCGTACACGCCGCCGTCGCCGATGTCGTCCTTGTAGGACTCGAAGGTCTTCTTCGTCCGGTTCATCCGGTCCTTGACGGACCGCAACCGGCTTCCGTAGTCCTCCAGATCACTGAGCGGGAGCGCGAGGTCGCTCTTGCCTTTACCACCCATGCCGTCGTCTCCCCCTCTTGGTGTTCCGGATCGCTTCGTACTCGGACGAGTATGGCCTGTTCAGTGGCGTCCGGGGCGGGAGTGCGCCCATGAGGACCGGGGACTACTGAGGTGTGTGGAAGGTGAGGCCCGAGATGTCGTACTCGGCGAAGTGCTCAGAGAAGAGCGTGACTTCGCCGTCCTGGGAGTCGGCTCCGCAAAAGTAGCGCGGGCCGGGCGCGCGCAGGTACAGCACGTCGATGTCCCGCAATGCGTCCTCGGTGCGGCAGAGGACGGCGGGTTCGCTGCCGGTGTACGTGATCAGCACGAAGGGGTGGCCGCCGAGCGGCGTGCTGCCCCAGGCCTCGGTGAAGGCAGGGTCGTCGGAAGGCGCCGTATCGATCTCGGTATGCGGGACGGCTGCCCACCGGATCCGGCTGGAGGTCCAGGGAAGGGATTCCAGGTAGCGCTCAAAGGTGGCGGAGTACGCGGGGTCAAGAATGCGGTGGCCGTGTTCGGCGAGCCATTCCCGCAGATGGTCGTGGTCGGTATATCCCATGCCCTTATCCGCCGGCCCATTCCCCGCCATGAAGGCCAACTCCCTTAGGAACTAAACTGTTTGCGCCCGAAAGCACATGCGAAGCTATCGCGCCCGTGCAGCTACTGGGACGTTGGTGGTGATCCACTCGGTTCCGAGCCGGCGTCGGGCCAGTCCTCGCCGGTCAATGTCGCCGTCAGACGCCCCTCTTCGCGTTCCACGCCGACGTCCGTGCCGTTTGCTGCGGCCATGGCGAAGGCGGTGAGTGCGGTGCTGTCCAGGAGGAAGACGAAGTGCAGAGTGAAGGGCGGTGTGTCCTGGTCGCGTACTCCATCGGCGTCGAGCTGAAGATTGGCCCTCCAAGCCGCCTGGCAAAGGACTGAGACGAAGAGTCCCAGGAATTCGACACTCAGCAGGCAGTCGGCGTTGTCGATCAGGACCGCGATGTCCTTCGTGTCGCCCCCGTGGCCGTGCCAGTCATGGAGACAGTCCACGAGCGCGTCCCAGTTGTGGCCGAAGTGGCCCGGGAAGGAGAGTTCCCGGGCGAACGTGGCGAACAGGGTGCCCGGATCTCGCAGCTTCCTGCCGTCCAAGCGGATCAGGCGTCCGCCCTGCTTCTGGAGCTCGGCCGTCTCGATGCTCAGCCATGGGTCGTCGTGGCGTGTGAAGACGACCCATGGCGAACGACGCTGGGTGAGGGTGGCGCCCACGGTGGGGATCCTGGGTCAGGTCAGCGGTTGATCGACTGGATTTCCTGGACGTTCATGTCCTGGGTCGTCTCGAAGGTGCCGTTCGGCAAGTCGTGCTTGCCGTCGTTGTCCGAGCCCTCCCAGGAGATTTCCCAGGTGATCGATGCCTTCAGCTCGTACGGCTTTCCGTCGGTCGCCCGGAGGTACTTGATGCCGCACGGCGGGTCCTGCTTCGACTTGCCCTTGGTGTACGGCGTGCCGATGCTTCCGTCGTCGTTGATCGTGCATTCGGCGGATGCGGGGAAGGTCTCGGCGTCAGCCGTGCCTGGCTCCAGGTGAAGGCTCTTCGGCTTGGCCGTGGTCTCTGCCCAGAGGCCCGTGTTCGGGAGTTCCGCGCGGACCTTGACGTCCTTGAAGGTGCCCTTGTCCAGCCACACCCAAGTCGGCAGATTCACCGTCGACTTGGCCTCGGGCTTCAACTCGACTTCGGTCTCGGGGACCTTCACCTTGTCGTAGGCGTACTCGGCGAGCATCTCCGGCGTCGGGGCGTTCGGGATGTCGGGGACCGTTCCCGCGTCCTGCCAGAACATGATGCGGCCGCAGTCCCAGGAATCCGGGTGGGTGTCGTCCGGTGCGACACCGCGCCAGAAGTAGCCGTCCTTGCCGATGTTGTAGTTCTTGTAGCCCTCGGCGTAACTGTTCTCGTCGTCGAAGTTGTCGTTTGCCTCGCCCTTGTCGTAGTGATCGATGAAGATCGCGTCCGACCAGAACTCGTGGATACCGGCGTCGTCGACTTCCCCGGCTTCTGCGGCCTTCTTGAGCTGCTCGGGCGTGTAGACGGGCTCGTACCAGCAGACCGGAGGCTCCCAGTTGGGGTCGATCGATGCCAGGTTCCCCTTCTTGCCCCCGCCGTCTCCGCCGCTCTTGTACGAGATCTGGATCGACGAGTGCGTGACACCGGCCCCGAGGTTGCCTTTGTCGTCCACGCTGCCGCCGCCTTCGTGGCCCGGGCCGCCCAGCGCGAACGCGGGGGTCGGAACGAGAGCGGAGGCGATCGCCAAGGGGGCGATCACCCGGACGACAACGGTGCCCATGGTGCTGCGAGTGGAGCGCATGATCAGCATCCCCCAGGTTCGGTCTCTACCGAGGTGGTCATCCAGACGCCGTTGTCGCCCTTCTCGAGGGCCGTGCGGTACTGGACCTTGGGGGACTCGCCTTCGGGAGTCCCTTCCTTCTTGCCGGTCTTGAGGTCCTTGCTGAAGCCCTTGCTCTCGTCCACGCAGTAGAAGAGGGTCGCACGGCCCTTCTCACGGATCTCCGCCTCGGGGTTGAAGGCCTTGACCTCGCCGGTGATCGTCAGCCCCTTGTAGCCCTTTACCCAGTCTTCGCCGGTGGTGAGGGCGCCCCGGGCACTGTAGAAGGCCAAGTAGTCGGCCTTGGGGTTGGCTTCGCCGATCGCGGCGTACGTACCGCGGAGTCGTTCCTTGCCGTCGTTCAGGATCGACTGAACCTTCGGATCGCTGTCCGTCCAGCCCTCGAAGTCAGCCTTGAAGGACTTCGGCAGAGTGATCTTGGGGCGGTCGACGTCCGAGGATTCCGACGCGGTGGGCGACGGCTTGCTCGACCCCTGCCCCGCCCCCTCGATCTTGTCCGAGGAGTCATCACTCCCACCGCCCCCACAGGCAGTCAGGAGCAGAGCCGCGCTCGCCACCAGAGTGGCAGCGATGGGCATGGTGCGACGGGCCACGATTGCAGTCCCCCAGAGTTCGGCAGAGTTGGACATGTGTGCAGGAGAGAATGGAGCCGGACGACGCTACCAGGCGTGGGTTACCAGTACTGGTGGGCTTTGTGAAGGCTCTCGCGTTCTGTGCGGTGACGGAAGCGAAGGGTCCTCAAGTGCTACGCGCGTGCAGCGAATCCGTGCCGGAACTGTGACGGGCGGGGATGAATGCCCGTCCTGGGCGGGTAATCGCGGGTCATCGCGGGTAATCGGCGGGTCATCACGGGGGAATCGCGGGGTGGGATCGGGCACGCTCCGTGCGCTGATAGGTGGGCTTATGGAGCAACTCGGGTGTAAACGGGCATCCGCCCAAGCCCCTTGGGAGCCCTTGGAAGCCGTTGCCTCTGTCTGACCTTCGGCCCCTTCCGTACCATCGCCTCAGTACGCTCAGCCCACCGCGGCACAGACCGCTGATCCCCATCCGCTCCCTCTCAGAGGACAACAGGACACCCGCCATGGCGCGCACCACTTCAAGTTCGACAGGCGGCCCGTCGGCTCCACGGAATCGGACGCCGCAGCCGCTGCCCCGGCGTCGTCGTACGTTCGGGGACTTCGTCAAGGCGTTCCTCGCCTTTGTGGCGTTGGCCGCGCTCGTCTTCGGCGTGCCTGGTGCCCTCGCGTACGCCGTGGGGTGGCCTCTTCCGGGCGGTGCGCCCTCGCTGGACTGGTTGCAGCAGGAGATCACGGTCGGGACGTTCATCAACGTACTGACCGTCGTCGTCTGGCTCGCCTGGGCCCAGTTCACCGCCTGTGTGCTGGTCGAGGTCAAGGCCGCGCTCTCCGGTGTGGGTATGCCGGGCCGCGTTCCCGGCGCCGGGGGCAGTCAGCTGCTTGCGCGTCAGCTTGTCGCCGCCCTTCTCCTCGTCGGCGCCACCGCCGCCAGCTTCGCGCCGGGGCTCTCGCAGTTCGGGCAGTCCCTGGAGGGGAATCAGAAGCCCGCCTCCGCCGCTTCCGCCCAGCAGACCCCCGGCGGTCTCTTCGGGCAGGAGCAGGCAGGCAGCGCCGCGAGTGCCGTCGCCGAGCAGGCCGAGCAGGCGGCCGCCCAGGCGGGCAGCAACGCCAAGGACGGGGACACGAAGTACTACCGGATCCAGCCTCCCGAGGGCCGTCATCACGACTCCATGTGGGAGATCGCTGAGCGGCACCTCGGAGACGGGCGCCGGTACAAGGAGATCTACCAGCTCAACAAGGACCGCGAGCAGCCCGACGGCTCGCGGTTGTCCGAGGCCAGCCTCATCCGGCCCGGCTGGATCATGGAGATGCCCGCGGACGCGCACGGCGGCGAGCTCGTCGAAATGCCCGACGAGGCGCCCAAGGTCTCGCAGGACGTGAAGGAGCAGATCTCCGACTACGCCAAGTCCGGGGATCACCAGCAGGGCGGCGGTCAGCAGGGCGGCGGTCAGCAGGGTGACCGCGATACTGCCCACATCACCATTCCTGAGCAGCGGCCCTCCGACGCGGGCAAGGGGCAGGGGCAGCAGGAAACTCCCGTTGCCGGCAGTCAGTCCGAGGAGTCCTCCTTCGGGCTGCCCGAGGCGCTCATCGGGGCTCCGCTCCTCGCCGCCGGGCTCCTCGGCGCGCTCGGACGCCGCCGCCGTCACGCGCTGTGGCAGTCGGCCATGGGTGCGGTCGGCGGCCGTCGCGGCATGGAGCCGCCGACGCCGACCGGGGGCGCGGCCGATGTGCAGGACGCGCTGCTCGTGGGCGCCGACCCCGAGGGCGTACGCCTTCTTGATCTGTCGTTGAGGGGGCTCGCCGCCGCGCTCGCCGAGGAATCGCGGGCTCTGCCGACCGTCTACGCCGCCTGGCTCAGCAACGGCGATCTGCATCTCCAGCTCGCCCAGCCCGCCGGACGGCCCCCCGCTCCTTGGCAGTTGGGGCAGGATCAGACGTTCTGGATGCTGGCGCGCACCGATGCCGAGCGGTACGAGGAAGTGGAAACCGCCGCTCCCTACCCGGGTCTCGTCAGCCTGGGAACGCTCGACGACTCGCGGCTGCTGCTCAATCTCGAAGCTGTGCCCGGTGTCGTGTCGCTGAGCGGGCGCGAGGCCGACCGTGCCGCCGTCTTCGCCTCCGTCGCCGCCGAGCTCGCCACCAACGGCTGGTCCGACCGCATGACGATCACCCTCGTCGGCTTCGGGCAGGACCTGACGCCGCTCGCGCCCAACCGCCTTCGGCACCTCGACGACATCGAGGCGCTCATCGAGACGATGGAGGCGGAGACGCGGCAGCGGCGCGGAGCCCTGGGCGCCGCCGGGCACGACTCCGTGCTCACCGGCCGTACGGGGCCCGCCCAGCACACGCGCTGGGCGCCGCACCTGGTGCTGCTCGCCGCTGAGCCCGAAGGGGACGACGCGGTGAAGCTCGCCGAACTGGCCGCCGACGCGAGCCGGTTGGGCATCGGGTACCTCGTCGGTACCGAGTCCGGTGACCTGCCGGGTGCCGCGTGGGAGATGGAGATCACCCCCGAGGGCAAGCTGCTCGCCCCGCTGCTCGGTCTTGAGCTGGAGGCGCAGGCGCTGCCCGAGGCCCAGCAGCGGGCCGTCGTGGAGCTCTTCGTCGACGCCGACCCGGGCGAGGGTGAGGGCGCTGGTTCTGCCGGTTCCGGTCGTACGGGCGCCACCCCGCCGTTCCTCGTCGACGTCACCGAGCAGGGCCGGCCCGCGGTCTACGCGCGCCTCGTCGGTACGTACGAGATCATCGGCCTCGACACGCCGGACGGTGAGCGCAGCCCGCTGATGCACGAGGCGCTGGCGCTGCTCCTGCTGCACCGCGAGGGCGTGCACCCCCGGGTGCTCTCCTCCGCGCTGTGGCCGCGCGGGGTCACCGAGGACGTACGGGACGCACTCATCGACCGGCTGCGGGAGTGGCTCGGCACCGAGCCCGACGGGTCGCCCCGGCTGCGGGCCGACCGGAGCGGGCGGCTCACGCTCGCCAAGTCCGTCGTATCTGATCTGGATGTTCTGCGGTCGCTCTACCACGAGGCGACTCAGGGGCGCGGGGCCAACAGCCGGGCCGTGCGCGGGCGGATGCTCACCGACGCGCTGGTGCTCGTACGAGGGCCGTTGCTCGCGGACCGGCCGCAGGGGCGGTACGCGTGGCTCACGCACGAGATCATCGACGCGCAGCTGCCGCTGCTCGTCGCCGACATCGGGCTCGCCCTCTCCGAGTTCCACCTGGAGAAGGGGCGCGCGGAGAAGGCCATCGAGGCGTTGAACGCTTCGCTGAATTCCGCGCCGGGGGATGAGCGGCTCTGGAACGAGTTGCTGCGGGCGACTCATGCGGTGGGTGAGCCCGCGCGCCTCCGGCAGGTGGCCGCTGACCTCGTTGCCCGGAGTGGGGCTCGGGGCGTGCCGCCCCGGACCGAGGCTCTGCTGGACGAGCTCCTGCCTACCTGGCGCAGTGGGCTCACCGCCGTGGGGTAGTTCCTTCGCTGCGGGGGGTGGGGCGGTTTCGAGGCCGCCGCTTCGCGGCGGATCTCTCCCTCCCACCCACCCGTATCTCCGCGTCTAGAGGGTGACCGTTGGACCCGTTCTTGTACGTCGTCGTCGGCGGCGCCCTCTGGGGCGCCGTTGCCGGGCTGTTCGTGCCGCGTGCCGTCTATCGGCTGGCCGTCTCGCCCGACGAGGCCTGGCGGGACAGCTGTCCCGAGGGGCATCCCCTCGGCGGCTGGGTCGGGCTCGCGCGGTGCGGGGAAGGGGACCGCTACGGGCCCCGGGCCGTCGCCGTCGCCCTGTCCACCGCCCTCGTCTCCGCCGCCCTCGCCGCCGCCACGGGCCCGCGGCCCGAGCTCGGCGTCTGGCTGCTGCTCGCGCCCTTCGGCGTGCTGCTGGCCGTCGTGGACTTCGGGGTGCACCGGCTGCCCGACGTGCTCACCCTGCCGCTCGCCGCGGCCGCGCTGGTGCTCCTCGGGGGCGCCGCGCTGCTTCCCGAACACGGCGGTAACTGGGCCAACGCGCTGTACGGGGCGCTCGGCCTCGGCGGTGCGTACTTCGTGCTCTTCCTCATCAGCCCGAACGGCATGGGCTTCGGCGACGTGAAGCTGGCGCTCGGCCTGGGGGCCGCCCTCGGCTGGTACGGGTGGGGCGCGGTGTTGCTCGGCACCTTCGCCGGGTTCCTGCTCGCCGCGCTGTACGGCGGGTTCCTGGTCGTCGCCCGCCGCGCCGGGCGCAAGACGGCCATCCCGTTCGGGCCGTTCCTGATCGGCGGCGCGTTCGTGGGGCTGCTCATCGGGGCGTACGCCGCCTGACGTCAGGCGGCGAGATCCCCTGGCGTACGCTGAATCAGTCCGCCCACAACCCTTACGAAAGGGACGCCCCGGTGACCGAGAAGGCCGACCTTCAGTCCGTCCTCGACCGTGCCGCCGCAGGTGGGCGGATCAGCGCCGAAGAGGCGCTCGACCTCTACCGCGATGCCCCGCTGCACGCGCTCGGCGCCGCCGCCGACGCGATCCGCCGCCGCCGGTACGCCGGGACCGAGCACATCGCGACGTACATCATCGAGCGGAACATCAACTACACGAACGTCTGCGTGACGGCGTGCAAGTTCTGCGCCTTCTACGCCGCCCCGAAGGACACCAAGAAGGGCTGGACGCGCGACCTCGACGACATCCTGCGGCGCTGCGCCGAGACCGTCGAGCTCGGTGGCACGCAGGTGATGTTCCAGGGCGGGCACCACCCGGACTTCGGCGTCGAGTACTACGAAGAGCACTTCTCGGCGATCAAGAAGAACTTCCCGCAGCTGGTCATCCACTCCCTCGGCGCCTCCGAGATCGAGCACATGGCCCGCATCTCGAAGGTCTCCGCCGAGGAGGCCATCCAGCGGATCAACGCCGCCGGGCTCGACTCCTTCGCCGGGGCCGGCGCCGAGCTGCTCCCGGCCCGCCCGCGCAAGGCCATCGCCCCGCTCAAGGAGAGCGGTGAGCGCTGGCTGGAGATCATGGAGATCGCGCACGGTCTGGGCGTCGAGTCGACGTCCACGATGCTCATGGGTACGGGCGAGACCAACGCCGAGCGCATCGAGCACCTGCGGATGATCCGCGACGTACAGGACAGGACCGGTGGCTTCCGGGCCTTCATCCCGTACACGTACCAGCCCGAGAACAACCACCTCAAGGGCCGGACGCAGGCCAGCATCTTCGAGTACATCCGCATGATCGCGATCTCGCGGATCTTCCTCGACAACGTCGCCCACATCCAGGGTTCCTGGCTGACCACCGGCAAGGAGGCCGGTCAGCTCACCCTGCACTACGGCGCGGACGACCTCGGCTCGGTGATGCTGGAGGAGAACGTCGTCTCCATGGCCGGCGCCAAGCACCGCAACAACCTGCGCGACATGATCGACATGATCCGCACCGCGGACCGCGTCCCGGCCCAGCGCGCCACGACGTACGAGCACCTCGTCGTGCACGACGACCCGGCGAACGACCCGACCGACGACCGAGTCGCCTCGCACATCTCCTCCACGGCGATCGAGGGCGGCACGGCGCACCCCGAGCTGAAGCTCCTCGCCTCCAACTGAGGCTGTCGTGCGCACACTTCACGTCGCCGATGGCACACCGGAGGCGGCTGTCCTGGTCGACGGGGCGAGCGTCGCCGCCGTCGGCCCGTACGAGGAGCTGACCGCCGCGCACCCTGCCGCGCGCGTGCGGCGCTGGCCCGGCATCCTCACGCCGGGCCTGCTCAACCCGTACGGTCCCGAACTCCTTGAGGCCACCTACCACCCCGACCCGCGCGAGGCCGACTGGCTCGGCACCGAGCCCATCGGCGGGGAGCGGGCGCGGGCCCTCTTCCGCGTCGACCCGTCCCGGGTGGGCGCCAGCGCCCGCCGCGGCGTACAGCGGCTCTTCGCGCACGGCACGGTGGCCATCGCGGGCGAACTGCGGGCCAGGCCCGTCGTCGACACCGTCCGCAGGGCGGGCCTGGCGGTCGGCCGGCGTCCACCACAGCTGCCGGGTCCGGCGTCCCTGTCACCGACCCCACTGGTCCTCCTGCCACCCCTGAGCGAGGGCGCCCCGGCCCGCTTCGCGATCTTCGACGTCGCCGACCGGGCGGAGCTGGTGCGCCAGGGCGCGACGACGTGCGTGGCAACGGTGATTGCAGGCCGAATGGTGTACCGAGCCCGCTAAGACAGCCCCGGAGGGGCATGCCTCAGGGGCGCGGGGCTGTGTCGATTTGCGGCTCCGCCGCGTGGGCGCGAGCAACCACGACGGACCCGCACCCGCAGACGGGCCGCACCAGGCAGACGCACCGCGAAATCGCCCGCCGCAGGCGAGGCGGCGGCGGCCTGCCACAATAGCGGGGTGACCCGAGCCACCCTGGAAAAGCAGCCGCACGAAGTCGCCTCCATGTTCGACGACGTGGCGGAACGGTACGACCTGACGAACGACGTGCTGTCGCTCGGCCAGGCGAGGCTGTGGCGCAAGGAGGTCGCGAAGGCGGTCGACGCGCGCCCCGCGCAGAAGGTGCTGGACCTCGCCGCGGGCACCGCGACCTCGTCCCAGCCGTTCGCCCGAGCGGGAGCGTACGTCGTGCCCTGCGACTTCTCGCTCGGCATGCTCCAGGTCGGCAAGGCGCGCCACCCCTGGATGCCGTTCACGGCGGGCGACGCGACGAAGCTGCCGTTCAAGGACGACACGTTCGACGCCGTCACGATCTCCTTCGGGCTTCGCAACGTCCACGAGACGGACGAGGCGCTGCGGGAGATGTACCGCGTGACGAAGCCCGGCGGCCGGGTCGTCATCTGCGAGTTCTCGCACGCGACGTGGACGCCGTTCCGCACGGTCTACGAGGAGTACCTGATGCGGGCGCTGCCGCCGGTGGCGCGCGCGGTCTCCTCCAACCCCGACGCGTACGTCTATCTCGCGGAGTCCATCCGCTCCTGGCCGGACCAGCCGACGCTGGCCGCGCGGCTTCAGGACGCGGGCTGGTCGAAGGTGGCGTGGCGGAATCTGACGGGCGGGGTCGTGGCCCTGCACCGGGGGTTCAAGGCGTAGGCCCATCTCGGGGCGTCCTGGCCCGAGTTGACGGGAACCAGCCACCGGGCAAGATGTGTCCGTTGTGATACGACTCCGCCGACGCGACGGAGCGATGCGAAGCCGCTCTTTCGCATCGGCCGCCGCGGGATCGCTCGGCACGGGTCGGTGTCGGTCTTGCTGGTCATCTCCCCAATGACGGAGCGTTCCCATGGCGTCGTACTGCCCTCACTGCGGGGCACCCACCCCCGACGAGGCCCGCTTCTGCATGAAGTGCGGGCGAGAGCGTCCGCGTGACACGACGGTGGACGCGGGGCCCGCGGAACTGCCCGCGGCAGAGCTGGGCGTTCCCACGTCTGCTGGGGAGGACCCCCCTGCGGCGTCGGCGGCCCCTGAGACTGACGCTGACGCTGACGCACCCGGCAGTGAGGCGTCCCCAGCCGGGCCCGGGTTCACCGAGACGTCCTTCCCCGCGCCGTCCCTCCCCGCCCCTCCCGCATACGTTCCGGGGGCGCCCGCAGCGCCCTCAGCTCCCTCTCCGCTCGGTGCCTTCTTCGGGCGTGCGCTCCGGGGGGACTGGGCGGGCGCCGCCCAAGCCGCCCTGTGGCCCGTGGGGTTGGTGCTCGTCGCGGCCGTCGCGTTGGCCATTCCCTCGTACGGGCAGGACGACGGTGACGTCGTCGTGGGGTTCGGCGACCGGCTCCGGATCGCCCTCGCGCTGCTGCTCCAGGCAGTCGGCGGCGGCTTCGAGATCTCGGGGAGCGAGCGGCAGCAGTCGTCCCTCTTCGGCGGTGAGAGCTCCAGTGTCGACGTCGCCTTCGACGGCAGCGCCACGTTGCACCTCATTCCGCTCACCGCCACCGCCCTGTGGGTCGGGGCCCTCTTCATCGGCGTACGCATCCTGCGCAGCCGCGTTCTCCTGCGCGCCGGAGGACAGGGCGGTGGCACGGCCGGGCTCGAAGCGGCCGTGCGCGTCACGCTGTTGGTGACCGTGTGCACCCTCGTGCTCAGCCTCTTCGCGCAGCCCGAGATCGAGGGCGTCGAGCTCTCCTCGTCGCCGGTGCTCGCCGCGCTCGGCGCGCTCGTACTGGGACTCGCCGTCACCTGCGGTGTGCTGCACCGCCACGACCTGGCCCAGTGGCTGGCCGCGCGGCCCGGCTGGCAGGCGGCGTTCCGCGCCACCGGCACCGCGCTGCGCGCGCTCGGGATCGTGCTTGCCCTCTGCTCGGTCGTCGCGTTCATCAGCCTCGCCCAGGTCGACGACCTCGAAGGCCTCACCGACCTCGACGACGCCGATGTGTCCCCGCTGCTCATCGCCCTGCTCATGCTGCCGAACCTCGGCATCGCGGCCCTCGGGCTCGGTTGGGGCGCGCCGCTCAAGGCATCGGTGGAAGGCAGCAGTTCGGCGTACGGCGGCGGCTACCAGAGTGAATCCTTCGGGCTCTCCGAGCTCGGGGACGTCACCAACGACTGGGCGATCGTGGGGGCGTTGGCGCTCGGGCTCGTCTGCGCGCTGGGCCTCGGCCTCCTGGCCGCGCGCCGTTCCGCGCACCGGGGGGAGCAACTGCTCGCCGCGGGCGCCTTCTTCGGGCTCTTCCTGCTCCTGGCCGGAGTCGGCGGGTTCAGTGTCGACGCGACCGGAAGCGCTTCGTCGGAGTTCGGCGGAGGCGGCAGCGCGGGCGGCACGGGCAATGGCAGCTTCGAGGCGGGCGTGAGCGTGCCGGACGCGCTGCTGTTCGGGCTGCTCTGGGTCTTCGCCGCCGCGCTCGTCGCCCCGTTCCTGCTGCAGATGACGGGGCAGATGACAGGGCAGGTGCCGGGACAGATGACGGGGCAGGGGGCCGGGACCGGCGCGGCACCGATGCCGCAGGTCCCGCCGATGCCGAGCGGCCCCGCGGGCGCGTCCGGTGGCGCCGTGGACGCCGTGGACGCCGCGGCTGCCGTCACCATGGACGCCCCGATGCACGGAGGCGCCACCCCCGAGCCGCAGGCCTCGCCCGCGCCCCAACCCGCCTACGACCCGGCCGCGAACCCCGCCTACGCCCCCGCCGCCTACGACCCCCGCACCTTCCAGCTGGGCCAGCAGCCCCCCACCCCGTCCCAGCCCCGCCGCACCGCCCTCTGGGCCGGCACCCTCGCCGCCGCCTTCCTCATCGGCAGCGGCATCGCGGCCGGTGTCCTGCTCTGGCAGAACAACGACGACGGCGCGGCCGACAAGGCGGGAGGCAAGGACGACAAGCCCTCCGTCAGCCGCTCCGAGGACCCCACGCAGCCGCCTTCGCCGTCCCCCTCGGCCACCCCCACGGATGAGATCTCCACGGACGAGACCCCCACGGACGCGCCGAGCGCGAGCCCGGACGCCTTGGACGACGCGCCCGAACTGCCCGCGGGCTCCGACCTGGTGTCCGACGTGAGCGGCTTCGAGTTCGCCGTGCCCGAGGGCTGGACCCGGCAGGGCGAGGAGCGGCCGGGGCAGATCGTGTACGCCGGGTCGACCGGACGGGAGGGGTTCATCGTCGGCGTGGTCCCGAACGCCACGTACACCTCGTACGAGAACTTCACGACCATCGAGAAGGACGCCAAGAAGGACCCGAAGAAGTCGGACTACCAGCGGATCCGGCTTGAGCCGAACACCTTCCAGGGGCGCAGCGGCGCGATCTGGGAGTACACGTACACCGACACGGCGGGCCGCGAGATCCATGCGCTGAACCAGAGTTACGTCGCGGACAACGGCACCGAGTACGCCATCCAGCTCTCCTGGCGCGCGGACTTCTGGCCCGCGGGCGAGGGCGAGAAGGTCCACGGGACCGCGCTCGAACACTGGCGGCTCAACGGCTGAGCCGCCCGGCGTCGGCTGAGCCGCCCGGCGTCCCGGCCCTACAGCACGGCGCCGACCTCGCTCTCCGGCTCGTCCAGCTCTCGCCGCAGCCCGCCGTCCGGAGGCCCCGGGCGGCGCGGCTCGCGTACGCCCGCGCCGCCCTCGCCCTCGCTCGGGCCGAGTTCGAACCAGACGGTGACGACGGCGCCGCGCGGGATCCACGTGCCGGGGAGTGGGTACTGCCGGACCACGTGATCGAGGACGACCAGGTGGAAGTCGGGGCGGTCCGGCGCCGCGAGCAGCACGCCGTGCTTCGCCGCCGACTCGCGCGCGTCCACGGCCATGAGACCGATCAGCCGCGGTACGAGCACTTCGTCTGTCCTGGGCGCGTTCGCCACGGATGTCACCCCCCCCAGCAGTACCGGAAGGGTAAGTGCCCCGAAGGGGCGCGGGGAACTGTGCGCTCAGCCCAAATGGCGCCGCGTCAGAGGACGAGACCGAAGCGATGCGCCTGCCGCGGACCCTCCGGAAGCGGACCCCCCGGAAGCGAATACGTCTCCTCGAGCCGCATCCCCAGCCGCCGCGTCACAGCCACCGACCGCTCATTACGAACGTCCACCATCGCCACCACGTCCGGTATGCCCGCCGCGCGCACCCGCTCCAGGGTGGCCCGCGCCGCGGCCGTCGCGTACCCCTTACCCCAAGCGGCGCGCCCCAGCCGCCAGCCGATCTCGATCTTGCCCTGGGGCCCCCAGTCACGCGGCCAGGGCTGCGCGCCGACAAAGCCGAGCGGCTCGCCCTCGGCGTCGAGCAACGTCCAGAGGCAGAAGCCGAGTTCGGCGTCGTGTCTGCGCTGCCGGGCGGTGAGCTCCTCGTACACGGAGAGCTCGGCCGGCGCGCCGCCGTGGAACTCCATGACGTCCGGGTCGTCGAAGAGGCGGTGCCAGACGAAGGCGTCCTCGTGGGTCGGAACGCGCAGGTGTACGGCGGGCAGGGTCTCGGTCGGCAGTGCCTGCTTTGTCACGGGTGGCCCTTCGGCTTACGGATCAGTACCGCTGCATAGACTGCCCATATCCCGTGCCCGCCGGCACACAGATTTCGAGCCTTGGGGAGAACCCGCCGTGACTGAGGCCAAGGCCCTCACCGAACACACCGCTGATGTGATCGTCGTCGGGGCCGGGCCAGCCGGTTCCACGACCGCCTACTACCTGGCGAAGGCCGGACTCGACGTACTCCTCCTGGAGAAGACCGCGTTCCCAAGGGAAAAGGTCTGCGGCGACGGCCTGACGCCGCGCGCCACCAAACAGCTCGTGTCCATGGGGATCGACATCTCCGAGGAGGCGGGCTGGCTGCGGAACAAGGGCCTGCGCATCATCGGGGGCGGCGTCCGGCTCCAGCTCGATTGGCCGGAACTTGCCGCCTACCCGAACTACGGCCTGGTCCGTAAGCGCGACGACTTCGACGAGCAGCTCGCGAACCAGGCCCAGAAGGCGGGCGCCCGCCTGCACCAGCGCTGCAACGTCGGCGCCCCGATCGTCGACGACCGCACGGGCCGCATCACCGGCGTGCACGCCAAGCTCGGCGAGGAGAAGACCCCGGTCACCTTCCACGCCCCGCTGGTGGTCGCCGCCGACGGCAACTCGACGCGGCTCTCCCTCGCGATGGGTCTGCACCGCCGCGACGACCGCCCGATGGGCGTCGCGGTCCGTACGTACTTCACGTCGCCGCGCCACGACGACGACTACCTGGAGTCCTGGCTGGAGCTGTGGGACCGCCGGGGCGCCGAGGACCGGCTCCTGCCCGGATACGGCTGGGTGTTCGGCATGGGCGACGGCACGTCGAACGTGGGGCTCGGCATCCTCGACTCCTCCTCGGCCTACAAGGAGCTGGACTGGCGCGAGGTGTTGAAGGCCTGGTGCGCCTCGATGCCGGAGGAGTGGGGCTACACCCCGGACAACATGACGATGCCGATCCGCGGTGCCGCCCTGCCCATGGCCTTCAACCGCCAGCCGCACTACACCAAGGGCCTGCTCCTGGTGGGCGACGCGGGCGGCATGGTGAACCCCTTCAACGGCGAGGGCATCGCGTACGCCATGGAGTCAGGGCAGATCGCGGCGGACGTCATCGTCCAGGCGCACGCCCGCGCCACCCCCGTCCAGCGCGAACTCGCCCTCCAGCGCTACCCGAAGGTCCTCAAGGACACCTACGGCGGCTACTACACGCTGGGCCGCGCCTTCGTGAAGCTCATCGGCAACCCGAAGGTCATGAAGATCGCCACGCAGCGCGGCCTTACGCACCCGATGCTGATGCGCTTCACCCTGAAGATGCTGGCCAACCTCACCGACCCGACGGGCGGCGACGCGATGGACCGCATCATCAACGGCTTGAGCAAGGTGGCGCCGAAGGCGTGAGGGTCTGTGGGCGTGCCCGTCTGCAGGCGCGGGGCTCTGTCCGATTTGCCCTTACCCCGTGGGTAGTACGAGGGTGGTCGCATGATTTTTATTGCCGTCAAGTTCACCGTCCGCCCCGAGTACGCCGACAGCTGGCTGGAGCGGACCGCCGAGTTCACCCGGGCCACGCGCGCGGAGGAGGGCAACCTCTTCTACGACTGGTCCCGCAGCGTCGACGACCCCAACCAGTACGTCCTCCTTGAGGGCTTCGCCTCGCAGGAGGCGGGCGCCGTGCACGTTGGCTCCGAGCACTTCAAGGCGGCCATGGAGACGATGTCCGAGGCGATCGCCTCGACTCCCGAGATCATCCACACCGAGATCCCGGGCAACAGCTGGTCCGAGATGGGCGAGCTCTCCCCGAAGAGCTGAGCCTTCACCAGAAGCGCACAGAAGGGCCGGGAACCCCGCTGGGGTTCCCGGCCCTTCTCTGTGGCTGTGTGTGGCTGTGAGGGCCCTTAGAGGACGCGCACGGCGCCGTCGGCCGGGTAACCCGACAGATCCTGGATGACAACGCCCTTGCTGGGGTTGGCGGCGTCGAGGTACTGGCCATTACCGATGTAGACACCCACGTGGTACGCGGAGCCCGCGCCACCCCAGTAAAGGATGTCGCCCACCTGGACGCTGTCGAGCGAGACCGGCGTACCGGAGACCGACTGGTCCTGCGAGACGCGCGGAAGGTCCACGCCCGCCTGCTTGAACGCGGCCTGGACGAGGCTGGAGCAGTCCCAGGCGTTGGGTCCTGAGGCACCCATGACGTACGCGTCGCCGAGCTGGGCCTTGAGGAAGCTGATGACCGACCCGACGCTGCCGCTGGCCGGGGCGGCCACATCGGCGGACGAGGCGCTGGAGCCGCCGGCGGCGCTGAGCGTCGTGCGCTCGGCGGAACGCGAGGCGCGCTCCTCCTCCGCCTTCTTCTTGGCGGCGGCCTCGGCCTTCGCCTTGGCCTCCGCCTTCTTCTCGGCGGCGGCCTGGTCTTCCTTGGCCTGCTTGGCGGCCTTCACGGCGGCCGCGTCCTGCTCGGCACGGAGCTCGTAGCTGTCGGCGGTCTGCTGCGTGACTTCAGCGGACTGCGCGATCTGCGTGGAGAGGTCCGCGGTGAGCGTGGGCATTTCGATGGTCTCGGTCACCGGCTCGGCGGCGTTCGCCGTGCCAGCGGCCGCGGCCACTGCCAGGGTGCTGAGGACGCCACCGGCAACTCCGGCGCGCAGGGCCATCTTCGAGGCGCTACGACGGGGCTTCCGGTGGCTGGGTATGTGAGCGGTGTGGGACATGAGAACAACCGCTATCAGGGAGTCAGGGTTCCCATCAAGAAACGTGGGCTGCGCCACAGTTGCTCGCGACGGCCGCGAATCCCGGGCGTGTCACTTCTTATTGACGCCGTAACGGGCAATGCGGACAACGGTGATCACGCCTGTGATCATGGGTTTTCCGTGATACGCCCGAATTGCCCGTGGTCTACCACCGGTTGAGCCGGTTGGCCAAGCCCGGTTTCTCTGCCGCACATTGGTGTGTGGCGCAGGTCACAGGTGTAGCCCCAGGGGATCTCTCCGAGATCCCGCCGAGACCTTCCTGAGATCTCCCGAAGAATTCAGGGGTGTTGCCCGTATGGGGGATCGGTGACGGATCGACGGCGAATCGACGGTGGATCGACGACGGGCCGGTGTGGGAGGGGTGCCGATTCACCCTCATGCCGCCTTCGCGTGGATGTCGCCCCGGCTGCTCGTGAGATGCCGCTCCGGCCGCTCGTGAATCGGTGCACGCGTCCGCGGTTGTCCACTCGCGTCCACACCGCTCCCGCCAAAGTGTGAATGAGCCGCCAGTATCAAGCCAGCGTGTCCAGCGCCAATTTGCTTACTGCGGGCGACGCTTGATAGGGCGACCCCCTCCCGACCAGCGGTAACTCGCTGAGATGTCACCTCTGGTGATCACTCAGGCGCTTCGCGTATGAAGATCACCGCTCATCCGACTTCATGATCCTTCGTCAGGTGGTGGAGATCACAAAGCCGTTGTCGCACCCCGTGTCGCAGATCACAGACCGGCGGGCATAAGATGCGGGGCAGTTGGGCTTGTGACCTGCTTCACATGTAAGCGATCTTCGTGAGGGCGGGTCCCCGGTCCAATGCAACCGCCAACAGTCAGTGCCGACTGAGAGGAGCGAGGAGCGTGAACGCCTATGCGCCCATCCTCGTGCTGGGAGCCCTCGGGGCAGGCTTTGCGATCTTCTCCGTGGTCATGGCCACGCTTATCGGTCCAAAGCGGTACAACCGCGCCAAGCTCGAGGCGTATGAGTGCGGTATCGAGCCGACGCCGACTCCGGCCGGCGGCGGGCGATTCCCGATCAAGTACTACCTGACGGCGATGCTCTTCATCGTCTTCGACATCGAGATCGTCTTCCTTTACCCCTGGGCCGTCACCTTCGACGCCCTGGGGATTTTCGGGCTCGTGGAGATGCTGCTCTTCGTGCTCACCGTCTTCGTCGCGTACGCGTACGTATGGCGGCGCGGCGGCCTGGAATGGGACTAAAGGTCTGAGGGGCCAAAGAGCATGGGACTCGAAGAGAAACTGCCGAGCGGTTTTCTGCTGACCACCGTCGAACAAGCCGCGGGCTGGGTGCGCAAGTCATCCGTCTTCCCCGCGACCTTCGGCCTCGCGTGCTGCGCCATCGAGATGATGACGACGGGGGCCGGGCGTTACGACCTGGCCCGCTTCGGCATGGAGGTCTTCCGCGGTTCACCGCGGCAGGCCGACCTGATGATCGTGGCCGGGCGTGTGAGCCAGAAGATGGCGCCGGTCCTGCGGCAGGTCTATGACCAGATGCCCAACCCCAAGTGGGTCATTTCCATGGGGGTTTGCGCTTCATCCGGCGGGATGTTCAACAATTACGCGATTGTGCAGGGTGTGGATCACATTGTCCCTGTTGACATCTATTTGCCCGGCTGTCCGCCGCGGCCCGAGATGCTGATGGACGCCATCCTCAAGCTCCACCAGAAGATCCAGGGCGGAAAGCTCGGGGTCAACGCCGAGGAAGCGGCCCGCGAGGCGGAGGAAGCGGCCCTCAAGGCGCTCCCCACCATCGAGATGAAGGGGCTGCTGCGGTGAGCGACGCGCACGACGAGCACCGAAACGGGAACGCGAACGGGAGCGCGAACGGCAACGGCGTTCCCGCCCCCCGCGACGAGGCAGGCAAGGTCATCGGCGTCCGCAAGGGCATGTTCGGCGCCAGCAACGGCGGCGACACGTCCGGTTACGGCGGGCTCGTTCGGACGGTCACCCTGCCGGGCGCCTCCGCGCGCCCGTACGGCGGCTGGTTCGACGAAGTCGCGGACGAGCTGGAGGGGGCCCTGGAAGAGCAGGGGCTGCTGCCGGAGAACGCGATCGAGAAGACGGTCGTCGACCGTGACGAGCTCACCTTCCACATCGCGCGCGAGCACCTCGTGCGGGTCGCCCAGACCCTGCGCGACGACCCGGCCCTGCGCTTCGAGCTCTGCACGGGCGTCTCGGGGGTGCACTTCCTGGAGGACAAGGGCCGCGAGCTGCACGCCGTCTACCACCTGCGCTCGATCACCCACAACCGCCTGATCCGGCTCGAAGTCAGTGCCCCTGACGCCGATCCGCACGTCCCCTCGCTGGTCGCGGTCTATCCGACCAACGACTGGCACGAGCGCGAGACGTACGACTTCTTCGGCCTGATCTTCGACGGTCACCCAGCCCTTACGCGGATCATGATGCCGGACGACTGGCAGGGCTTCCCGCAGCGCAAGGACTACCCCCTCGGCGGCATCCCCGTCGAGTACAAGGGCGCCCAGATCCCGGCTCCGGACCAGCGGAGGTCGTACAGCTGATGTCTGCCACTCAGGGAACTTCCCACGCTTCCGCCCGTGAGACGACCGAGGGGACTGTATATACAGTCACCGGCGGCGACTGGGACGAGGTCGTCCAGTCCGCGGCCAGGTCCGACGACGAGCGCATCATCGTCAACATGGGTCCGCAGCACCCCTCCACCCACGGTGTGCTCCGGCTCATCCTGGAGATCGAGGGCGAGACCGTCTCCGAGGCCCGCTGCGGCATCGGCTATCTGCACACGGGCATCGAGAAGAACCTCGAATACCGCACGTGGACGCAGGGCACGACGTTCGTCACGCGCATGGACTATCTGACGCCGTTCTTCAACGAGGCGGCGTACTGCCTCGGGGTCGAGAAGCTCCTCGGCATCGAGGACCAGATCCCGGACCGCGCAACGATCATCCGCGTGCTCCTGATGGAGCTCAACCGGCTCTCCTCGCACCTGGTGTGCATCGCCACCGGCGGCATGGAGCTGGGCGCGACGACGATCATGATCTACGGCTTCCGTGATCGTGAACTCGTTCTCGACATCTTCGAGTTGATCACCGGGCTGCGCATGAACCACGCGTACATCCGGCCCGGCGGACTCGCCCAGGACCTGCCCCCGGGCGCGGTCGACCAGATCCGCGAGTTCGTGAAGAAGATGCGGAAGAACCTCGGCGAGTACGACAAGCTCGCCACCGGGAACCCCATCTTCAAGGCCCGCATGCAGGACGTCGGCTATCTCGACCTCGCCGGCTGCATGGCACTCGGCGCCACGGGGCCCGTCCTGCGCTCGGCCGGTCTGCCGCACGACCTGCGCAAGTCGCAGCCCTACTGCGGCTACGAGAACTACGAGTTCGACGTGCCGACCGCCGACACCTGCGACTCCTACGGACGCTTCCTGATCCGCCTGGAGGAGATGCGCCAGTCGCTGCGCATCGTCGAGCAGTGCCTGGACCGCCTCGAACCGGGCCCGGTCATGGTCGCCGACAAGAAGATCGCCTGGCCCGCGCAACTGGCGCTCGGTCCGGACGGATTGGGCAACTCGCTCGATCACATCAAGAAGATCATGGGCACCTCCATGGAGGCCCTGATCCACCACTTCAAGCTGGTGACCGAGGGCTTCAGGGTCCCGGCCGGGCAGGCGTACACCGCGGTCGAGTCGCCCAAGGGCGAGCTCGGGGTGCATGTCGTGTCCGACGGCGGCACCCGCCCCTACCGGGTCCACTTCCGCGACCCGTCCTTCACCAACCTGCAGGCCATGGCGGCGATGTGCGAGGGCGGCCAGGTCGCTGACGTCATCGTCGCCGTCGCGTCCATCGACCCCGTGATGGGAGGCGTCGACCGGTGACCACCACCCCTTCCCAGCAGGGCGCGGGCGTCAGCCTCGGCATGCCCCAACTCCCCGCCCCCGACTACCCGGCCGACGTACGGGCCAGGCTCGACGCGGACGCCAAGGAGCTCATCTCCCGCTACCCGGACTCCCGGTCCGCACTGCTCCCGCTGCTGCACCTGGTGCAGTCGGAGGAGGGCCACGTCACGCGCACGGGCATGGCCTTCTGCGCGCAGGCGCTCGGCCTGACCACCGCCGAGGTCACCGCGGTCGCGACCTTCTACACGATGTACCGACGCAAGCCCTCCGGTGACTACCAAGTCGGTGTCTGTACGAACACGTTGTGCGCCGTCATGGGCGGCGACGCGATCTTCGAGTCGCTGCAGGAGCACCTGGGCGTCGGCAACGAAGGGACCACGGAGGACGGCAAGGTCACGCTGGAGCACATCGAGTGCAACGCGGCCTGCGACTTCGCTCCCGTCGTGATGGTCAACTGGGAGTTCTTCGACAACCAGACTCCCGAGACCGCCAAGCGGCTCGTCGACGACCTGCGCGCGGGCGTGCAGGTCGAGCCGACCCGCGGCGCCCCCCTGTGCACGTACAAGGAGACGGCCCGGATCCTGGCGGGCTTCCCGGACGAGCGCGCGGGCGCCGTCGAGGCGAGCGGCGGCGCCGGCCCGGCCTCGCTGATCGGACTGCGCCTCGCCAAGGGCGAGTTGCCGCAGCCGAGGGTTGTCCACCCGCGGACGGGCGGTCCGCAGGACGAGGCACCTGCCGAGCACCTCAGCTCGCACGACGCACCGCAGGAGACCTCGGCATCCGACCCGGCCCACCCGGCCGGACCGACCGCCGAGGAGGGGGAGTGATGACCTTGGCAGCCGAGATCGACCACGAGACGAGCCCGGAGAAACTGCTCGCACCGGTGCTTTCGGCGTTCTGGGACGAGGAGAAGTCCTGGACGCTGGACACCTACCGGCGGCACGAGGGGTACGAAGGCCTCCGCAAGGCCCTGGCCATGGCGCCGGACGACCTCATCGCGTACGTGAAGGACTCCGGTCTGCGTGGCCGGGGCGGCGCGGGATTCCCCACCGGAATGAAATGGCAGTTCATTCCGCAGGGAGATGGAAAGCCGCACTATCTAGTTGTCAACGCCGACGAATCGGAGCCGGGGACCTGCAAGGACATCCCGCTCCTCTTCGCCAATCCGCATAGCCTCATCGAGGGCATTGTGATCGCCTGTTACGCGATCCGCTCGTCGCATGCCTTCATCTACCTGCGCGGTGAAGTCGTCCCCGTGCTCAGGCGGTTGCACGAGGCCGTGCGTGAGGCGAAAGAGGCGGGATTCCTGGGCGAGAACATCCTGGGCAGCGGACTCGACCTCGAACTCACCGTGCACGCGGGCGCGGGCGCGTACATCTGTGGTGAGGAGACCGCGCTGCTCGACTCGCTCGAAGGCCGCCGTGGCCAGCCGCGACTGCGTCCCCCTTTCCCTGCCGTCGCGGGCCTCTACGCATGCCCCACTGTTGTCAATAACGTCGAGTCCATCGCGTCGGTTCCCGCGATCCTGAATCGCGGAAAAGACTGGTTCAAGTCGATGGGGAGCGAGAAGTCCCCCGGCTTCACGCTCTATTCGCTGAGCGGCCACGTCACGAGCCCCGGCCAGTACGAGGCCCCGCTCGGCATCACCCTGCGCCAACTGCTCGACATGAGCGGCGGAATGAGGGCGGGCCACCGGCTCAAGTTCTGGACGCCGGGCGGCTCGTCGACGCCGATGTTCACCGACGAGCACCTCGACGTCCCGCTGGACTACGAGGGCGTGGGCGCCGCCGGGTCGATGCTCGGCACGAAGGCCCTGCAGTGCTTCGACGAGACGACGTGCGTCGTGCGGGCGGTCACGCGCTGGACCGAGTTCTACGCCCACGAGTCCTGCGGCAAGTGCACACCCTGCCGCGAAGGGACGTACTGGCTGGTGCAGTTGCTCCGCGACATCGAGGCCGGCAAGGGCGTGATGTCCGACCTCGACAAGCTGAACGACATCGCCGACAACATCAACGGCAAGTCCTTCTGCGCTCTCGGTGACGGCGCCGCGTCGCCGATCTTCTCCTCGCTCAAGTACTTCCGCGAGGAGTACGAGCAGCACATCACCGGCAAGGGCTGCCCCTTCGACCCGGCCAAGTCGACTCTCTGGGCCGACAGGCCCTCCGCACATTCGGAGGTGAACGCATGACAGTGACCACCAACAGCGCTCCCTCCGGGGGCGGCGAGGCGGCGGTTCCGCCGGAAGATCTCGTGTCGCTGACGATCGACGGCATCGAGATCAGCGTCCCGAAGGGGACGCTGGTGATCCGGGCCGCCGAGCTCCTCGGCATCGAGATCCCGCGGTTCTGCGACCACCCGCTGCTCGACCCGGCGGGCGCCTGCCGCCAGTGCATCGTCGAGGTGGAGGGCCAGCGCAAGCCGATGGCCTCCTGCACCATCACCTGCACCGACGGCATGGTCGTGAAGTCGCAGCTCTCCTCGCCGGTCGCCGAGAAGGCCCAGCGCGGTGTGATGGAGCTGCTCCTCATCAACCACCCGCTGGACTGCCCGGTCTGCGACAAGGGCGGCGAGTGCCCCCTGCAGAACCAGGCGATGCAGGTCGGTGACACGGACTCCCGCTTCGAGGGCAAGAAGCGGACGTTCGAGAAGCCGGTGCCGATCTCCACCCAGGTGCTGCTCGACCGCGAGCGGTGTGTGCTGTGCGCGCGCTGCACCCGGTTCTCGAACCAGATCGCGGGCGACCCGATGATCGAGCTGATCGAGCGCGGCGCGCTCCAGCAGGTCGGCACGGGCGAGGGCGACCCCTTCGAGTCGTACTTCTCCGGGAACACCATCCAGATCTGCCCGGTGGGCGCGCTGACCTCGGCGGCGTATCGCTTCCGCTCCCGTCCCTTCGACCTGGTGTCGTCGCCGTCGGTCTGCGAGCACTGTGCGGGCGGCTGCGCGACCCGCACCGACCACCGGCGCGGCAAGGTCATGCGGCGCCTCGCCGCGGACGACCCCGAGGTCAACGAAGAGTGGGTCTGCGACAAGGGCCGCTTCGGCTTCCGTTACGCGCAGAAGCCGGACCGGCTCACCACGCCGCTGGTGCGCAACGCGGAGACGGGTGAGCTGGAGAAGGCCAGTTGGCCCGAGGCTCTCGAAGCCGCGGCCGCCGGGCTCGCCGCCGCGCGCGGCCGGGCCGGTGTGCTGACCGGTGGTCGCCTCACCGTCGAGGACGCCTACGCGTACAGCAAGTACGCGCGCGTGGCGCTCGACACGAACGACATCGACTTCCGCGCGCGCGTGCACAGCAGCGAGGAGGCCGACTTCCTCGCCGCCCGAGTCGCGGGCCGGGGCCGGGACCTCGACGGCGCCGGAGTCACGTACGCGGAAGTGGAGAAGGCGCCCGCGGTCCTGCTCGTCGGCTTCGAGGCCGAGGAGGAGGCGCCCGGGGTCTTCCTGCGCCTTCGCAAGGCCTGGCGCAAGCACGGACAGCGGACGTTCTCCCTCGCCACGCATCAGACGCGGGGCCTGGAGAAGGCGGGCGGCACGCTGCTGCCCGCGGCTCCCGGCACCGAGACGGAGTGGCTCGACGCCCTCGCGGGCGGGGCCGGACTTGAGGGCGACGGCGCGAAGGCGGCCGAGGCACTGCGTTCTTCGGGTGCGGTGATCGTGGTCGGCGAGCGTCTTGCCGCCGTGCCGGGCGGGCTCACCGCTGCCGTACGGGCCGCGTCCGCGACCGGTGCCCGGCTGGTGTGGATTCCGCGCCGGGCGGGAGAGCGCGGTGCCATCGAGGCCGGTGCGCTGCCCTCGCTGCTCCCCGGCGGGCGTCCGTCCACCGACCCGCGCGCGCGGGACGAGGTCGCGGCCGCCTGGCGCGTCGCCGAACTCCCGCACCGCTACGGCCGCGACACCGGCCAGATCATCGAGGCCGCGGCGACCGGCGAACTGGGCGCGCTCCTGGTGGCGGGCGTGGAGGTCGCCGACCTTCCCGACCCGCCACGCGCGCGTGAAGCACTCTCCGAGGTCGGGTTCCTGGTCTCGCTCGAGCTGCGGCCCAGTGAGGTCACCGAGCACGCCGACGTCGTACTCCCCGTGGCCGCGGTCGCGGAGAAGCCCGGCACCTTCCTCAACTGGGAGGGCAGGGCGCGGATGTTCGACGCCGCGCTCAAGCCCGACCACATGACACGCACGCTGGCCCCGACGGACGCGCGTGTGCTGCACATGCTGGCCGAGGCCGGGGACGTACATCTGGCTCTTCCCGACCTGGCGACGGCCCGGCGCGAGCTTGACCGGCTCGGCGGCTGGGCGGGCACGCACGCCACCGACCCCGTGGAGACAGCTGCTCAGCCGCCGAGGCCCGCCTCCGGAGAGGCCGTTCTCGCGGGGCACCGGCTGCTGCTCGACCAGGGCCGCCTCCAGGAGGGCGACGAGGCGCTCGCCGGTACGCGGCACGCCGCGGTCGCCAGGCTCTCCGCGGCCACCGCGGCCGAGGCCGGCGTCAAGGGCGGCGACGTCCTTGCCGTCACCGGCCCGGCGGGGGCGACGGAACTGCCCCTTGTGGTCACCGAGATGCCCGACCGCGTGGTGTGGCTGCCGCTGAACTCGACCGGGGGAGGCGTCACTTCCGACACCGGTGCGCGCCCCGGCGACCTCGTCCGTATCGGCCCGGCGCTCCTGCCGGAGCCCTCTGAGGCCCCGGAGGTGACGTCGTGATGCACCACATGGTGCCGCTTGCGGCGGAAGACCTGTCCATGTTCGGCCGTGACCCGTGGTGGCTCGTCGCCATCAAGGCGGTCTTCTGTTTCGCGTTCCTGATGGTGACGGTGCTCTTCTCCATCGTGTGGGAGCGCAAGGTCGTCGCCTGGATGCAGCTGCGCATCGGCCCGAACCGGCACGGCCCCTGGGGCATGCTGCAGTCCCTCGCGGACGGCATCAAGCTGATGCTCAAGGAAGACGTGATCGTCAAGCGCGCGGACAAGGTGGTCTACGTCCTCGCGCCGATCGTCGCGGCCATCCCGGCGTTCATGGCGATCGCGGTGATCCCCTTCGGCCCCGCGGGCAACGAAATCTCGATCTTCGGCCAGCGCACGACGATGCAGCTCACCGACCTGCCGATCGCGATGCTCTACATCCTCGCGGTCGCCTCGGTCGGCATCTACGGCATCGTCCTCGCGGGTTGGAGTTCTGGATCCACCTATCCGCTCCTCGGCGGTCTTCGCTCCTGCGCGCAGATGATCTCGTACGAGATCGCGATGGGCGCCGCGTTCGCCTCGGTGTTCCTCTACTCCGGGTCGATGTCGACCTCGGCGATCGTGGAGGCGCAGGCGGACCGGTGGTACATCCTGCTGCTCCCGGTCTCGTTCCTGATCTACATCGTGACGATGATCGGTGAGACCAACCGCGCCCCGTTCGACATGCCGGAGTCCGAGGGCGACCTGGTCGGCGGCTTCAACACCGAGTACTCGTCGATCAAGTTCGCGCTGTTCATGCTCGCCGAGTACGTCAACATGGTCACCGTCTCGGCGGTCTCGGTCACCCTCTTCCTGGGCGGCTGGCGGGCCCCGTATCCCATCAGCACCTTCTGGGAGGGCGCGAACCACGGCTGGTGGCCGATGCTCTGGTTCGTGATCAAGGTCCAGCTGCTGCTGTTCTTCTTCATCTGGCTGCGCGGCACGCTGCCACGCGTCCGCTACGACCAGCTGATGAAGCTCGGCTGGAAGGTCCTGATCCCGGTCTCGGTCGTCTGGCTGATGCTCGTGGCCACGGTCAGGGCGATGCGGAACGAGGAGTACGACTTCACCTCGATCGCGCTCTATGTGGGCGGCGGAGTCATCGCGCTCCTGTTGCTCTCCGTCGTCGTCGACATCTTCCGCGACAAGCGCGAGAAGGAAGCGGCGGCACGATCCGAGGGCGAGGAGCCGGTTGCGTTCGACCCGATGGCGGGCGGCTTCCCCGTCCCGCCGCTGCCGGGACAGAGCCTGCCGCCCGTACCGCGACGACGCTCGCGCCAGGAGCGGGAGTTGATTGTCAGTGGTGGGCCGGATACTCAAAGTGACGGAACCCGAAGTGACGGAAAGGAGGCGTCCGATGGCTGAGTCGAAGAAAGAGCCGCACCACGAGCCACACCACGAGTCGAACCAATCGAAGCAGGGGTTCCAGAACCCCGTCGCAGGCTTCGGCGTGACCTTCAAGGCCATGTTCAAGAAGCGGCTGACCGAGCAGTATCCGGAGCAGGAGAAGACCACCGCTCCCCGCTTCCACGGCAGGCACCAGCTCAACCGCCATCCGGACGGCCTGGAGAAGTGCATCGGCTGTGAGCTCTGCGCCTGGGCCTGCCCCGCGGACGCGATCTATGTGGAGGGCGCGGACAACACCGAGGAGGAGCGCTACTCCCCGGGCGAGCGGTACGGCCGCGTCTACCAGATCAACTACGCCCGCTGCATCCTGTGCGGCCTGTGCATCGAGGCGTGCCCCACGCGCGCGTTGACGATGACGAACGAGTTCGAGCTGGCCGACAGCAGCCGCGAGAAGCTCATCTTCACCAAGGAGCAGCTGCTCGCGGGCCTGGAGGAAGGCATGGTCGAGTCACCGCACTCGATCTTCCCCGGCACGGACGAGCAGGACTACTACCGCGGTCTGGTGACGGAGGCCGCGCCCGGCACGGTGCCCCAAGTGGCCCTCTCCAAGGGGGAGACGCCCCAGGAGGCCGCTTCCACCTTCGGGGAAGACGAGCCCGCGTCGGGGAAGGTGATCAACCGATGACGCAGCTCGCCGCCTACACCACATCCACCGGTGAGGCCGTCCAGTTCTGGGTGCTCGGCACGGTCGCCGTGATCGGCGCCCTGTGCACGATCCTCATGAAGAAGGCCGTGCACAGCGCGCTCTGTCTCGCCGGCACCATGATCATCCTGGCGGTCTTCTACCTCGCCAACGGCGCGTACTTCCTGGGCATCGTCCAGGTCGTCGTCTATACGGGCGCGATCATGATGCTCTTCCTCTTCGTGGTCATGCTCGTCGGTGTCACCGCCGCCGACTCCCTGAAGGAGACCATCAAGGGGCAGCGCTGGCTGGCCGGCCTCTGTGGCTTCGGCTTCGCCATCCTGCTCTTCGCGGGGATCGGGAACGCCTCGGTGAACGAATTCGCCGGACTCGCCAAGGCGAACGCGGGCGGCAACGTGGAGGGCCTCGCCGAGAGCATCTTCACGAAGTACGTCTTCGCGTTCGAGATCACCGGCGCGCTGCTCATCACCGCCACGGTCGGCGCGATGGTGCTCACCCACCGCGAGCGCACGGAGCGCGCCAAGACGCAGCGTGAGATGTCCGAGGAGCGCGTGCGGTCCAAGCACCTGCCGCCGCTGCCCGCCCCCGGTGTCTACGCCCGGCACAACGCCGTGGACATCGCGGGACTGCTCCCCGACGGCACCCCCTCCGAGCTCACGGTCAACAAGACGCTGCGTGAGCGCGGCCAGATCCGCGATGTGTCGGACGAGGCGCTTGACGACCTGCGGGCCCTCGAACAGCGCTCCGAGGAGCGTCTGGAGCGGTCGCCCAAGTCCGAGGAGGCGTCGAAGTGAATCCGGTCAACTACCTGTACCTCGCGGCGCTGTTGTTCGCGATCGGCGCCACCGGCGTGCTGATCAGGCGGAACGCGATCGTGGTGTTCATGTGTATCGAGCTGATGCTCAACGCGTGCAACCTCGCCTTTGTCGCCTTCTCCCGGCTGCACGGCAATCTCGACGGCCAGATCATCGCCTTCTTCACGATGGTCGTCGCCGCGGCGGAAGTCGTGGTCGGCCTCGCGATCATCGTGTCGCTGTTCCGCTCCCGTCACTCGGCCTCGGTCGACGACGCCAGCCTGATGAAGCTGTAAGGGGTCGCTGAAAAGTGGAGAACCTGATCGCGCTGCTCGTAGCGGCGCCTCTGCTCGGAGCGGCCGTACTGCTGTGCGGCGGGCGGCGGTTGGACCGTGTGGGCCACTGGCTCGGCACGCTGCTCGCGGCCGCATCCTTCATCGTCGGCGTCGTGCTCTTCGCCGACATGCTGGGCAAGGGCGCCGATGAGCGCTCCCTGTCGCAGCACCTGTTCAGCTGGATCCCCGTGGAGGGTTTCCAGGCGGACGTCGCCTTCCAGCTCGACCAGCTGTCGATGACATTCGTCCTGCTGATCACCGGTGTGGGCACCCTGATCCACATCTACTCCATCGGGTACATGGAGCACGACGAGCGGCGCCGCCGCTTCTTCGGCTATCTGAACCTGTTCCTCGCGGCGATGCTCATTCTCGTCCTCGCCGACAACTACCTGCTCCTGTACGTCGGATGGGAGGGCGTGGGCCTCGCCTCGTACCTCCTGATCGGCTTCTGGCAGCACAAGCCCAGCGCGGCCACCGCCGCGAAGAAGGCCTTCCTGGTCAACAGGGTCGGCGACATGGGCCTCTCGATCGCCATCATGCTGATGTTCACCACCTTCGGGACGTTCGCCTTCGGTCCGGTCCTGGAGGCCACGGGTGAGACGTCGGAGGGCAAGCTGACGGCCATCGGCCTGATGCTGCTGCTCGCGGCGTGCGGCAAGTCGGCCCAGGTGCCGCTGCAGTCCTGGCTCGGCGACGCGATGGAGGGCCCGACCCCGGTCTCGGCCCTCATCCACGCGGCGACGATGGTGACCGCCGGCGTGTACTTGATCGTCCGCTCCGGCGCGATCTTCAACGGAGCCCCGGACGCGCAGCTCGTCGTCACCGTCGTGGGTGCCGTCACGCTCCTCTTCGGTGCGATCGTCGGTTGCGCGAAGGACGACATCAAGAAGGCCCTCGCCGGGTCGACGATGTCCCAGATCGGGTACATGATCCTGGCCGCGGGCCTCGGCCCCATCGGCTACGTCTTCGCGATCATGCACCTGGTGACGCACGGCTTCTTCAAGGCCGGGCTCTTCCTCGGGGCCGGTTCGGTCATGCACGGCATGAACGACGAGGTCGACATGAGGAAGTACGGCGGCCTCAGGAAGTACATGCCGGTCACCTTCGTGACCTTCGGGCTCGGCTATCTGGCGATCATCGGCTTCCCCGGTCTGTCCGGCTTCTTCTCCAAGGACAAGATCATCGAGGCGGCGTTCGCCAAGGGCGGCACGGAGGGCTGGATCCTCGGCTCGGTCGCGCTGCTCGGCGCCGCGATCACCGCGTTCTACATGACACGCGTAATGATCATGACCTTCTTCGGTGAGAAGCGCTGGCAGCCCGACGCGGACGGCAACGAGCCGCACCCGCACGAGTCGCCCAGGTCCATGACGATCCCCATGATCGTGCTGGCCTTCGGGTCGGTCTTCGCGGGTGGCTTCTTCAGCATCGGCGACCGCTTCATGCACTGGCTCGAGCCGGTCACCCGCCACGACCACGGCCACTCGCCGCTGAGCGCCGCCACGGTCACGGGCGCCACCATGGTCGTCCTGCTCATCGGTGTGGGCCTCGCCTGCGTCCAGTACGGCCGCCGTCCCGTCCCGGTCACTGCCCCGCGCGGTTCGCTGCTCACCAGGGCGGCCCGGCGCGATCTCCTCCAGGACGACTTCAACCACGTCGTCCTGGTCCGCGGCGGAGAACACCTCACCCGCTCCCTGGTTTACGTCGACCACACCTTGGTCGACGGAGTCGTCAACGGCACGGCGGCCTCGGTCGGCGGGTTCTCCGGGCGGCTGCGCAAGATGCAGAACGGCTATGCCCGCTCCTACGCGGTCTCGATGTTCGGCGGCGTTGCGGTACTCATCGCCGCGACCCTGCTGATGAGGGCGGTCTGATACCGATGTCCTTTCCTCTGCTGACAGCGACGGCGGCCCTGCCCGCGATCGGCGCGATCGCCACGGCGGCCGTCCCGGCCGCCCGGCGCACCGCCGCCAAGTGGCTCGCGCTGCTCGTGTCGCTCGCCACGCTCGCGCTCGCCGTGACCGTGCTCGTGCGGTTCGACCCCGACGGGGCCCGCTATCAACTCACCGAGTCCCGTTCGTGGATCGCGGAATTCGGGGTGCGGTACGAACTGGGTGTGGACGGCATCGGTGTCGCCCTCATCGCGCTCACCGCGCTCCTGATCCCCTTCATCATCCTCGCGGGCTGGCACGACGCCGATCCCCTGGAGACGAAGTCCTCGCGGTGGCGGCCGACCCAGGGCTTCTTCGCCCTGATCCTGGCCGTCGAGGCGATGGTGATCCTCTCCTTCGAGGCCACCGACGTCTTCCTCTTCTACATCTTCTTCGAAGCCATGCTCATCCCGATGTACTTCCTCATCGGCGGCTTCGGGGACCGTGCCCACGCGGGCAGCGACGAGAAGGCCTCGGCGCAACGCTCGTACGCGGCCGTGAAGTTCCTCCTCTACAACCTGGTCGGCGGTCTGATCATGCTGGCCGCCGTCATCGGGCTCTACGTGGTGGCGGGGAACTTCTCGCTCCAGGAGATCACCGAGGCGCGGGCCAACGGCACCCTGGACATGGCGACGAGCACCGAGCGGTGGCTCTTCCTCGGCTTCTTCTTCGCCTTCGCGGTGAAGGCGCCGCTGTGGCCGCTGCACACCTGGCTGCCGAACGCGATGGGCGAGGCCACGGCCCCGGTCGCCGTACTGATCACGGCGGTCGTCGACAAGGTCGGCACCTTCGCGATGCTGCGCTTCTGCCTCGGACTCTTCCCCGAGGCGAGCAAGTGGGCGACGCCGGTCATCCTCGTGCTCGCGCTGATCAGCATCATCTACGGGGCGCTGCTCGCGGTCGGCCAGCGCGACATCAAGCGCCTGGTGGCGTACGCGTCGATCTCGCACTTCGGTTTCATCATTCTCGGCATCTTCGCGATGACCTCGCAGGGCCAGTCCGGCGCGACGCTCTACATGGTCAACCACGGGATCTCGACCGCCGCCCTGATGCTGGTGGCCGGCTTCCTGATCTCGCGGCGCGGTTCGCGGCTCATCGCGGACTACGGAGGGGTGCAGAAGGTCGCGCCGGTGCTCGCGGGCACCTTCCTGATCGGCGGCCTCGCGACGCTCTCGCTGCCGGGTCTCGCGCCGTTCGTGAGTGAATTCCTGGTCCTGGTGGGCGCGTTCGCGCGCTATCCGGTGGTCGGGATCATCGCCACCATCGGCATCGTGCTCGCCGCGCTCTACACCCTCGTCCTCTACCAGCGGACGATGACGGGCCCGGTGAAGCCGGAGGTCTCGGCCATGCCGGACCTGCGGGTGCGTGAACTCGTGGTCGTCGCACCGCTGATCGCGCTCCTGATCGGCCTCGGCGTCTACCCGAAGCCGCTCACCGACCTGGTCAACCCGGCGGTCAAGCACACCATGTCCGACGTACAGCAGAAGGACCCGAAGCCCGACGTGGAGGCGGCCAAGTGAGCGCATCAGCCGTCCACAGCCTGTGGACAATGGCGTCGGCCGCGGCGCCCCAGGATCAGATCGACAAGATCGACACTCCCACGATCGAGTACGCGCAGCTGTCACCGACCTTGATCGTCATCGGCGCGGCGGTTCTCGGGATCCTCATCGAGGCCTTCGTGCCGCGCAAATCCCGTTATTACGTGCAAGTGTTCCTGGCGGTCGTCGCCCTCACCGCGGCCTTCGCCGCGGTCGTCGGGCTCGCCGCGACCGGGTACGGCACGACGAAGGCGCACATCGCGGCGATGGGCGCGATCGCCGTCGACGGACCCGCGCTCTTCCTCCAGGGCACGATCCTCCTGGCAGGGCTCGTCGCGATCTTCACTTTCGCCGAGCGGCGGCTGGACCCGGTGGCGCACGGCAAGCGCGTCGACTCGTTCGTGGCGCAGGCCGGTGCGGTGCCGGGCAGCGAGGGTGAAAAGGCCGCCACGAAGGCCGGGTTCACCACCACCGAGGTGTTCCCGCTGGCGCTCTTCGCGATCGGCGGCATGCTCGTCTTCCCGTCGGCGAACGACCTCCTGACGCTCTTCATCGCCCTCGAGGTCTTCTCACTGCCGCTCTACCTCCTCTGTGCGCTCGCCCGCCGCAAGCGCCTGATGTCCCAGGAAGCCGCCGTCAAGTACTTCCTGCTCGGCTCGTTCTCCTCGGCGTTCCTGCTCTTCGGGATCGCCCTGCTCTACGGGTACGCGGGCTCGGTGTCGTACGGCACGATCGCCAAGGTCATCGACGGCAGCATCCAGGAGGTCAACCCGGCGCTCGCCGACACCATGGGCAACGACGCGCTGCTCCTGATCGGCGCGGCGATGATCGTCATGGGTCTGCTCTTCAAGGTCGGCGCGGTGCCGTTCCACATGTGGACCCCGGACGTGTACGAGGGCGCGCCCACCCCGGTCACCGGCTTCATGGCAGCCGCGACGAAGGTCGCCGCCTTCGGCGCGCTGCTCCGGCTCCTGTACGTGGTCCTGCCGGGCCTTCGCTGGGACTGGCGCCCGGTGATGTGGGGCGTCGTGATCCTCACGATGCTGGCCGGCGCGATCGTCGCGATCACGCAGACCGACATCAAGCGGCTCCTCGCGTACTCCTCGATCGCCCACGCGGGCTTCATCCTCGCCGGTGTCATCGCCATGACGCCGGACGGCATCTCGTCGGTCCTCTTCTACCTGGGGGCCTACTCCTTCGTGACGATCGGCGCGTTCGCGGTGGTCACGCTGGTGCGGGACGCGGGCGGCGAGGCCACGCACCTGTCGAAGTGGGCGGGGCTCGGGCGGCGCTCGCCACTGGTCGCCGCCGTCTTCGCGGTGTTCCTGCTCGCCTTCGCCGGCATTCCGCTGACCTCCGGGTTCTCCGGAAAGTTCGCGGTGTTCAAGGCGGCGGCGGAGGGCGGAGCCGGTGCCCTTGTCGTGGTCGGTGTGATCTCGTCCGCGATCGCCGCCTTCTTCTACATCCGCGTGATCGTGCTCATGTTCTTCAGCGAGCCGAAGGCGGACGGTCCGACCGTCGCCGTGCCCTCGCCGCTGACCATGACGGCGATCGGCGTGGGCGTCGCGGTGACGCTGGTCCTTGGCGTGGCCCCGCAGTACTTCCTGGATCTGGCGAACCAGGCGGGGGTCTTCGTCCGGTAGCCCCCTGTTCCAGTAGTCCACCTGTTCTACTCGCCGCCGCCCGGCACCCCGTCCGACAGGGGTGCCGGGCTGCGGCCTGTGGATAACTTCCTGAGGTGTCGGTGCGGAGCCCTATCGTGGAGTCTGTGGTCGAAGCGCGACGTACGGGGGCAGGGCGATGGATGGGATCGATGGCATGAGTGAGGTGGCCGTACCGAGCGCGGTGGCGGAGAGTGACGCCCTGCGGACGCTGCACCGCGTCTTCGGGTATGACGCGTTCCGCGGTGAGCAGGAAGCGATCATCGAGCATGTGGTCGCGGGCGGGGACTCCGTCGTGCTGATGCCGACCGGTGGCGGCAAGTCGCTCTGCTATCAGATCCCGGCCCTGGTCCGGCCCGGCACCGGCGTGGTCATCTCGCCCCTCATCGCGCTCATGCAGGACCAGGTGGACGCGCTGCGGGCACTCGGCGTGCGGGCCGGGTTCATCAACTCCACGCAGGACTTCGACGAGCGGCGCGTGATGGAGGCCGAGTTCCTCGCGGGGGAGCTCGACGTGCTGTATCTGGCGCCGGAGCGGCTTCGCCTGGAGGGGACGCTCGATCTGCTCTCGCGCGCCAAGATCTCCGTCTTCGCGATCGACGAGGCGCACTGCGTCGCGCAGTGGGGCCACGACTTCCGCCCCGACTACCTGGCGCTCTCCCTGCTCGGCCAGCGCTGGCCCGACGTGCCGCGGATCGCCCTGACGGCGACGGCGACGCACGCCACGCACCGGGAGATCACCGAGCGGCTCGGCATGCCGGACGCCAAGCACTTCGTGGCGAGCTTCGACCGGCCCAACATCCAGTACCGCATCGTGCCGAAGGCCGAGCCGAAGAAGCAGCTCCTGTCCTTCCTCAAGGAGGAGCACGCGGGCGACGCGGGAATCGTCTACTGCCTCTCGCGCAATTCGGTCGAGAAGACCGCCGAGTTCCTGTGCAAGAACGGCATCGAGGCTGTGCCCTACCACGCGGGTCTGGACGGCAGGATGCGCGCCGCCCACCAGTCCCGTTTCCTGCGCGAGGAGGGCCTGGTCGTCTGCGCCACGATCGCCTTCGGCATGGGCATCGACAAGCCGGACGTCCGGTTCGTCGCCCACCTCGACCTGCCGAAGTCGGTCGAGGGGTACTACCAGGAGACGGGCCGCGCGGGACGCGACGGACTGCCCTCCACGGCCTGGATGGCGTATGGCCTGCAAGACGTCGTCCAGCAGCGGAAGATGATCCAGGGCAGCGAGGGCGACGAGGCGTTCCGCCGCCGGGCGGCCTCGCATCTGGACTCGATGCTGGCGCTGTGCGAGACGGCCCAGTGCCGCAGGGCCCAGCTCCTCACGTACTTCGGCCAGGATGCGGACGGCTCGTCCTGCGGCAACTGCGACACGTGCCTCACACCCCCGGAGACCTGGGACGGCACGGTCCCGGCGCAGAAGGTCCTCTCCACGATCGTGCGGCTCCAGCGTGAGCGCGGCCAGAAGTTCGGCGCGGGCCAGATCATCGACATCCTGCTCGGCAAGAAGACCGCGAAGGTCATCCAGTTCGACCACGACCAGCTCTCGGTCTTCGGCATCGGCGAGGAGCTCGCGGAGGCCGAATGGCGGGGTGTGGTGCGGCAGTTGCTGGCGCAGAGTCTCCTTGCGGTCGAGGGGGAGTACGGCACGCTGGTCCTGACCGAGGAGAGCGGTTCCGTCCTCGGCCGGGAGCGGGAGGTGCGGTTGCGCAAGGAGCCGAAGCGGCCCGCCGCGGCGAAGGCCGCGAAGGGGGAACGGAAGGCGAAGGCCGCTGCGGCCGTCGCCGAGCTGCCTCAGGAAGCGGTGCCGGTGTTCGAGGCGCTGCGGGCGTGGCGCGGTGCGCAGGCCAAGGAGCTGGGCCTGCCCGCGTACGTGATCTTCCACGACGCCACGCTGCGGGAGATCGCCACGCTGCGGCCCACGACCCTGGCGGAGCTGGGCGGGGTCAGTGGCCTAGGCGAGAAGAAGCTGGCGACGTACGGGGAGGGCGTGCTGGAGGTCCTGGCGGAGCTGGACGGCACGGCTGCTCCGGCGCCGACCGAGGCTCCGGCGCCCCCTGAGGAGGAGTGGCCGGAGCCCCCGGACGACTTCTAGACCGCGGCTCGGGCCCCGGAGGGGCGCGGGGAACTGCGCGCCCAGCCACGACGATGCTGCGGCGACCCCGTGCGCAAGGGGCCGGGGGTGGCTACACCCCCGGCCGGCAACCTCACCGCGCCGAGGCGACCCTGCCAGAAACCTCGCCGAGGCCCACCCGCGTCCCGTCCGGACCCGGGGCCCACGCCGTGAGCGTGACTTCGTCGCCATCCTCAAGGAACGTCCGCTTCCCGTCCGGAAGGACAAGCGGGTCGCGGCCGTTCCAGGTGATCTCGATCAGGGAGCCGTACTGCCCCTCGGCGGGTCCGCTCACCGTGCCCGAGCCGTACAGGTCGCCCGTGCGCAGGGACGCGCCGTTCGCCGTCATGTGGGCCAGCTGCTGGGCGGCCGTCCAGTAGACGGTGGAGAAGGGCGGCTCGGAGATGACGTGGCCGTTCAGAGTCACGGTGATGCGCAGGTCGTAGCCGCCGGGCTCGTCGGCGACGGACTCCGCCGAGTCGTCCAGGTAGGGGAGGAGTTCGTGTGTGCGCTCCGGAGGGGCGACCCGCGCCGCGTCCAGGGCCTCCAGGGGGGTGATCCACGCCGAGACCGATGTGCAGAAGGACTTGCCGAGGAAGGGGCCGAGGGGCACGTACTCCCAGGCCTGGATGTCGCGCGCCGACCAGTCGTTGAGGAGGGTCAGCCCGAAGACATGCTCCCGGAAGTCCGCGAGCGGCACCGGAGTGCCCAGCTCCGACGGCGTACCCACGACGAAGCCGACCTCGGCCTCGATGTCGAGGCGGACGGAGGGTCCGAAGACCGGCGCCGTCTCCGCGGGAGCCTTGCGCTGCCCCGTCGGGCGTACCACTTCAGTCCCCGAGACCACAACGGTGCCGGACCGGCCGTGGTAACCGATCGGCAGGTGCTTCCAGTTGGGGGTCAGTGGGGTCGGTGCGTCCGGGCGGAAGATCTGCCCCAGGTGGGTCGCGTGGTGCTCGGAGGCATAGAAGTCCACATAGTCCGCGACCTCGAAGGGGAGGTGCAGCGTGACCTCGGACAGGGGGTGCAGAAGGGGGCGCACGACCTCGCGGTGCGCCGGGATCGTCACCCACGCGGTGAGCGCGCGTCGCACATCGGACCATGCCGTGCGGCCCGCGGCGAGCAGCGGGTTGAGCGTGGGCCTGGCGAGCAGCGAGACATAGGGCGAGCCGAGCGCCGCGGCAGCGGCGCCCGCGTCGAGGACATGATCACCGAGTCGTACGCCGACCCGGCGCTCCGCGGCCCCGGCGGCGTCCCCGGCCAGGGAGAACACGCCGTACGGGAGATTGTGCGGCCCGAAGGGATCGCCCTCCGCGAGAGCGAAGGGGTCGCCTACGGAGCGGACGGAAGGGTCGCTCCCGGCCGGATCGAGCGGGGTGTGCTCGGACATGCGTACCTGCCTCGCTTTCCATATGGGTGTGCCACACGTTACGTGGGAACCTCCGGTTGGGGCAGTGTCTAAAGAGTTCGCAATGTCCGAATAAACCTTGCTGGAGTGGTCAGTTCCGGCTTAGCGTCCTTTTGGGGGACGCGGACGGGGTGGGTCCGGGTCATACGGAGGGACACGTGGGGGGACCCGTGGCCATGGGGAATGACAGCGTGCCCTTCGCGGTGGACCGTGAGGTGCCCGGCCTGATCGTGAAGTTCGGCAGTTATCCGTTGCACCACGGCGGTGTGGGAGCGATCCGCAGCCTCGGGCGGCTCGGCGTGCCCATGTACGCGATCACGGAGGACCGTTACACACCGGCCGCGGCCTCCCGCCATCTCACCGGCGCCTTTCCCTGGCCGACCACCGGGGCGGAGGAACCGGAGCGGCTCGTCGACGGGATGCTGCGCGTCGCGCGCCGCATCGGCAGGCCCACGGTCCTGATCCCGACCGACGAGGAAGCGGCCGTCCTCATCGCCGAGCACCAGGAGCCGCTGAGCGGGGCGGGGTTCCTCTTCCCCCGCGTGGAGCCGGAGTTACCCCGCCGCCTCGCCAGCAAGCAGGGCCTGCACGAGCTGTGCGTCGAGCACGGCATCGCCTCGCCTGCCACGTCCTTCCCCGAAAGTTACGGGGACATAGTGAAGTTCGCCGCCGCGGCGGCATTCCCGGTGGTCGCCAAGAACCGCGAGGCGTTCACGCGCCGCTCCCGGCCCGCGGTGAACGGGACGACGCGCATAGAGACCCTTGAGGGCCTGCTAGGCCTCGCCCGTGACTGGGGCGAGCGGCCCGGCGTGATACTCCAGGAGTATCTGCCGCGGGAGCAGGCCGAGGACTGGATCGTGCACGCGTACTTCGACGCGGATTCGGAGCCGCGCGCGCTGTTCACGGGCGTCAAGGTGCGCTCCTGGCCGCCGCACGCGGGAATGACGGCGAATGCGTACGTCGTCGACAATCCGGAACTCGCGGACCTCGCCGCACGTTTCATCAAACAGATCGGCTTCACCGGCGTCATCGACCTCGACCTCCGCTTCGACCGGCGCGACGGTCAGTACAAACTGCTCGACTTCAACCCCCGCATGGGCGCGCAGTTCCGGCTCTTCGAGAGCGAGTCCGGGATCGACGTCGTCCGCGCGATGCACCTGCACCTGACTGGCCGCCCGGTTCCCGAGGGGGAACAGCGCGCCGGCCATCGGTACATCGTGGAGAACATCGACCTGCCCGCTCTCCTCGCCTACCGCCGCAGTGGTTACACGACGCCGCACGCGCCCCCGCACGCGAGCGGCACGGAACTGGCGTGGCTCGCGGCGGACGACATGAAGCCGTTCTTCACGATGCTCGCGCGGTTCGTGCGGCCGGGGGCGAAGCATCTGTATCAGCTGTGGCGGACCAACAAACACGGCAGTACGACGAGTTGACCGCGCAGAGCGGCACAGTTGACCGGGCAGAGCGACACAACTGAATCCAGCACCACACGAAGTAGGCACACGCGGTAAGTGACGTCCTGGGGAGGGACTTCGTGATCCATCCAGTAGCAGTCATCGGAGCGGGGCCGTTCGGCCTGTCCACCGCGGCCCATCTGCGGGCCCGGGGCATTCCGGTGCGGGTCTTCGGCGACCCGATGGTGAGTTGGCGCGCGAACATGCCCGCGGGCATGCTCCTGAAATCGACCCCCGTGGCCTCGAACATCGACGCGCCGCAGCGCGGCCACAACCTCGTCGACTACTGCGACGCGGCGGGCATACCGCGTCTCGTCACCGACGAGGACATCATCCCGATCGAGACCTTCGTCGCCTATGGGGAGTGGTTCAAGGAGAAGCTCGTGCCCGACCTGGAGCAGGTGCGGGTGGTGTCGATCGACCGCAGGGGCACGGCGGGCTTCGACCTGAAGCTCGACTCCGGCGAGCAGTTCACCGCCCGCGCGGTGGTGGTCGCGACCGGCCTCTCGGGCCTCGCACAGCTGCCGCCAGCGCTCGCCGCCGCGGCACCGGACGGGCCGACCCCCACAGGGCCCGTCTCGCACAGCTCGCAGCACAGTGACCTGTCGCGGTTCGCGGGGCGTGAGCTGATCGTGGTCGGCGCGGGTCAGTCGGCCCTGGAGACGGCCGCGCTCGCCGCCGAAGCGGGCGCGAACGTACGGGTGGTGGCGCGCGGCAAGGGATCGGTGGCCTTCGGGGCGCCTCCGTGGGAGCAGCCGAAGCTGCGCCCCGAGTCGCCCTTCGGCCGCGCCTGGTCGCTGTACGCGATCAGCTACTACCCCCACCCCTACCGCTATCTGCCCCCGCAGGCCCGCCACTTCCTGGTCCGCCGCATCCTCGGCCCCCTGGGCGCGTGGTGGCTGCGCGACCGCTTCGAGGGCAAGGTCGAGACGCACGAGGTCCGCCGCCTCATATCGGCGGACGTCCGGGACGGCGGCCCCGTCCTGCGCCTTGAGACCCTGGGCGGCCGCATCCGGGATCTCTCCGCCGATCACGTCATAGCGGCGACGGGCTACCGCGTGGACATCGCCGCGATGGACTTCCTGGGCCCGGCCCTCCGCGCCCGCCTGGCGGTGAGCCGAGGCACACCGAAGCTGGGCCCGGGCTATGTCTCATCGGTTCCGGGCCTCTACTTCACGGGCCTTCCCGCGGCAGCGTCGTACGGCCCGGTGATGCGTTTCGTGTGCGGCACGGAGTTCGCCTCGCCGCGCTTGGCGGGGCATCTGGGGCGGGCGTACGGCTGAGGTGACGTGCGGCGCGTATCAGCGGTCGTCTTCGTACAAGCCGTAGACCCAGTACTCCGGCAGTTCGTGGCACATGAGGTCCGGGTACGGGGAGATCTCCAGCTCTCCGTACCTCTCGTTCACGCGGGCCACAGCCTCCGCACGGGAGACCCCGAAGCGGGTCACCGCTTCGTCGACGATCTCTCGGAAGTATTCGAGCATGCCGTCGTCGAGCGGCATCAGGAATGCTGACCGCTTCAGGGGTGCGACGGATGCGACGGACTCGTTCGTCATGCTCTTCTCCGGGCGGGTGTCGAGGTCAAGTCCTACCGTAGGAGCCGTTCTTGGCGACACGTCCAAGTGAATCCTCCGAGCGCCGGTTGTGCGACCAGCGCACTCCGCTCGTCACAGCTCCTGTGACGTTGCTTTCAGCATCGCTCGGGATCCGTATTCTCTGGATCATGGCTGCACCCCTCGCATATTCACTCATCGCCACTGACCTGGACGGAACGCTGCTGCGCGGTGACGACACCGTCTCCGACCGGTCGTTGGCCGTGCTGGCGGCGACGGCCGCGGCGGGGGCGCGCCACCTGGTCGTGACCGGGCGGCCCGCGCCGCGCGTGAAGCCGCTCCTCGACGATCTGGGAAGCGGAGGCCTCGCCGTCTGTGGGCAGGGCGCGCAGTTGTACGACTCCGGGGCCGACCGCATGGTCTGGTCCGTGACGCTCGACCGCGAGCTTGCCGAGGCCGCGCTCGGGAAGATCGAGGCGGAGGTCGGGCAGGTCTACGCCGCCGTCGACCAGGACGGCGTGGACGGGCTCACCCTCATCGAGCCCGGATATCTGATGCCGCACCCCACCCTGCCCGCCGTGCGCGTGAAGGGGCGGGACGCGCTGTGGGCCGAGCCCATCAGCAAGGTGCTCCTGCGCCATCCCGAGCTGACCGACGACGAGTTGGCCGCCGTCGCGCGCGAGGCCGTCGGGCCCCTCGCCACCGTCACCATGTCCGGTCCCGGCACCGTCGAGCTCCAGCCGCGCGGGGTGACGAAGGCGACCGGGCTCGCCCTCGCCGCCGAGCGGCTCGGGATGGCGGCGGAAGACACCATCGCCTTTGGGGACATGCCCAATGACGTGCCGATGTTCGTGTGGGCGGCCCGCGGTGTCGCCATGGCCAACGCCCACCCCGACCTCAAGTCGGCCGCCGACGAGGTGACTTCGTCCAATGAGGACGATGGCGTGGCCGTCGTGCTCGAGCGGCTGTTCCCGCGCGAGGCCCGCGCGGGGAGTGAAGGCCGCTAGCCCGCCGTCCTCGGGATGCGCTTCTCCCACGTCCTGTGGAACACCACCTCGTCGCCGTCCTTGCACACCACTTCGTTCGAGGTGATGAAGTCCGTCGCGTCGCACGTGATCTCGGAGCGGGACTTGATCGACACGTCCCACGCCAGTTCCGGCCGGTGCAGGCGGATCGTCCAGTCGGAGCGGGTGCGGGCGCTGAGGGGGTCGGACTCGTTGATCGTGTACGTCTCCACCGCGTCCTCGGTGAATTCGAGGCCGTCCGGGTAGACGCGCGTACCGCCGTAGCGCGGGTCCACCTCCAGGCGCCACTCGCCCTTCGCCACATCGCGTACGACCAGGCGCTCGGGGCGCGGCTCGTCGAGCGTCGCCGGGTGGACCACCTCCAGCGGCTCCGACTGCTCGGGAGCGGCGAAGGAGATGGAGGGGTCCAAGTCACCCTCCCGCACCGGGAGTTCCAGCGCGCTGCCCGCCGGGTCGAGGACGAAGCCCGCCGAGTCGGCCTGCGGCCAGATCCACGGCCAGTACGCCGACGACACCGCGAGCCTGATCCGGTGTCCCGGCGGGAACGTGTGGCCGATCGCGTTCAGTTCGAAGGCCACTTCCTCCGTCTCACCCACCGGCCACGGAGTCACACGGTCACGGCCGTTGCGGGCGGAGAGGTTCAGTACGCCCCTCGTCACCAGGGTCGACGAACCGTCCGGGGCCACGTCGCACACCCGCGCGATCGCCTGGCCGGCCGGGACGTCCATCTTCAGGCGCAGCGTCACCTTGGGGCGGCCCAGGATGCGTACGGCCGAGGGGACCTCGAACTCGAAGCACGCCGACTTCGCGTCCTCGTCCCGCTGGTCCGGCGGCAGGTCCGCGTCGTTGCCGAAGGGGAAGTAGCGGCCCGCGTCCAGGCCCGTGTGCTGGGGGGAGTTGACCACCATGGGCGTGCCCTGGAGGGCGTACGAGGTCGGGGTGACGTTCGGGGACGGCCAGGACGGGTCACCGACCCAGCCGCCCGGCAGCTCCGCGTACACCGTCGCCGGCGGGTGCGAGTCGCTGATCCAGGAGCGGAGCTTCGGCTCCGCCATGATGCCCGTGTCGATGCCCTTGAGGTGGTGGTCCCACCACCTCAGCGTCTCCTGGAGGAAGCCGATCGCCGGGCCCGGCGGCAGACCCCGGTCCGGGTACTGGTGCGACCACGGCCCGATCAACCCCCGTACGTCCCCCGGCAGATGCTCGACCAGGCGCAGGACCGTGTCCCGGTAGGGGTCGTGGAAGCCGCCCACCGCGAGCACCGCCGCGCTGATCGCCGAGTAGTCCTCGCAGACGCTGCCGTGCTGCCAGTAGGCGTCACGGGTCTGGTGGTCCAGCCAGGTGTGGATGAAGGGATCGACCGCTTCGAGGCGGTTCTCCCACATCTGACGCCAGCGGTCGCCGACGAACAGCGGGTCCGGGGGGCGGGAGACGAAGGCGAGCATCGTCGCCGCCCACGCGTGCATGTCCACGGCCAGGACGGAACCACCCATGTAGTGCACGTCGTTGTCATAGCGGTCGTCCGCGGAGCAGACCGTGATGACCGCCTTGAGCGGCTCGGGCGCGAGGGCCGCGATCTGGAGGGAGTTGAAGCCGCCCCAGGAGATGCCGAACATGCCGACCTTGCCGGAGCACCAGGGCTGCGCGGCGAGCCAGTTGACGACCTCGACCCCGTCGGCAAGCTCCACGGCGTCGTACTCGTCGCCGGGCATGCCCTCCGAGTTGCCGTGGCCCCGCACGTCCACGCGCACGGAGGCGTAGCCGTGGCCCGCGTACCAGGGGTGGCGCTGCCAGTCGCGCGGCGCCGTCCAGTCACTCAGGCGGTAGGGGAGGTACTCCAGGAGCGCGGGGACGGGTTCGTCCGTCACCGGGCGCCAGATGCGCGCGTACAGCTTGGTCCCGTCCTGGAGGGGTACCTGGACGTCCTCGTGGGTGGTCTCGTACGGGAAGGAAGTGCGAATCTGCATGGCGGGAACCTCAGTGTCCTCAGTGGACGGGGTGCATGGTGCGGCGGAGCCACGGGGCGAGCAGGACGACGGCCACACCGGCGGCCACCGCGATCGCGCCGTTCACGCCGAAGTACGCCGGGTTGGAGACCTCTCCGTAGAGCTTCACGATCTGCGCCTGGATGCCGTTGGCGAGGGCGAGCGAGAGGAACCAGAGGGCCATGGTCTGACTGGCGAACGCCTTGGGAGCGAGCTTCGTCGTGGCCGACATGCCCGAGGTCTCCACGAGGATGTCGCCGAGACCGAGCAGCAGGTACGAGCCGACGATCCACCAGACCGCCATCTTGTACGTGTCGTCGCTGTGCCCCGAGGTCGGCAGGACCATCAGGAGGAACGACAGGCCGCCCAGGATCACGCCGAACGCGATCTTGTTGGAGGCGTGCGGCTGGCTGTGGCCCATCCGGGCCCAGACCGCGGCGACGACGGGGGCGAGCGCGACCTCGAACGCCCCGAGCGCGGAGGCGTACCAGCTCGCGGGGAACGTGAAGCCGAAGATCGCGGTCTCGGCGTTCGTCGACGCCAGCAGGATCATCGTCGAGTACGCCTGGAAGAGGATGAAGTTGAAGACGACCGAGGCGACGAAGAGCACCACGTACGGCTTGAGGCGGCCGCGTTCCTCGGACGTCACCCGTGGGCTGCGGAACATCACCACGAAGTAGACGATCGGCGCGATCACCGAGATCAGGGTGAGCAGGTCGACGAAGCGGTCCATCGTCAGCCAGCCGACGGCGGCGAGCAGACCCGCGAGGGCGGCGAACACGACGACGCCCGCGACGATCAGGACGACCGCGCGGCGCATCGCGTCCTTGGGCAGCGCGAACTCGGCCGCCGCCTTGCGTCCGGCGAGGTGACGGCGGCCGAGGACGTACTGGATCAGACCGAAGGTCATGCCGATCGCGGCCGCCGAGAAGCCCCAGTGCCAGCCCTTGTGGTCGCCGAGCCAGCCGGTGATCAGCGGTCCCGCGAAGGCGCCGATGTTGATGCCCATGTAGTACAGCGCGAAGCCCGCGTCGCGCCGGTCGTCGTCGGTGCGGTAGAGCTTGCCGACCATCGAGGCGACGTTCGGCTTGAGGAGGCCGGTGCCCGCGCTGATCAGGCCGAGCCCGACCCAGGTCATCGTCGCCGTCGGCACGGCCATCGAGTAGTGGCCGCAGGCGATGAGGATGCCGCCCCACAGGACCGCGCGGTACGAGCCGAGGATGCGGTCGGCGAGCCAGCCGCCCGCCACCGACACCAGATAGACGAGCGTTCCGTACGCCGCCGACACCGAGGCGGCGGTTCCGGAATCCATGCCCATTCCGTCGTTGGCGACGGAGTCCGCGAAGTACAGGACGAGGATGGCCTGCATGCCGAGGAACGAGAAGCGCTCCCAGACCTCGAGACCCGACAGGGTGAGCAGCCCGCGCGGCTGCCCGAAGAAGGCGTGGTCGTCGCCGGGCGGCGGCTCCGTCGGCGGCTCCGCGGGCGGCTCGGTGTCGGGCTCAGTGCGGGACAAAGGGTCTGCTCCCGGTAGTTCTGGGTCGTATCAGCTGATCAAGAACATACCGGTGGTCACTACGCGTCGCCTGGGCGGCATTGCACAGGCGGGTGCCCACTGTGATCGAAAGGCGACCGGATACGCTGACTTGAGTGATGGCAGCGACACATCGACAAACCGTGTCATCGAAGCGATCATCACGCAAAGATCGACCGAGTGATGATCGACCGAGTGACCGACTTGTGATCGTCAGCAGACAGGAGAACCCCTCGTGACCGTCGTCGGGCCCTTCGGCCTCAGCGTGCGGGACCAGGCTCTCGAAGCCGATGTCCAGGCCGGATTGGCGGCCGTCGAGGAAGGTCTGCTCGACGCCACCAAAAGCGGGGTCCCCTTCATCACGGAGGCCGCGCAGCATCTGGTGCGCGCGGGCGGCAAGCGGTTCAGGCCGCTCCTCGTGATGCTCGCCTCGCAGTTCGGCGATCGGTACGCGCCGGGCGTCGTGCCCTCCGCCGTCGTCGTCGAGCTCACGCACCTCGCGACGCTCTACCACGACGACGTGATGGACGAGGCGGACGTGCGCCGCGGGGTCGAGAGCGCCAACCAGCGCTGGGGCAACTCCGTCGCCGTCCTCACGGGTGACTTCCTGTTCGCCCGCGCCTCGTACATCCTGGCCGACCTCGGCCCGGACGCCGTCCGCATCCAGGCGGAGGCGTTCGAACGCCTGGTCACCGGCCAGATCCTGGAGACGGCTGGGCCGAGCGAGGGCCGCGACCCGGTCGACCACTACCTCGACGTGCTCGGCGGCAAGACCGGCTCGCTCGTCGCCGTGGCGTGTCGTTTCGGCGCCATGATGTCGGGCGCCGACGAGACCGTCGTGGACGTCCTGACCCAGTACGGCGAGCGGCTCGGCGTCGCCTTCCAGCTCGCCGACGACGTACTGGACATCGCCTCCGACTCGCACGAGTCGGGCAAGACCCCCGGCACCGATCTGCGCGAGGGCATTCCCACCCTTCCGGTCCTGCGCCTGCGTGAGCGGGTGGAGAAGCTCGGGCTCCCCGAGGACATCGCCCTGTGCGAGCTCCTGGACTCCGACCTGACGGACGACGCGCGGCACGCGGAGGCGCTGGCGCGACTGCGGGTCCACCCGGCTCTTGAGCAGGCGCGCAAGGACACCGTGCGGTACGCGGAGGAGGCGCGGGACACGCTCGCGCCGCTGCGGGACTGCGACGCGAAGGCGGCGCTCGTCGAGCTCTGCGATCTGGTGGTGCACCGGGCGGGCTGAGGCCCGGTCGGGGATGTGGCTGATGTGTGACTGAGGTCACATTCCCTCGTCTGTCTTGGATTGAGTCCAGGATCGGGGTCATTCCGTACCTATGCCCGGAAGCTGACGCAGTGGGGCGTCGGCTCAGGTACGGGGAGATTTCGGATGACAGGCACTCTGGGCACTTTGGGCACCCTGGGCACATTGGGCACTTTGGGCTCCGCCGTCGTGGTCGCCGTGGCGGGCGTGGCGGGCGTGGCGGTCGTGGCGACGCCCGCAGCCGCGCACGGCGGCAGTGACACCGGCGGGGCGATCTTCGCGGCGAGCATGAACGGCGCGAACGAGGTGCCGACGCAGGGCGGCCCCGCGGTCGGCGACAAGGACGGCCGGGCGCTCGAATTCGTCAAGGTCGAGGGCGACAAGGTGTCGGTCACCGTCAAGTGGAGCGGCACAGGCAAGCCGACCGCCCTCCACATCCACCAGGGCGCCAAGGGCACCAACGGCGGCGTCAAGGTCGACTTCACCGAGCTGCTCGGCAAGAGCAAGGGGCATCGCGTCAGCGGCTCGGTCAAGGTCCACGACGCGGCACTGCTCAAGCAGTTGAAGACGGACCCGGGCAGCTTCTACGCCAATCTGCACACCACCCAGTTCCCCGGCGGCGCGGTCCGCGGCCAGCTCCACAAGGTGACCACGGACTTCGACTTCCGTGACGCGGCGGCCAGTTTCCAGGCGCCCGTGCTCCAGGGCGAGCAGATCTACGAGTGCAAGAAGGCCGATGACGGCTCCGGCAAGTTCGCCTTCGCCCAGCGTGACGTGCGGGCGAGGCTCGGCGCCGGCATCGCGCACGACTTCGTCGCCCCCAACTCGGGCACCCCGCGCTGGACCGCCCCCGACCGCAGCCAGGTCACCGGCAAGCTGATCTCCAGGACCCCGAACGGCGACAAGAACATCCCCGAACTCGACCTGGCCGCAACGCAGACCGGAAAGCCGCGCGGGCTGCTCGCGGGCACCGCGGAGACCCTGCGCCTGAACACCGAGGGCGGGGTCGCACCGGCGGGTTCCTGCAAGCCGGGCGCCATCGCGAAGGTGCCGTACAAGGCGGATTACGTGTTCGTGCAGCGCTGAGCCCCTGAGGCTGAAGCGGCGCTTCCCCTACTGGTTGGGGGAGGTGCCGCCCCTCTGTGTCATCCCAGAGCAGTACGTGGAGTTGATCCCGGGGTCTGACGCTTCTGGCTGGCCGATTTGGTCGTATGGAGAACAACAAGGTCCAGCAAGAACAACCACTCCTGACCTATTCGGGTGAGAATGGCGGCGCGGAGTGGACGCACGCACGTACTGGGAAGGCCGCCGCCGACCACGGAGGTAGGGCACACAATGGCACCGTACGAACCGGAGCAGAACACCAGCGAGACCGGGGAGCTGCGCGCGGCCCGCCGCAAGGCGGCGCGTTACGTGGTTCCCGTCGCGGTGGCGGGGGTGGCGGCGGCGACCATCGGGCTCGTCCCGGCGCTCGCCACGTCGGGCGACCCCAAGCTGCCCGACGTCACCGCGCAGGAACTCATCGAGAAGATCGCCGCGTCGGACACGGAGCACCTCTCGGGCACCGTGAAGATCAGCACCGACCTCGGTCTTCCGTCCTTCGGCGGCGACATGGCCGGCGGCTTCGCTCCGGGCAGCGGCTCGGGCGGCGATGGCGGCGGCGGGGACGGCGAGGGCTCGGCCGCGGACCCGCAGTCCAAGCTGATGGAGCTGGCCACCGGCACGCACACCCTGCGCGTCGCCGCCGACGGCCCCGACAAGCAGAAGCTGTCCGTCCTGGACGACGCGGCCGAGTACAGCCTGATCCACAACGGCGACGACGTGTGGGCCTACGACAGCAAGTCGAACGAGGCGTACCACTCCAAGTCGGCGGGCAAGGCCGGGGACTCCGGCAAGGATTCCGGCAAGGGTTCCGGCAAGAAGGACCTCCCCAAGGACGTCCCGTCCACGCCCAAGGAGCTGGCCGAGGAAGCACTGAAGGCGGTCGACGACACGACGTCGGTGAAGGTGGACGGCACCGCGCAGGTCGCGGGACGTGACGCCTACCGCCTGGTCATCAAGCCCAAGCAGTCCGGCTCGACGGTCGGCCAGATCACGGTCGCCGTGGACTCCAAGACCGGTACGCCGCTGAAGTTCACGCTCACCCCGGCGGGCGGCGGCAGCGCGGTCGTCGACGCGGGCTTCACCAAGGTCGACTTCGGCAAGCCGGCCGCGTCGACCTTCGACTTCACGCCGCCCAAGGGCGCGAAGGTCACGGAAGGCGACGAGGCCGAGGGCGAGAAGCACGGCTTCAAGGACGGCGGCAAGGAGTTCAAGGGCGAGGAGTTCAAGGGCGAGGAGGGCCTGAACGGTCTGAACGTCATCGGCAAGGGCTGGAACTCCATCGCCGAGCTGGAACTGCCGGGCGGCCAGGGCATCCCGTCGGGCGGCTCCGGCGACGTTCCGCCGGACGCGCAGCGGCTCCTCGACTCGCTCGGCGACAAGGTGACGGGCGACTTCGGCTCGGGCACGGTCTTCAAGACGCGCCTGATCAACGCCCTCATCACCGAGGACGGCAAGGTCTACGCCGGCGCGGTAACGAAGGACGCGCTGGTGAAGGCAGCGAACGCGGCGAAGTAGCGCGGTGCGGTACGACGATTGAGCGGCGGGTCCGAGGTGCCTGGCAGGTACCTCGGGCCCGCCGTCACGACTTCGAGCGGGGGAGGACAAGATGCCGGCAAGGAACGGCAGCCCGACGCCCAGCGTGATCGAGACCTCCGCGCTCACCAAGCGCTACGGCAAGCAACTGGCCGTGGACCGCCTGAGCCTCACCGTCCCCGCGGGCAGCGTCTTCGGGTTCCTCGGTCCGAACGGCTCGGGCAAGACGACCACCATCCGGATGCTGATGGGCCTGATCGAGCCAACGTCCGGCCGGGCCAGGGTCCTGGGCCGCCCCATGCCGCGCGACACGCGCTCCGTGCTCCCGCACGTGGGCGCACTCATCGAGGGCCCCGCCCTCTACGGCTTCCTCTCCGGCCGCGACAACCTCCTGCGGTACGACGCCGCCGACCCGACCGCGGACCCGCGCACCCGCCGCGCCCGCGCCGAATCGGCCCTGGACCGGGTGGGGTTGACGGCCGCCGCGGGCAAGAAGGCGAAGGCGTACTCGCTCGGTATGAAGCAGCGCCTCGGCCTCGCGGCCGCGCTGCTCCAGCCGCGCAGACTCCTCGTGCTCGACGAGCCGACCAACGGCCTGGATCCGCAGGGCATGCGCGAGATCCGGGCGCTGGTGAGGGAGTTGGCGTCCGAGGGCACGACCGTCTTTCTCTCCTCGCACCTCCTGGACGAGATCGAGCAGGTCTGTACGCATGCGGCGGTGATGGCCCAGGGCCGCCTGATCACCCAGGGTCCTGTCGCCGAACTCGCCGCCGGCGCGCGGGGGCGTCTTGTCGTGACGACGCCGGACACGGGCGACGCGGCCCGCGTCCTGAAGGAGCTCGGCGTGACGGATCTCGTCGTGACGGAGGACCGCGTGACGGGCGAACCGCCGGGCGCGGAGACCGGCACGGACCTCGCGGAGCTGAACGCCGCCCTGGTCGGGGCGGGCGTACGAGTACGGGGCTTCGGCGTCGAACGGGCCTCGCTGGAGGACGCGTTCGTGGCGCTGACGGGGGAGGGTTTCGATGTCGCGGGCTGAGGTCGATGACGTACGAGCCGATGACGCACGAGGCAACGACGTACGAGCCGATGACGTACGAGAGGTGAGCGGCCCGCGGGAAGTGCGGCGGATCTGGACCTTCGGCCTCTTCCGCAGTGAGCTGGGCATCACCTTCCGCCGCTGGCGCACCCTCGCCCTGCTCGGCGTGCTGGCCGCCGTGCCGATCCTCGTGGGCGTCGCCGTCAAGATCGAGACCAGCGACGGCTCGACGATGGGCGGGGGCGGCGAGGCAGGGGGCCCGGCGTTCATCGCGCAGGTGACCAACAACGGCCTGTTCCTGGTCTTCACCGCGCTCGCCGCGACCCTCCCCTTCTTCCTGCCCATGGCGGTCGGCGTCGTCGCCGGCGACTCCATCGCGGGCGAATCCAGCGCGGGGACGCTGCGCTATCTCCTGGTCGCGCCCGCGGGACGCACGAGGCTGCTGCTCGCCAAGTACGCGACGGCGATGACGTTCTGCCTGGTCGCGACGCTCGTCGTGGCCGTCTCCGCGCTCGCGGTCGGGGCGTTGCTCTTCCCGGTCGGCGAGGTCACCACGATCTCCGGCACTCAGATCGGCTTCGGCGAAGGGCTGCTGAGAGCGCTGCTCATCGCCCTCGTGGTCGCCGCGTCACTGATCGGTGTGGCGGCGCTCGGCCTCTTCGTGTCGACGCTGACCAGCAGCGGCATCGCGGCGATGGCGACGACCGTCGGCCTGCTCATCACGATCCAGATCCTCGACCAGATCCCCCAGTTGGGCGCCATCCAGCCGTACTTCTTCTCGCACTACTGGCTGTCCTTCGCGGACCTGATGCGCGAGCCCGTCTACTGGGACGAGCTGGTCAAGAACCTCGGCCTCCAGGGCCTGTACGCGGCCCTGTTCGGCTCGGCGGCGTGGGCGAGGTTCGGGGCGAAGGACATCACTGCCTGAGTATCAGTCTTTGTCGTACGGGTAGCGGGCGAGCGGCGGTTCCTGCGCGAAGAACGTCTTGGCGCGGGCGAGGGCCCCGGAGTCGTCGAGCACGTTGCCCGGCCTTGAGCCGTTGCCGAGCAGGACGCCGCCGAAGCGCATCGGGAAGAAGGCGGCGGTGTGGTTCAGCGTTCCGATCAGCGGCTCCGCGACCTCCTCCTCGCTGTGTGCGAGCGCCGTCACGCCCCACAGGGCACGGCCCCCAAGCGCGTTCTTGAAGTCGACCTCCGGGACCTCCAGCCAGGCGTCCCAGTAATCGAGGTAGCGCTTGGTGGTGGCCGACAGCGAGTACCAGTACAGGGGCGACACGATGACGATGTCCGTGGCGTCGAGGGTGGCGTCCAGGAGCAGTGCCTCGTTGTCGCCGACGGGCCGGGGCCGGGCGCGGGGGCGGGTGCTGTCGTGACGCCGGTCCTCGAAGTCGGGCAGCGGGTGGTCGGCGAGGTGCAGCCAGCGCTGCTCGACGTCCGACGGGAGCTGCTCGGCGGCCTGGCGGGCGAGGGTCTCGGAGTTGCCGTCGGCGCGGGCGCTGCCGAGTACGAACAGGAACTTGCGGGTCATGGGGTCCCCCTGGGTGTGAGGCGTGCGATTACCTGCGCATGCACTATATGCACGCGCAGGTAATTGCGTCCAGGGGGTAGTCCGGGGGCAACCGAGCCGGGGGCTTCAGGCGGAGAGCCCCCACACCGCGTACGCCACGGCGTCGCTGTTCCGGTCGAGCGCGGTCCCGTCGATGTTCGACTCCGTGTCGCACGCGGAGTGGTAGCACTTGTCGAAGGGCTCGCCGGCCGTGCCGCCCCAGTTCTGGGCCTGCTCGGCGGTCTTCTTGTAGTCGGCGCCGCTGAACAGGCCGCCGACCGGGATGCCCGCGTCCTTGAACGGCGCGTGGTCCGAGCGGCCGTCGCCCTCCTCGTCGGGCTCCGTGGCGAGGTCGAGGCCGCCGTAGAAGTCCTTGAAGGTCTTCTCGATCGTGGGGTCGTCGTCGTAGACGAAGTAACCCGGGTTCGGTGAGCCGATCATGTCGAAGTTCAGGTAGTCCTTGATCTTCGAGCGCTCGCCCGCGGGCAGCTTGTCGACGTAGTGCGAGGAGCCGACGAGCCCCAGCTCCTCCGCTCCCCACCAGGCGAACCGCAGGTGCTTGGTGGGCTTGTACCGCTCGCGCGCCACGGTGAGCGCGGTCTCCAGGACCGCGGCCGAACCGGAGCCGTTGTCGTTGATGCCGGGGCCCGAACCGACGCTGTCGAGATGCGAGCCGGCCATGACGACCTGGTCGGCGTCGCCGCCGGGCCAGTCCGCGATGAGGTTGTAGCCGGTCTTGCCGTTGGAGGTGAACTCCTGGAGCGAGGTGGTGAATCCGGCCTCGTCCAGCTTGCCCTTCACGTAGTCGACGGAGGCCTTGTAGCCCGCGCTGCCGTGGGCGCGGTTGCCGCCGTTGGACGAGGCGATGGACTGCAGCTGCGAGAGGTGGGCCTGGACGTTGGCCACGGAGACGTCGGGGGCGGCCGCCGTGGGGGTGGGGGCCGCGGAGGATATCGCGCTGGTGGTGAAGAGTCCGGTGACGGCTATGACGGCGGCTGCCGTGGCGCGTCCGGGAACGGAGAGCTTCATGTGGGGGGCTCCGTGTTCTGTTGGATCGTTCGTTGCGTGGGGGGTTCGGAGGGTTCGGGAGTTTCGGGGGTGCGGGGCTCGGGGGCTCGGGTTACGCCAATTCCGTGAGCGTCGAACGGAATTGGCGTGCCTGATGGTGCGGGTGAGCTTGACCGTGCGTCAAGAGCGCATATCGGTCGACGTGTTCCGCAAGGCGGTCGCCGGCGGCACGAGCACGGTCCATCCGGGGGCGTAGGTGTCCGGCACGGGGTGGCGCCGCCAGTCGCGTGCCCAGCGCGGGGGCTCCTGCCCGCGCAGGACCAGGGCGGCGGGCAGCCGCCGGTCCCCGTGGTCGGCGGCCGAGCATCCGGAGACGTACGCGATGGGGATCACCGAGGTGTTGCCCTTCAGGAGGCAGGGAGCGCGGACCCCGTGCTCGTACAGGACGTCGGTGATGCGGGCCCAGTCGCCGCGGGCACCGGCCTGGATACGGGCGTTGCCGAAGGCCAGGGGGAGTTGGACCGCCAGGTGGGCGACGAGGAGGGCGGCGATGGCGACGGTGACGGCGCGCTTCGTCCGGTCGAGGAGGGCGAGGAGCCCCAGCGCCGCGGGGATCGCGAGGAGGGCGTCGGCGGGGAGGAGGAAGCGGGGGGCTCCGTAGGGGACGAGGAGGAAGTAGGGCAGGGCGACAGCCAGGGCGACGGCCACGGTCAGCCAGAGGGCGCGGCGGGTTGCCCGCCGGGTGGTGTCGGCCGTCCCCTGCTCGGCCCGCCCCGCGGCGTCGACCGCCCTCCCCGTGGCCCACAGCCCGGCGGCCACGAGCAGCGGCAGCAGGATCCACCACCCCGCGGCCACGATCCTGAGCTGGTCGGCGGCGCACGGCCTGCAGAGCAACGGGCCGTCCAGCGCGGTGAACTGGGCCTCGATGGCGGCGAGGGGACGCAGCCCGCCCTGCACGTCACTCGCGGCGCTGAGCCGTTCGCGTACGCCGCCGAAGCGCACGTACGCCTCGACCGCCCACGGCAGCAGACCCGCCAGGGCGCCGCCCGCCACGGCGAGGACGCGCCCCCGTGTCCGCCAGGCGGGCACGAACAGGGCGGCGGCGAGCAGCGGGGCGGCGACGGCGGCACCGTCGTTGGGGCGCATGAGGGCGGCGAGGGCGAGCCCCGCCGCGACCCCCGCGAGGGCGAGGCGTCCGGGGCGTGCCCCGAGGAAGAGCCCGACCGCCGCCGTGACGCCCATGGCGGTGTAGTGGTTCGGCATCGCGGCGTTCGCGTAGAACAGCACGAACCAGAGGCTTCCGTAGAGCCCGGCGGCCACGCCGACGGCGGCGGGACGGTGCGCGAGGACGCGCAGCCAGGGGCAGAAGCCCAGGTAGAGGGCGGCGGTCGAGAGCAGCGTCAGCCACACCCTGAGCAGGACGGTCGAGTCGCTCCAGGTCGCCACGGGAGAGATGAGCAGCGGGACGCCGCGGGTGCGGGGAGCGCTGAAGGGGGTGGCGGGCGCGTACGGCGGGAAGCGGCTGGCGTAGACGATCTCGTCCCAGCCGAGAGACAGGGTGAGCGGGACGAGAGCCGACGAGAGAAGGGCGAAGGCGGCGCAGACGGCGAGGAGGGGGAGGTCGTCGCGGCGGGGGAGCCGGCTGGAGAGGCCGCGGGGGAGACCGCCGGGGCGGCGGCCAGGCAAACGCGTCGTCTCGGACACGAGGGCCTCGACCTCCCGCCGGGCTCGGTCAGATCATGTCGCTTTCGATCACTTCTGTTCCCTTATGGGTGAAGGTAGCGACGATGACGCCCGAATCGCAGGAGGTGGGGCCGACGTGTTTCGCCCGACGGCCCGGCGGCGCCTCCCGCTCAACCGGTCACCCCACCGCCCGCAGCGAGCCAGCGACCGCCCCGTAAGGGGCGCGGGGAACTGCGCGCTCAGCCACGACGCACCCGCAGCCGCAAAACGGCAGGCGGCAGGCGGCAGCATCAAGCCGCGGGCTCAGTCTTCCGCCCGGCGGCGGGGGAGGCCCCCGTAACAGCAGCCTGACGCACCGCGGCAAGCCGAACCGCATTACGCCGAGCGCCGCGCACCGCGTCCCAGGTCAGCAACGTCAGCGCCAGCCACACAAGCCCGAACCCGGCCCACCGCTCGGGCGGCATCGCCTCATGGAAGTACAGGATGCCCAGCAGGAACTGGAAGACGGGCGCCAGGTACTGCAGCATCCCCAGCGTCGCGAGCGGCACCCGGATCGCCGCGGCGCCGAAGCAGACCAGGGGGATGGCGGTGACCACACCGGTCGCCGCGAGCAGCGCCCCGTGCCCGAAGCCCTCCGCGCCGAACGTGGCGTCACCCCGCACGCTCAGCCACACCAGGAATCCGACCGCGGGCAGGAACTGGATGGCGGTCTCGGCGGCGAGCGACTCCAGACCGCTGAGCCCGACCTTCTTCTTCACCAGGCCGTACGTGGCGAAGGAGAAGGCGAGGCAGAGCGAGATCCACGGCGGCTGCCCGTACCCGAAGGCGAGTACGAGGACCGCCGCGAGGCCGACGGCGACGGCCGCCCACTGCACGGGACGCAGCCGTTCGCCGAGGAGCAGGACGCCCATCGCGATGGTGACCAGGGGGTTGATGAAGTAGCCGAGGGAGGCCTCCACGACGTGGCCGGAGTTCACGGCCCAGATGTAGACGCCCCAGTTGATCGTGATGACCGCCGCGGCGATCGTCACGAGGCCCAGTTTGCGCGGCTGCCGGATCAGCTCGCCGGCCCAGGCCCAGCGCCGCACGACAAGGAGCGCGATGCCCACCACGACGAGCGACCACGTCATGCGGTGCGCGAGGATCTCGCCCGCCCCGGCCGGCTTGAGCAGGGGCCAGAAGAGGGGCACGAGGCCCCACATCCCGTAGGCCGCGAAGCCGTTCAGGAGTCCTATGCGCTGCTCGCCCCTCGACTGCTCAGCTGCGGCAGCGTTCACGGCCCCTCCTTGGTGCGCGGCAGCCCACACTGCCCCCAAGAAGGTAGCGGCACAGACACCCCCGTGTCATGCCCGTCTCACGGGAACGGTCATGACCTCGGCCTCGCCGGGCCTCAGCCCTTGAGCGCGGCCGAGATCGCGTCGGCGACAGGCGTCGTGGGCCGCCCGATGAGCCGGGCCAGATCGCCGCTCGTACCGGCGAGCAGGCCTCGCTCGATCGCCGAGTCCACGTCCACGAGGATCGCGGCGAACTGCTCCGGAAGCCCGGCGCCGGTCAGGATCGCGAGGTTCTGCTCGGCGGGGACGTTCGCGTACGAGATGTCCTTGCCGGTCTGCCGGGCGATCTCGGCGGCGTACTCGGCCAGGCTCCACGCGACATCGCCGCTCAGCTCGTACGCCTTGCCCTCGTGGCCCTCACCGGTCAGCACGGCGACGGCGGCAGCCGCGTAGTCGGCGCGCGAGGCGGAGGCGACCCTGCCCTCGCCCGCGGAGGCGACGACGGCGCCGTGCTCCAGGACGGGGGCGAGGTTGGCCGTGTAGTTCTCGTGGTACCAGCCGTTGCGCAGGAACGTGTGCGGAAGCCCGGATTCGAGGATGAGCCGCTCGGTCTCCTTGTGCTCGGCCGCGAGGTCGAAGTCGGCGTCGGGCCCGCCAAGGACACCGGTGTACGCGAGCAGCGCGACGCCCGCCGCGCGGGCCGCGTCGATCACCGCCGCGTGCTGCGGCACACGCTGCCCGACCTCGCTGCCGGAGATCAGCAGGACCCTGTCGCCCGCGGCGAAGACACCGGCGAGGGTCCCGGGCGTGCAGTAGTCCGCGATCCGCAGCTCGACGCCGCGCGCGGCGAGATCGGCGGCCTTCTCCTTGTCGCGTACGACGGCGGCGATCTGCCCGGCGGGTATCCGCGCGTCGAGCAGCCCGTCGATGACGAGGCGGCCGAGGTTTCCGGTGGCTCCGGTGACGACGATGCTCATGTCCTGTATCTCCCTTTGATGCCTTTGGTGTGATCTGACAATGAGCCTACGTCGGGCGCTAACTATTGGAAAGTACCCACTTTGAAGTAAGGTACTGGCATGGCAGTAAGTAACTGGAACCTCGGGGACGAGGGGATGTGCCCGCAGCGCCTCGTCCTGGAGCACGTCACGAGCCGCTGGGGCGTGCTCGTCCTGATCGCCCTGGACGAGCGCTCGTACCGCTTCAGTGAGCTGCGCAGGGCCCTCGGCAGGGTCAGCGAGAAGATGCTGACGCAGACCCTGCAGACCCTGGAGCGGGACGGCCTCGTGCACCGCGACGCGAAGCCGGTCATTCCGCCGCGCGTCGACTACTCGCTCACCGACCTCGGACGTGAGGTCGGTACGCAAGTACGGGCGCTCGCCGAGTGGACCGAGCGGCGCCTGGAGGACGTACAGGAAGCGCGCTTGGCGTACGACGAAGCCCGGTCCTGAAGCATCAGAACCGGGCTTCGGAGACAGCGAGTCGAGCTAGCCGACGACGGTCCAGGTGTCGCCGCCCGCGAGGAGCGCGGCCAGGTCGCCCTTGCCGTTCTGCTCGATGGCGGTGTCGAGCTGGTCGGACATCAGCGTGTCGTAGACCGGGCGCTCGACGTTGCGGAAGACGCCGATCGGGGTGTGGTGCAGGGTGTCGGGGTCGGCGAGCCGGGACAGCGCGAAGGCTTGCGTGGGTGAGGTGGAGTGCGCGTCGTGGACCAGAATCTGAGACTCCGTCTCAGGCGTGACCGGGACGACCTTGAGATCACCGGTCGCCGGGTCGCGTACGACGCCCTTGGAGCCGTCGGCGCCGAAGCGGATCGGCTCCCCGTGCTCCAGGCGGATCACCGCCTCCTCGGCCTGCTGCTTGTCCTTCAGCACCTCGAAGGCGCCGTCGTTGAAGATGTTGCAGTTCTGGTAGATCTCCACCAGGGCGGTGCCGGGGTGCTCGGCGGCCTCGCGAAGGACCGAGGTGAGGTGCTTGCGGTCGGAGTCCACGGTCCGCGCCACGAACGACGCCTCCGCGCCGATCGCCAGCGACACCGGGTTGAAGGGCGCGTCGAGCGACCCCATCGGCGTCGACTTCGTGATCTTGCCGACCTCGGAGGTCGGGGAGTACTGGCCCTTGGTAAGTCCGTAGATCCGGTTGTTGAAGAGCAGGATCTTCAGGTTCACGTTGCGGCGCAGGGCGTGGATGAGGTGGTTGCCGCCGATGGACAGGGCGTCCCCGTCGCCGGTGACCACCCACACGCTCAAGTCCCGCCGCGATGAGGCGAGTCCGGTGGCGATGGCGGGCGCACGGCCGTGGATGGAGTGCATCCCGTACGTGTTCATGTAGTACGGGAAGCGGCTCGAGCAGCCGATGCCCGAGACGAAGACGATGTTCTCCTTGGCCAGGCCCAGTTCGGGCATGAAGCCCTGCACGGCCGCCAGGACCGCGTAGTCACCGCAGCCGGGGCACCAACGCACCTCCTGGTCGGACTTGAAGTCCTTCATGGACTGCTTGGCCTCGGCCTTGGGCACCAACGAGAGCGCTTCGATCGTGCTCCCCGTGCCTTCGGTCTTCGTGTCAGCCATTGATGGCCTCCTTGAGAGCCGTGGCGAGCTGCTCGGCCTTGAACGGCATTCCATTGACCTGGTTGTACGAGACCGCGTCCACGAGGTACTTGGCGCGCAGCAGCGTGGCGAGCTGCCCGAGGTTCATCTCGGGAATCACCACCTTGTCGTAACGCTTCAGGACCTCGCCCAGATTCCGCGGGAAGGGGTTGAGGTGGCGCAGATGGGCCTGCGCCACGCTCTCGCCGACCGCCCGCAGGCGCCGTACCGCAGCGGTGATGGGGCCGTAGGTCGAACCCCAGCCAAGGACGAGCAGCTTGGCGTCGCCGGTCGCGTCGTCGACTTCGACGTCGGGGACCTCGATGCCGTCGATCTTGGCCTGGCGGGTGCGGACCATGAAGTCGTGGTTGGCGGGGTCGTACGAGATGTTGCCGGTGCCGTCCTGCTTCTCGATGCCGCCGATGCGGTGCTCAAGTCCGGGCGTGCCGGGGATCGCCCAGGGGCGGGCCAGGGTCTGCGGGTCACGCTTGTAGGGCCAGAAGACCTCGGTGCCGTCGTCCTCGGTGTGATTGGTCCCCGAGGCGAACTGCACGCGCAGGTCCGGGAGTTCATCGGTGTCCGGGATGCGCCACGGCTCGGAGCCGTTGGCCAGATAGCCGTCGCTCAGCAAGAACACCGGCGTGCGGTAGGTGACCGCGATCCGCGCCGCCTCCAGTGCCGCGTCGAAGCAGTCCGCCGGCGTCTTGGGCGCCACGATCGGCACCGGCGCCTCGCCGTTGCGCCCGAACATCGCCTGCAGCAGATCCGCCTGCTCCGTCTTGGTCGGCAGACCGGTGGAAGGCCCGCCGCGCTGGATGTCCACGACCAGCAGCGGCAGTTCGAGCGAGACCGCGAGCCCGATCGTCTCCGACTTCAGCGCCACACCGGGCCCCGAAGTCGTCGTCACCGCGAGCGAGCCGCCGAACGCGGCACCCAGCGCGGCACCGATCCCCGCGATCTCGTCCTCCGCCTGGAAGGTCCGCACGCCGAAGTTCTTGTGCTTCGACAGCTCGTGCAGGATGTCCGAGGCGGGAGTGATCGGGTACGAGCCGAGGTAGAGCGGCAGGTCCGCCTGCCGGCCCGCGGCGATAAGGCCGTACGAGAGGGCGAGGTTCCCCGAGATGTTGCGGTACGTGCCGGGCGGGAAGGCATGGGAGGCGGGGGCGACCTCGTACGAGACCGCGAAGTCCTCTGTCGTCTCGCCGAAGTTCCAGCCCGCGTGGAAGGCGGTGATGTTCGCCTCGGCGATGTCCGGCTTCTTCGCGAACTTCGCCCGCAGGAACTTCTCGGTGCCCTCGGTCGGCCGGTGGTACATCCACGAAAGGAGGCCGAGCGCGAACATGTTCTTGCTGCGCCCCGCGTCCTTGCGCGAGAGGTCGAACTCCTTGAGCGCCTCGACCGTCAGCGTCGTCAGCGGCACCGGGTGGACGCTGTATCCGTCCAGCGAACCGTCTTCCAGCGGCGAGACCTCGTAGCCGACTTTCTGCATCGCCCGTTTGGAGAACTCGTCCGTGTTGACGATGATCTCCGCGCCGCGCGGCACGTCGGCGATGTTCGCCTTCAGCGCGGCCGGGTTCATCGCGACCAGGACGTTCGGCGCGTCGCCCGGCGTGAGGATGTCGTGGTCGGCGAAGTGCAGCTGAAAGGAGGAGACGCCCGGCAGGGTCCCGGCAGGAGCACGGATCTCGGCGGGGAAGTTCGGCAGAGTCGAGAGGTCGTTCCCGAAGGACGCCGTCTCCGAAGTGAACCGGTCACCGGTGAGTTGCATACCGTCACCGGAGTCACCCGCGAAGCGAATGATCACCCGGTCCAGACGGCGTACATCCTTCTCACCAGCAGGCTTGCGCTGTTCTCCGACGACTGCCCCATCGGCCTGCTCGGCTGGGCTACTGACCTGGCTGGTCACTGAACTGGACCTCCCTCGGGCGGCTGAGCGGGAAGGGCTGGGCGACCGGCCTTCCCCAAGGCCCACCCTACGTCGGTAAGGGTCGCCTTCCTGGGGTTGATCGCATGACGGACGCACTTTTGAGACGCTTCTATGCCCCGTTTTGCCATGGTCTGCCTCGCCCTCCACTCAGTCATGGAAGACGCCCCCCACTCATCCTTTGGTTCTAGGACTGTTCTCCGTGCTCGTGTCGTGCTCGTGCTGTTGCCGTTGCTTCTGCGGGTGTCAAATAGCTGACAGGCTGTCAGCTATTTAGGAATTGAGATAGGTGAGGACCGCCAGTACGCGCCGGTGATCCCCGTCACTCTGGGAGAGTCCCAGCTTCAGGAAGATGTTGCTGACGTGCTTCTCGACCGCGCCGTCACTCACCACCAACTGCCGGGCCACCGCCGAGTTCGTCCGCCCCTCGGCCATCAGACCGAGTACCTCGCGCTCGCGCGGAGTAAGCCCCGCGAGCACGTCCTGCTTGCGGCTGCGGCCGAGCAGCTGCGCCACGACCTCCGGGTCGAGCGCGGTACCGCCCTGCGCGACGCGCACCACCGCGTCCACGAACTCGCGCACCTCGGCGACGCGGTCCTTGAGCAGATAGCCGACGCCACGGCTGGACCCGGCGAGCAGCTCGGTGGCGTACTGCTCCTCGACGTACTGCGAGAGGACGAGGACCCCGAGCCCCGGGAACTGGTGGCGCAGATGCACCGCGGCCCGCACACCCTCGTCGGTGTGCGTCGGAGGCATCCGCACATCGGCGACGACCACATCGGGCAGCTCGCCCGCCGAGGAGAGTTCGTTGATCGTCTTGATCAGCGCTTCCGCGTCGCCCACCCCCGCGACGACATCGTGCCCGCGGTCGGTCAGCAACCGGGTCAGGCCCTCCCTGAGCAGCACCGAATCCTCGGCGATGACGACCCGCACTTTGTCCTCCACGTTCACGGCCCCCCGGCATATGTGGTTCTGGGTGTCCCCCGGCACCTCAGTATCGCGCGTACGAACGCGTACGAAGGGGCGTTACGGCGTTCGCGGACAACCGCTTGCCCGTGTTCGCTTCCTGGCGGGCACGCGGAACCCCACCCGATCGCCCGTGCCGCGGGGCAATCGGGTGGGTGTGGGTGGGGAAGATCCGCCGCGAAGCGGCGGGACGGGCTAGGCCCGCCAGGGCAGCTCAGCCGTCACGGTGGTAGGCCCGCCCGCGGGCGAGTCCACGACCAGGATCCCGTCGACCGCGTCGAGTCGCTCGGCGAGCCCGGCAAGACCGGAGCCACCGCTCACATCCGCACCCCCGGCCCCGTCGTCGGAGACCTGGAGCATCAGCCGGTCCTCGACCTGCCACACGTCGACCGAGCCGCGGGATGCCCGCGCGTGCTTGCTGATGTTCTGCAGGAGCTCGGAGACCGTGAAGTACGCGATGCCCTCGATCGCGGCGGCGGGACGCGCGGGCAGGTCCACCTCGACCTGCACCGGGACCGTGCACCGGGCGGCGAGCGCGGAGAGCGCCGCGTCCAGGCCGCGGTCGGTCAGGACCGCGGGGTGGATGCCGCGGGCCAGGTCGCGCAGCTCCTGGAGGGCCACCTTCACCTCGCCGTGCGCCTCGCCCACCATGCGCGCCGCGGCCTCCGGATCCTCCGTCAGCTTCTCCTTGGCCAGACCCAGGTCCATGGCGAGCGCCACCAGGCGGGCCTGCGCACCGTCGTGCAGGTCGCGCTCGATGCGGCGCAGGTCGGCCGCCGCCGTGTCGACGACCACACCGCGGTCCGACTCCAGCTCGACGACGCGCGACGCCAGGCTGGAGGGGCCGAGCAGACCGGCCACCATGACGCGGTCGACGGTGGTCAGGGCCCGGATGATCCAGGGCGTGGCGAGCGTGATCAGCAGGCCGGTGAGGGCCGTCGCGCCGATCTCGAAGGGATTGTCCAGGTAGACGCGGTGACCGTCGTCGCCGTAGAGCTGGATACCGCCCTGACCGCCGTAGAGCGGGAAGAGCCACTGCCACAGCGGGTACGTGAGCATCGCCCAGCCGTACGTCCAGAAGACCACCGACACGGTGAAGGAGAAGATCGCCCACGGCATGTGGAGGATGGCGAACAGGACGTGCCGCCAGGAGACGCCGCTCTTGAGCACGGCGCCCATCCACGCCATGAGCCCGCCGCCGTTCTTGGGCCGCAGCGGCTCGGGGTTGGCCACCTCGACGCCCAGGAGCGCCCGCGCCCGCACCCGCTCGAGGGAGCCGATGCCGCGGCAGGCGGCGAGCCCGGCGGCGAGCACCGGGATGCCGATGAACGTGATCAGGAGCCCGACGCCGAGCGAGAGCATCGTGACCGCGAACGTGAACGTGACGATGCTGATCGGCAGGCTCAGGAGGACGTAGCCGAACTCTTTCCAGGCGCGGGCCTCGATCGGCGCGCGCAGCCCGGCGGGGATACGAGGCCGCCGTTCATCGAGGTCGGATCCCCGGAACTCCGAACGGTCCATGCGCCCGTACTCCTGTCCGTACTCCGTGGCCATCGGTGTCGTCCGTTTCTGCTCGGTCGTGCGCTGCCTCTTGGGTTACGCGCTGGTTCGGCGTCGTATCTCAAGAGTGCTGGCCGCAGGTGATCCGGACCATGTGGTGCGTGGGTGTCTTCGACCGGGGGTTTTCCCTACCCCCGGGCATCGCGGTCCCCGTCGTCCCGGTCGTCCCGGTCGTGGTCCCGGTCCCGCCACGGCAGTTCCGCCGTGATCGTCGTGGGCCCGCCCTCCGGCGAGTCGATCACGAACAGGCCGTCGACCGCGCCGAGCCGGTCCGCGAGCCCCGCCATGCCAGAGCCCCCGTCCAGGTTCGCGCCACCCCTGCCGTCGTCCCCCACCTGGATGAGCAGCCGCTGGTCGGCACGCCACACGTCCACGGACGCCGTACGCGCCCCGCTGTGCTTGCTGACGTTCTGCAGCAGCTCGGAGACCGTGAAGTACGCGATGCCCTCGATCGCGGCGGCCGGGCGCGCCGGCAGATCGGCGGTCACCTTCACCGGGACCGTGCACCGCGAGGCCACCGAGGACAGCGCCGCGTCCAGGCCGCGGTCGGTCAGGACCGCGGGGTGGATGCCGCGGGCCAGGTCGCGCAGCTCCTGGAGGGCGAGCTTCACCTCGCCGTGCGCCTCGTCGACCATCGCCGCCACGGTGTCGTCGGCCTGGCCCTCCAGGAGCTTCTCCTTGGCCAGGCCGAGCCCCATGGCGAGCGCCACCAGGCGGGCCTGCGCACCGTCGTGCAGGTCGCGCTCGATGCGGCGCAGGTCGGCCGCCGCCGTGTCGACGACGACACCGCGGTCCGACTCCAACTCCACGATGCGCCGCTCCAGTTCGTCGGAGGGCGAGAGCAGCCCCCGCACCATCACGCGGTCGGCGTTGGTCAGGCCGCGCACGATGTAGGGGAGCACGGGCCAGAGCACGAAGAGCCCGGTCAGCGTGACGGCGAACGTCACCACGCCCCAGGGCAGCCGCATGAACGAGTACAGCATCGTGCGCCAGCCCACCGGATCCTTCAGGCTCGACCACAGCCAGCTGAAGAAGCCGTGCCCGCGCTGCTTCGGCATCGGGCTCGGCTCGTCGATCCGCAGCCCGAGCAGCCCCCGCGCCCGCGCCCGCTCCGCCCTGCCGATCTGCCGGGCGCCGAGGAGCGCGCCCGCGAGGAGCGGCAGGCCGACGACCGTCACGGAGAGACCGCCGCCGGCCGCGAGCGTCACGATCACGTAGACGAAACCGGCCACGCCGATCGGCAGGTTGGCGAGGAGATGCGCGATCTCCTTCCAGGTCTGCCGGTCGTACGCGGCGAAGCGAGCGGGGGGCGGCGAGGACGTGGCTGACGTGGCTGAGGACATGGCGCGTGCGGTCATAAGCGCTAGGGTGCACGGCTCGCCGCGGCGATGCCATGAGGAGGGCCGCCCGGACACTCGGGGGATAACCCCACCCGTGGGGGGAACGCCATGGGGGGATCAGTCCTTGCCGATGCGTGACGCTCTGCTTACCTCGTCTTTAGCAGGCCCTAGACTCCCGTGCGTACAGATCGTCGAACAGTGATGAGTGTCAGAGGCGGTCAGGGAGTGAGGGGCTGACGTGCACGTGACGAATGTCGCGGCAAGCTACTACCAGTCGTACTCCGTCGTCGGACTGCTCGCCGTCGTCGGCGTGCTGTTCGTCGCCGTCGCCTTCGGCGCGGGGCGGTTGTTGCGTCCCGTCGTGCCGACACCCGAGAAGCTCCTGACGTACGAGTGCGGCGTCGACCCCGTCGGCGAAGGCTGGGCCCACACCCAGGTCCGCTACTACGTCTACGCGTTCCTCTACGTCATCTTCGCCGTCGACTCGATCTTCCTCTTCCCCTGGGCGACGGTTTTCGCCGCGCCCGGTTACGGTGCGACGACGCTGGTGGAGATGTTCGTCTTCCTCGGCTTCCTGACCGTGGGCCTGCTGTACGCATACAAGAAGGGCGTCCTCACATGGACGTGACCCCGGAGCGTCCTTCCACGGACGTCACCCCGGAGCCCGTGCTCCTGCCCGAGCCGACCGTGCTCCCCACGCCGGAGCCGCAGAAGCTGGGCGTGCTCTCGCGCCTGGCTCCCGAGCCGATGAAGGTGGTCCTCAACTGGGGCCGTCGGTACTCGTTGTGGGTCTTCAACTTCGGCCTTGCCTGTTGCGCCATCGAGTTCATCGCCGCCTCGATGGCCCGGCACGACTTCATCCGGCTCGGCGTGATTCCGTTCGCGCCGGGTCCGCGCCAGGCCGACCTGATGGTGGTGTCGGGCACGGTGACGGACAAGATGGCCCCCGCCGTGAAGCGCCTGTACGAGCAGATGCCCGAGCCCAAGTACGTCATCTCCTTCGGCGCCTGCTCCAACTGCGGCGGCCCGTACTGGGATTCGTACGCGGTGACCAAGGGCGTCGACCAGATCATTCCGGTCGATGTGTACGTACCCGGCTGCCCGCCCCGGCCCGAGGCGCTGCTCCAGGGCATCCTCAAGCTCCAGGAGAAGATCGCGGCGGAGTCGCTCGGCGAGCGGTACGGCCGCGGGAAGGGCAACGGCGGTGGGCTCGGCGGTGGCAATCGGCCTTCGGCGGCGGCCCTCCAGAGCGGACTTGTGAAGCCGCCGGAGGCAACGGGAGCCTCGGCCTCAGCCTCGGCTCCGGCTCCGGCTCCGGGGGAGGGCAAGGCATGACCGGCTGGCTGCCGAGCCCCGTCGAGGAGCTCTTCGGCGCGGACGCCACGGCCGACGAGTCGTACGACCTCCTGACGGTCGACGTCCCGCCGAGCTCGTGGATCGCGGCGCTCGAAACCGCGCGCACGACCCTGACCTGCACCTACTTCGACTGGCTGAGCGCCGTCGACGAACCGGGCACGGGCTTCCACGTCTCGGCCCACGTCGTCGCCCTCTCTCCGGTACGTCGCCTCCTCATCCGTACGACCGTTCCGCACGACGCCCCGGTCCTGCCGACCGCGGTCGACGTCTACGCGGGCGCGGCGTGGCACGAGCGCGAGACGCACGAGATGTTCGGCGTCGCTTTCGAGGGCCACCCGCACCTGGTGCCGCTGCTCCTGCCGGACACCTTCGAAGGCCACCCCCTGCGCAAGGACTTCGTTCTGGCGGCCCGGGTCGCGAAGGCGTGGCCCGGAGCCAAGGAGCCGGGGGAGTCGGAGCACGGCGGGCCCAAGCGCCGCCAGATGCTGCCGCCCGGCGTACCCGACCCGAACGAATGGGGCCCCCTGAAGGGCCAGCTCCCCGCGGCCCCGGCCCGCCCGGCCCGCGGCGCCGCCCGCGCGGCAGGCGACCGCCCGGCCCGCCGGACGCGCACGGCGGGGGAGGGCTCGGCGAGCCAGGCGGCGGGCGCGCAGCCGGCGGCCGGCCAGGGCGAGGCACCGACTCCGCGCCGGGCACGGAGTGTGAGCCAGGGGTCGGCGTCGCAGCGGGCGGCGGAGGAGCCTGCTCAGGCCGCGAAGACCCCACCGACGGCCCCGGCTCCGGAGACTGCTCCGGCGCCTGAGGCTGCTCCGGCCCCGGAGACTGCTCCGGCCCCGGAGACTGCTCCGGCACCCGAGGCTGCTCCGGCACCCGAGGCTGCTCCAGCGTCTGAGGCGAAGCCCGAGTCGCCCGCGCCCAGTTCTGACGCCCCGTGGCACCAGGCCCGCCCGGCGTTCGAGGACACGGAGAAGCCCGCCGGCACCGCACCGGGCACGGCCGACGCTCCCGAAGACAACGACGACCCCGAAGACAACGACCGCCCAGGAGGCTCGGAGTGACCGACGCGCTCGACGTCGCCCTGCGTCTCCTCATCGTCTTCGCGGTCTTCCTCGTCCTGCCCCTGGTCATCGGCCAGACCGAGCACAAGGTGATGGCCCACATGCAGGGCCGCCTCGGCCCCATGTACGCGGGCGGTTTCCACGGCTGGGCCCAGCTCGTCGCCGACGGAGTCAAGTTCGCGCAGAAGGAAGACGTCGTACCGGCCGAGGCCGACCGCCGCATCTTCCAGCTCGCCCCCGCCGTGGCCCTGCTGCCCTACCTCCTCGTCCTGGTCGCCATCCCGATCGGCCCGAGCGAAGGCGCCGTCGGCCAACTCGTCGACGCGGGCATCTTCTTCGTGCTCGCGGTCATGGGCGTCGGCGTACTCGGCTCGCTCATGGCGGGCTGGGCCAGCGCCAACAAGTTCTCCCTCCTCGGCGGCCTGCGCACCGCCGCCCAGCTCCTGGCGTACGAACTCCCGATGCTGCTCGCCGCGGCCTCGGTCGCGATGGCGGCCGGGACGGTGTCGCTCCCCGGCATCCTCAACGCCTTCGAGTGGTGGTGGCTGCCCTGGCAGATCGTGGGCGCCCTCGTCTTCTTCGTCGCGGGCCTCGCCGAACTCCAGCGCCCGCCCTTCGACATGCCGGTCGCCGACTCGGAGATCATCTTCGGTGCGTACACCGAATACACGGGCCTCCGCTTCGCCCTCTTCCTCCTCGCCGAGTACGCCGGGATCGTCGTCCTCTGCGGCCTCACCACCGTCCTCTTCCTCGGCGGCTGGCACGGGCCCTGGGGCGCCGACGGCCTCGGCTGGGTCTGGACCCTCCTGAAGACGGCGGTACTCGCCTTCCTCGTGATCTGGCTGCGCGTCAGTTACCCCCGTCTCCGCGAGGACCAGCTCCAGAAGCTCTCCTGGACCCTCCTCGTCCCGCTCGCCCTCGCGCAGATCGCGCTCACCGGAATCGTGAAGGTGGCGATCAACTGATGGCTCCCATCCCCGGGTCCGGCCTGGCCAAGGGCCTCGCCGTCACCCTCCGCACGATGACGAAGAAGACCGTCACCGAGCAGTACCCGGAGCACCAGCCCGAACTCCCGCCCCGCACCCGCGGCGTCATCGGGCTCTTCGAGGAGAACTGCACGGTCTGCATGCTCTGCGCCCGGGAGTGCCCGGACTGGTGCATCTACATCGACTCCCACAAGGAGACGGTCCCGCCGGCCGTCGAGGGCGGCCGCGAGCGCAGCCGCAACGTCCTCGACCGCTTCGCCATCGACTTCTCCCTCTGCATGTACTGCGGCATCTGCATCGAGGTCTGCCCCTTCGACGCGCTGTTCTGGTCCCCGGAGTTCGAGTACGCCGAGACCGACATCCACGAACTCACCCACGAGCGCGACAAGCTCCGCGACTGGATGTGGACCGTCCCGGCCCCGCCCGCCCTGGACCCCGCGGCCGAGGAGCCCAAGGAGATCGCCACCGCCCGCAAGGCGGCGGAGAAGCTGGCGGCCGCCCAGGAGACCCAGTCCGGCGCGCGGGAAGGGGAGTCGTGAACATCGCTGCGGAAGCTCAGGGCTTCCTCTCCCCGACAGGAGTGGAGATCGCCTTCCTCCTGGTCGGCCTCGTCACCCTCGGCTCGGCGATCGTCACCGTCACCACCAAGCAGCTGGTGCACGCCGCCCTGTGGCTCGTGGCGACGCTCGGTGGCCTGGCCGTCGAGTACCTCCTGCTCACCGCCGAGTTCATCGCCTGGGTGCAGGTCCTGATCTATGTCGGCTCCGTCGTCGTCCTCCTGCTCTTCGGTCTGATGCTGACGCGGGCCCCCATCGGCCGCTCCCCGGACGCCGATTCGGGCAACCGCCCGGTCGCGCTCGCGGTGGCCGTCCTCGCCGCGGCCTCCCTGGTCTGGGTGGTCGTCGACGCCTTCCGGACGACCTGGATCGACCTCGACCGCGCCGCCGACGAGGCCCAGGGCTCCACCGCGGTGACCGGAAAGTTCCTCTTCCAGCACTGGGTGCTGCCTT